>NZ_AZUS01000003.1:0-233281 GCF_000527195.1 Streptomyces sp. CNH189
CCACCCCCCAGGTCATCCCATCGACAGGGGGCAACAGTCATGCCGGGCCCGGAGGCCAGCGGCCCTCTTGCAGGACCGCGAAAAAGATAACGGGGGCTGTGCGCGGGTGGTCCCGGCCGGGGGGGTGGGGGCGGTGTGGGGTGGGTTTCGGCCGGGAGGCGGGGGCTGTGCGGGCGCCGGTCCCGCGCGGGAAGCGAGGGCGATACGGGGGCGGAGAGCACCGGGACGGCGGGGCCGGAGCGGGGTGGGTGACGCGGCTGGTCACCCGGGTGTGTGGGCTATGTTGAACCCTCGTGGGAGACGAAGGAGGCGCACCGGTGCCATCGCCGCAGCAGGCACGCGCACAGGCATCCGCGATCACCTCGGGGAAGGCGGGCCCGGACACGGAATTGTCCCCGACGGCCCAGCTCCGCACCCTCTTCGACCGTCCCCGGCTCTCCCCCGGCCAGCGGCGCATCGCGCAGTACCTCATCGAGCACATCACCGAGGCGGCGTTCCTGTCGATCACCGACCTCGCGGACCGGATCGGGGTGAGCCAGCCGTCGGTGACCCGCTTCGCCTCCGCGGTCGGCTTCAGCGGCTACCCCGCGCTGCGGGAGAGGCTCCAGGCGATCACCCTCGGCACCCGCTCCGGCGGGCACGCCGAGGAGAACCGGGCCAACGAGCTGCAGGCCGCGGTCGACGCGGAGATCGAGAACCTGGAGAACCTGCGGCGGGACCTCGCCGACACCGACCGGGTCATCGAGGTCGGACGCAAGCTGTCCGCGTCCGCGCCCCTCACCGTGCTGGGGCTGCGCATCTCCGTCTCCCTGGCCGAGTACTTCGCCTACGCCGCGCGCCGTATCCACCCGGACGTGCGGCTGGTGACGCTGGGCGGCAGCGTGGCCTACGACGCGCTGCTGCAGTCGCGGGAAGCGGGCGGCACCTGGGTGCTGGCCTTCTCCATGCCGCGGCACGCGCAGGAGACCCTCACCGCGATCCGGGTGGCGCGCAGCGCAGGGCTGAAGGTCGCGCTGATCACCGATCTGGCGCTCGGGCCGCTCGTGGACGAGGCGGACGTCACGTTCGGCACCGGCACCGGCTCCCGCCTGGTGTTCGACTCCTACGCCGCTCCCGGCGTGATGTGCGCGGCGCTGCTGCAGGCCATGACGGACGCCGATCCGGAGCGGACGCAGGCCCGGCTGGAGGACTACGAACAGGTGGCCGACGAGCATCAGTTCTTCCTCCGGGACTGAGCCAGGACCGAGCCGGTACCCGCCGGTCGTCGCCGTCACCGCCCGCTTCGAAGCAGGCGTGAATGTTTTCATACGTCTTGAAAACCGGTTGGCATATATAAATACTGCTCACGGATCACGGCCCGGCCGCTCCGGACCGCGTTCCGCCCACCGCACCCGCCCGCCCCTGGAGGCCGACGGTCCGCCATGCGCTGCACGCACCACCGCCGCGGCCCGGAACCGGTTTCCACCGGGCACCCGCGCGAACACCCGAAGCCGCCGGCTCCTACCCGCACCGGCGGCCCGGGTGTTCGGCCGGGCCTCCCCTGCCCGGCCACCCGTGGCGGTCCCGGTCATCCCCTAGACCGGGGCCGCCCCACCCCGTCGTCCGCGCCGGCGACGCCGTAGACCCGGAAGCGATGATCATGCCCCTGACGTCCACGCGCCTCAGCCCCGACTGGCCCTGCCAGGTCAAGCCCCCCGGGAGCTACGACTGGGAACGCTCGGCGGCCAAGTGGCTGCGCGGGCTGGTACCAGCGCGGTACGCGAGCTACCCGGCGTTCATCCGGCACCCCGTCCTGCTGGCCCGGCACGCCCAGATCCAGGTCGAGCACGAGATCCGGGTGGCGCGCACCGCCCTGCGGACCGCACGGGCCGACCTGCCCCGGCTGGGACTGCACGAGGGCGTGATCGAGCACACCATCAAGCTGTACGCCGCCGAGCTGATGCAGCTCCAGCACATCGCCCGCAGCGTGCGGGCGGTCACGCAGGCACTGGACGAAAGCGGCCGCTGACCGGGCGGCGAGCCCGCGCCGGCGGGGCCCCGTGGGCCGGGCCCCGCTCCTATCGGTGAAGGCGCAGTGCCTGCCCGGAGCCGATGCCCTTGTCGGCCCACTGACTGTGATGTCAGTCAAGGGCACCGTGTCCGGCGAAGGCGGTTTCCAGCACGTCGCGCAGGGCGAGACGTTGACCCTCCCGGTAGACGTGCGCGTAGGCCGTCTCCCCGAGCGTCCGACGTACCTGTTCCACGGCTCGCCGGCGGTGAGCGGCCATGTGCGCGAATCCGAAATGCCGGGGAACGCCGGAGGGTTTCCACACGCGGTCCACAGCTCCGAGCACAAGCGCTGCCGAGCGGGCGTCGCCCTGCGAGGCAAGCAGCCAGGCAAGGGTGTCGCTCAGTACCGCCTCTCCCATGCGCTCCTCGATGTCCTGCACGAGTCGGAGGGCACACCGCAGAAGGCCGAGGGCCTCCGGAATCTCCCCGGCTTCGCCGTGGATGATGGCGAGGATCCACAGCAGGTAGCACCGATGCCATGTGTCACCGCGCGTCGCGGAGATGGCGAGGGCTTCCTTCAGCAGGGCGAGGGCACGCACGCGATCTCCTCGCATCACCGCGGCGAGACCGAGTTGAGCAAGGCACTGTGGCTGCGTCAGCAGCATCGCCGACCACCGCCCGGAGGTCAGTGAGGACAGCGCGTACACGGAAGCCTGCGGGATGTCCTGTTCCATGAGGGCCGCCAGCCCCCGCAGTTGGAGGAAGGCGGCGGCAAGCTCGGCCCGCTCCCCTTCGTCCGCCGTCACGTCTGACGGGCCGGGTGAAGCGGACAGGTCTGCCAGCCGCTGGTCAGCCTTGCCGATCACCCGGTCGGCGTTGTCGCGGTCGCCGTGCATCAGCAGCAGAAAGCCGGCGACCCAGGCGGCGCGGCACCAGGAGAAGACCGCTCCCGGCGACTCGGACGGGAGTGGGTGACGGTCGATGATCATCTGCATCCAGTGAGCGCCTTCGCCCACCTTGCCCGACGTCAGACAGTGCAGCCAGAGTCCCTGAGCCGCGCGCAGGACGGCTTCGGCGGGCTCCCCGGCCGGCGGGACCTCGGTGAAGATCTGTCGCAGGTTGGGGTGCTCGGGACGCAACCGCCGCAACCAGTTGGCCTGCTCGGCGGAGCCGTAGGCGGCTCCCGCCCGCGCCGCGAGATCGAGGAAGCAGGCACGGTGGCGGCGTACGGCTTGCTGCCCGTGGTCGCTCTCCCTGAGACGCTCCAGCCCGTAGGCGCGGACCGTCTCAAGCATGTGGAGCCGGGTGTGACCGCCCGCGTCCACCCTGTTGACGAGGGACTTGTCCACAAGTCCGGACAGGGTTGCGAAGGCGTCGACAGCACGGTCGCCGACCGGAGCCCGCGTTCCTCGGGTGAAGGCAGCCCCGCAGAGCTGCTCGGCATCAGTCAGCAGCACTCCCCCGGCACACAGCGACAGCTGTTGCCAGGCGGCCCGTTCGTCAGCGGTGCACAGGTCCCAGCTCCAGTCGAACAGCGCACGCAGTGCGCGGTGTCGCGGAGGCGCGGTGCGCTCGCCGCCTCCCGGACCGAGCAGGCAGAACCGGTGCTCGATCCGCTGCGCGAGTTCCTCCAGCGTCAGCGTGCGCAGCCGACGTGCGGCGATCTCAAGAGCCAGGGGCAGGCCGTCCAGCAGGCGGCATACCTGAATGACCGCCGCCTGGTTGGTGCTGGTCACCCGGAATCCGGGACAAGCGGCCTCGGCTCGGTCCGTGAAGAGGGCGACGGCCGAGGATCTCGGACAGATGAGCCCGGTGGCTTCCTTCCGCCTCAGGCTCCCGTCGCGCACAGGGGGAACGTCCAGGGGCATCACCCGCAGCACATGCTCTTCGCCGATGTCGAGGGGCTGACGGCTGGTGGCGATGACGCGGAGTCCCGGCAACAGGGCCAGCAGCGTGCGGACGGTCCTGGCACACCCGTCCAGCAGATGCTCGCAGTTGTCGAGGAACAGGAGCACCCTGCGTCCCTGCAACGCGGTGGCAAGCTCGTGCAACGGATCCTGTTCGGCCGAGACGTGCAGACCGAATGCCGCGGTGATTGCCGCGGCCACGGAATGGCCGTGGCGGAGATCGGCCAACTCCACGCAGTGGACGCCGTCCTCGAAGCGATGTGCCACGTCCCTGGTCAGGCGCTGGGCCAGCCGGGTCTTGCCCACACCTCCGACTCCGACGAGCGTGACAAGTCGGCCGCGGTCGAGCAGCGCGCTGCCCGCGACGAGCTCGGACGTCCGGCCGACGAAGCTCGTCGCCTGCTCCATGCCATGCCCGACAGGAGCCCGCGGGGCCGGCACATGCGCGGCACCGCCAACCCGCACGTCCCGCCGGCCCTGGTTACCGCGCTGTCGCGGCGGGGCGCCCGTCCCGCCCGCCTGGACGAAGCCGCTCTCGCCGATACGACGGCGCCACCCGCGTCCGGCCGTCTCCTGGAGCCTGGTCGCCAGATCGGAGATCTCCCGGCCGATGGCAGGCAGCCGCTCGGCGTTGCCGGGTGCCTGCGCCTTCAGCGCTCGAGCGACGGCCGCGCTGTCCTCGACACCGGGGAGCCGGTTGTGTTTGGTGCCGGGAAGCAACTGCCCACGACCGCGGAGCCAGTACGACAGCAGGGGCCCGTCGATGGCGGCGCGCGCCGCCCACTCCGGGGTGTGCCGCTCCCGCTCCAACAACCTGACCAACGTCTTGCGCGCCGGTCGGCCCCTCGACACCGCATTGTCCACGCACACGGCCCATGCGTCGAGCGCCCGTACAAGGCCGTACGCGAGGCTCTCGAAGCAGTCCTCTTCCCCCGTCGTCAACTGCCGCTACCGCCTGTCCTTTGTTGCAGTGCAACCGAGAGGCAGCAGGTTACGGAGATGCACATTGCACCGCAAATGCGGAGATTACTTGCACTGGTGTTCTCCTCGCCCGGCTACGGAACAGTCGTGCCCAACGGCACGGAACGTCCGGCCGACGCCCTGCGGCAAGGGCGGACAACACGGGAGAAAGCACATCACCATGAACATGATGAACAGGCTGGTGGTGGGGATCGCCACCGCGGCCGTACTCACGACCGGAGCGGTCACCGCCACCGCCCAGCCGACCGCCGGTACACCGTCGGCTCCTCACGCCACGGCCGCGTCCGCTGTGGCGCTGGTGTTCGTGAAGAACAAGAAGGACCCGTCCAACTCGACGCTTCAGGTCTGGAACGGCAGGACCCACGTCACCAGCTACCGCGCCGGGTCAGGTCTGGGAACCGCGGCCGACAACGGGACGAAGGCGGGCAAGCGGTACCGGGACGAATGCGCCTCGAACGCAGGGTGGCTCCCCAACGGCACGTACCGACCGTCGTCGTTCGAGACCAGCCGGAACGGGACGATCAAGGGGTACGCCATCGGTCTGCCCGCCAAGAAGTGCCACCCCCGTAAGACCGAGCGCAACGCGCTGTTCATCCACAGCGAGATGACCAAGCACAGGAAGCAGGGGCCACGCAAGGGAGCCGACAGCCCGCAGCGCTGGGACGGGGTGTCGGACTACAAGTCCTACGGCTGCATCAAGCTCCACCCCCACCACATCGCCCAGCTGTTCAGCTACATGAACAAGCACGGGCGCGCCACCCTGCTGACGGTGCGCTGATCCGCGCGTAGCGCACGACGCAGTTCGCCGGACGTTCCGTCCCCGGAGGCTTCGGCATCCGGGGACGGAACGTCCGCACTCCCGCATCGGCGGGGCCCCAGGGCGGGCGGCGTGACGCACGGCCCCGGGTGGGGGCGTCCGGGGTCCGTGGGGTCGGGGGCTCACTCCCGGGCCCCCGTGCCCGGGCGTGAGCGCCGTGATCCGGGCCGGGCGGGAATCCGTAGGAACAAGCCGGTCAACGAACCCGCGCGGGTATGCCATGCTCGGGATGTGAAGAGCGATCGCCTTGCCCCGGTCGAGCCCGGAACAGTCCCGGACCTGGTCGAACTGGCCAGGGTCGTCGCCCAGCAGCGCGCGGAGATGGACCGGCTGCGCGAGCAGGCCGCGACGACCGTCGTCGTGGAGCGCGCCAAGGGCGTCGTGATGGCTCGGACGGGCTGTACCGCCGACGCCGCGGAGGAGACCCTGCACGGGCGTGCCAAGGCCGCCCGCCGCACCCTGCTGGAGGAGTGCTGGATCACCCTCGGCGAACAGACGCCCGCCCGGCCGGGCACCGACGCGGCCACCGGCGGCCCCGACTCCGGCGACAAGGACGCGGCGGCCGCGGCTCTCGTGGACGCCCCGGCGCCCTTCTCGGCCCCCGACGACGTCGCCGACGCCCTGGCCCGCCTCGGCCGCGCCCTGGTCCACGTGGACACGCACCAGACCCTCGCCCGGTGCCTGCTGGACCACCTCGCCCCTGAGCTGGACGCAGACTCGGTGATGATCTACGCCCGGCGGCCCGAAGGCGGCCTGGAACTGGTCGGGCACGCCGGCGTCGACGAAGGGCTGGCCGCCCGATGGCGTCAGGTCCCGCCGTTCAGCGGGGTCGCCGTGCTGGACGCCCTGCGCTCCGATGAACCTCGCTGGCTGGAGAACTTCGCCGAGGACAGCACGCGGTACCTGCTGATCGGCGAGCCGCCCGAGCGCTGGCAGTCCCGGGTCTGGCTGCCGCTGGCGGGCGGCGACGGCTCCCACCTGTCCATCGGGGTGCTGCGCGCACGCCCCGGCGCCTTCTCCCCGCGCGACCGCGCGCACCTGCACGCGATGATCCGGCTCTGCGCCGGCCGCCTGCGCACCTTCACCGCTCCCACGGAGGCCGCCGACGACACACACACGGACGCGGTCCAGGCACTGTTCGCGGCCCTGCCCGTCCCGGCGATGCTGCTCACCCCGCTGGGCGGGGCGTCCGGCGACGTCGAGGACTTCCGCGTCGACGCCGCGACGGCCCAGGCCGCCGACCTCCTCGGCAGCCCCTCGGGCGAACCGACCGGACGTCGGCTGCGGGAGGTGCGGCCCGACCTGACCGACCTGCCGATGTGGCAGGGCTGCCTGGACACCCTGGCCGGCGCCGGGCCGTACGAGAGCGAGCCGTTCGCGCACCAGGAGGCCGTGGACGGCGCCCTGGAGCTGGCCACCTACTCGGTACGGGTGACGCGTCTGGAGGACGCGCTGGTCGTCACCTGGCTCCGGCACGCCTCCTCGGACCGGCAGGAGCAGCGGCTGGCCGAGCTGCAGCGGCTGGGCAACCTCGGCTGGGCCAACTGGAACCTCTCCAAGGACGAGGCCTCCTGGTCGGCGCAGGTCTTCGCGATCCTCGACCGGGACCCGGCGGACGGGCCGGTACGGCTCGTCGACGTTCCCGCGCTCGCGCTGTCCGACGACCGGCCCCCGCTGGAGGCGGCCGTCAAGGCGCTGCTGCGCGAGGGACAGCCGTTCGACGCCTCGTTCCGGGTCCGCGGCGGGCGCGGCGTACGGCATCTGCGGTTCGTCGCCGAGGTGGTGGCCGACTCCCACGGCACGCCCGTCGAGGTGCACGGGGTGGTGCAGGACCTGACCGCGCGACGGCGGGCCGAGCTCGCCCTCGTGGAGAGCGAGCGGGCGATCCTCACCCAGCACGACGTGCTGCAGTCCGAGCGGGTCCTGGTGGCGCGGCTGCAGAACGCCCTGCTGCCGCTGCCCGACAAGGTGGTCAACCTGGCGGGGCTGCGCGTCGAGGTCGCCTACCTGCCCGCGCAGGCCGGCATCCATGTCGGCGGCGACTGGTTCAGCGCCGTCGAACTGCCCGACGGGGACGCTTTGTTCGTCGTCGGGGACGTCGCGGGCCACGGCGTGGACGCCGTCGCCACGATGGCGCAGCTGCGGTTCACGGCGAAGGGCATGGTCAGCACCGGTTCGTCGCTGACCGGAGCGCTGGCCCGGCTCAACACGCTGCTGCTGCACTCCCGGGACGCCCACGGCACCGCGACGATGGCCCTCGCCCGCTACCACGCGGCGGACCGGCGCCTGGTCTGGGCCCAGGCGGGCCACACGCCGCCACTGCTGCTGCGCGGGGGCGAGGCGACGTACCTGCCGCGGCCCCCGGGCATGCTGCTCGGCGCCACCGACGCCCCGTACTTCGAGGAGACCGAGTACCTCCTCGAACCGGGCGACCGGCTGCTGCTGTACACGGACGGTCTGGTCGAGCGTCCGCCGGAGAACATCGACGTGGGCCTGGCCCGCCTCGCGGACGCCGCGCTCACCCACCCCGCCGACGCCGAGGGCGCCGGCGCCGGCGCCCTCGGGACGCTGCTGGACGCGATGCTGGAGGGGGAGCGCCGGGACGACGTGTGCGTCCTGGACATCCGCGTGCCGCGGGACTTCTAGCCCCCTGCGGGGGACAGCCTCAGGGGTCAGGGGCCGCCCGTGTGGGTCTCCAGGACCCGGCGGGTGTCGTCGCCGTAGACGCCGGTCTCGTCGCCGCGGACGCCGTACCAGAGCTGGAAGCGGGCGACCGCCTCGGTGAGGGTGGTGTCGTAGCGGCCGTCCGTGGTGGCGTCGCGGTAGACGTCCGGGACGCGCAGCAGCCGTTCCTGGAGGGCGGCCACCTCGGGTCCCGTGTCGCCCTCGCGGAGGAAGCCCGCCTCGGCCGGGGCCGACGGGCCGGCCGGCGTGGGGACGCCGGTCGTGGGGGCGGTCGTCGCCGGGGCGGCCGGTGCCGCGTTGTCGTCGGGCGGGGGCTGGGTGAACAGGAGCGCGCCCCCGAAGCCGGCCAGCGCGGCGACGCCCACCACGAGGGCCGGAGCGGCGCGGCGCAACCGGGACGGGCGGGCCGGGGCCGGTGGCGGGCCGGCGGGCACCGGCGGGAGTTCGCGGGTGACCTCCTCGGACCCCTCCGGCGGCGGAGGGGGCGCCACCTCCTCGTCGTCGCCCCGCTCGATGTCCCGGAACAGCTCCGCGAGGGCGTCGGTGCGGCGCGGGCGCAGCACGCGGACGGGTTCGAGGGGTGGTCCGTCAGGGGACCCGGGCCCCTGCGCTGTCGTCACGTCGCTCTCCTTCCGTACCGGACGGGGGAGTCGATCCGTCTACGGCAGGAGGTACGTGCGCGGGGCCCCGCCGGTTCAGCTCCGGGGGCCGGCGGCTCCGCGCAGGAAGTCGCGCAGGGAGGCCGACATCGCGGTGACGAACGCGTCGCGCCGCGCGTCGTCGAGGGCGTCGAGGGAGAGGTACGGGTTGAGGTCCTCCAGCTCGACCAGCAGCAGTTCCCCGCCCGGCGCGCGACAGGCGTCGACCCGCTGGATGCCGTGGGCGAGGGTGTTCCACTCGACGAAGCGGCGGGCGAAGTCCAGGTCGCCCGCGGTCGGCCGGTACGGCTCGAGCTGCCAGCGCCGCGCGGGGTCGGGGGCGTGGAGGGCGTACTGGAAGGTGTGGTCGACGAAGTAGAAGGAGACCTCGTACACGAAGTCGATGTACGGCTGCACCAGGACGTCGCCGCCGGCCGGGGCGGTCACCTCGCCGGGCGGGACGACGCGCAGTCCGTGGGAGTCGGCACCGAGCCGGGGCTTGACGACGTACCGCTCGGCGCGGGGCAGCCGGTGCAGGTCCTCCGGCCGTCCGACGGTGGGGATCACCGGGAAGCCGGCCTCGGTGAGGTCCAGCAGGTACTGCTTGCCCGCCATGTCCCCGCGTCCGGTGAGCGGGTTGTAGACCGGGGTGCCCGTCGCGACGGCGTGCGCGCGGAACGCCTTGTAGGCGTCCAGGTATCCCAGCACCGGCCCGCTGTTGCGCACCACGACGCCGTCGAACCCGCCCATCAGGGCGACGGCGTCCCGGGGATGACACAGGGCGAGGTCCACGTCCGCGCGCAACCGGGAGGTGAGGAAGATGTCCTCGTCGCAGTAACGGCGCCCACGGGCCGGGTAGGCCAGGTCGCTGACGTACAGGATCCGCGGGCGGACGGACGGCATGGGGGGCTCCTCGGGGCGACGGTGACCCGCGCATGAGAGTGGCACGGACGTGCGACTCATCATGACGGGCGTCGGCCGTCCCCCGATCACCGGAGGGCCGCTTCGGCGGGCGGTGTCAGTGCACGGTGGGGCGGTAGACGCATTCCTGGATGCGGTCGTCCAGGGTGCGGCACTCGATCAGTTCCAGGTCGAAGTCGACCGCGCCCTCGAAGATACGGTCCAGGCCGGTGCGGCCGGTGATCACCGGGAAGATCGTCACCTGGAGGCGGTCGACCAGGCCGGCCGCCATCAGGGCGCGGTTCATCGACAGGCTTCCGTGCGAGCGCAGCGGCACGTCGGACTCCTCCTTGAGGCGGGCCACGACGTCGACGGCGTCGCCCTTGACCACCGTGGCGTCCGGCCAGTCGAGCGGCTCCTGGAGGGTGTTCGACACCACCGTCGCCGGCAGGGCGCGCAGCCGCGTGACCCAGGGGTCGCGTACGTCCGACTCCTCGGTGCTCGTGGCCAGCATCTGGGCGAAGGCCCGGTAGGTGTGGGCGCCCATGACCATCCGCTGCTCCCCCGCGTACTGGGCGAGGCGGTGGTCGAGCAGTTCCGGGCCCTGTTTGCCCCAGTAGCCGGTCCAGTCGCCCCCCGCGCCCCCGTATCCGTCGAGGCTGGAGAAGACGTCGAAGGTGTAGGTGGCGGTCATGGCGGGCTCCTCGGGGTGTGCGTCGGCGTGAAGGCGACGGCGGACGGGCGGGGTGCCGGTCACGTAGGGAGGACTCCGCCGGCGTGCCTGGCTCATCGCCTCGTCCGCCACCGTTCCTCAGGTGTTCCGCCCCCGCACCTCAGAGGGCGATCCGCGCCGCCACCGGGAGGTGGTCGCTGCGGGTCGCGGGCAGGGTCCAGGCCGATGTGGCCCGCACTCCCCCGACGAGGATCTGGTCGATCCGGACCACCGGGAAACCGGACGGCCAGGTGAAGCCGAATCCCGCCCCCGACGTGGCCTGCGCCGAGGCGAAACGGGAGGTCAGGGGGCGTAGCGTCCGGTCGTCGGCGGAGCCGTTGAAGTCGCCCAGGACCACGGCCCGGGAGGCGTCCTCCGCCCGGATGACGCCGGTCAGCCGGGTGAGCGCCGCGTCACGGGCGCGCGTGGTGAACCCGGCCGCCGGGCTCACCCGCACCGACGGCAGGTGTGCCACGTACACGGCCAGCGGGCCCTGGGGCGTCTCGGCCGTGGCGCGCAGGGCGCGGGACCACGGCATGATCGGCAGGCTGCGCGCGTCGTGCAGGGGAAAATCGCTCCAGATGCCGACCGTTCCCTGGAAGAAGTGGTAGCGGTAGGCGGGCGCCAGGGCCCGTTCGTAGACGGGTGCCGTCTCCGGGCTCAGCTCCTCCAGCGCCAGGATGTCCGCGTGGGCGGAGGCCAGTTGGCGTGCCGTGCCCTCCGGGTCGGGGTTGTCCTGGTTGACGTTGTGGCTGACGACGGTGAGGTCGCCGCCGCCGGCGGACTTGTCGGTGAGCGTGCCGCCGAAGGCCGTCAACCACAGGGCGAGCGGCAGGGCCGCGGCGGCCAGGGCCGTACGGGAGCGGCGCAGCAGGGCCACGGCCGGCAGCAGGGGGAGCGCGAGGACCGTCCAGGGGAGCAGGGTGTCGGTCAGGCTGCCCAGGTGGCCGGGGCTGTCGGGCAGCAGACCGGGGCATGCGAGAAGCGCGGCGAGAAGGACGGCGCAGGCGGTCGTCAGCGCACCTCGGCGACGCCGTCTACAGGGCGGTCGGGGCTCGGCCGTCGTCCGGGGCCGGTCCGGGGCAGGAGTGATGGTCATCGCCGTTCAGCCCTGCGTCCGTACCGGCAGCAGCCGGCCGCGGAGGCCGTCGATCAGGGCGTGGGCGGCCTCCAGGGCGGCTGTCAGTCCCTCGACGGGGGTGGTGTTCGCCCGCTGGTGCAGCACCGCGCCGAGGAGGAGGCGGGTGCGGTCGCCGGTGTGGATCTCCGACGCCCACAGGAGGTTGCCTCCCGCCGGGGTGCTGGAGCCGGTCTTGAGGCCGACGACGCCCGAGGTGCCGAGCAGCGTGTTGCTGTTGCTCACCCGGCCGACGCCGGGGACGGTGGCCTCGCGGGACGCCACGATCTCGCGCAGGACGGGGTTGCGCATCGCCCGGCGGGCGAGCTTCAGCTGGTCGTCGGCCGTGCTGGTGGTCGTCACCTCGATGCCGCTGGCGCCCGTGTAGGTCGTGTCGTGCATGCCCAGCTCGTCCGCGGCGCGCTCCATCTTCCGTACGAACGCCTCCTGGCTCCCGGCGTCCCAGCGCGCCAGCAGGCGGGCGATGTTGTTCGCCGAGGGGAGCAGCAGCAGTTCCAGCAGGTCCCGCTCGGTGTGGCGGTCGCCGGCCGTGACGACGACGGTGGACTCGTCGCCCACGCCGGCCTCGTACGCGGCCTCCCGGTCCACCTCGATCCGGGGGCCCTCCTCGCCGGGCCGCAGCGGGTGGTCGGTGAGGACGACGTAGGCGGTCATCACCTTGGTGAGGCTCGCGATCGGTACGGGCCGTTGCGTGCCGCGCGTCACCACCGGGCCGGTGCCCTCCAGGGCCACGGCGGTCTGGCCCTCCCCCGGCCACGGGATGCCGCCGTCGTCGGCGATCTCCCCGAGGCCGCCCTCCGGCATCGCGGGGGCGGTGTCCCGCCCGGCGGAACCTCCCGCCCCGCCGAGGCCGGCCGGGAACACGGCGAACAGGACGACCAGTGCCGTCAGGCCGGTCATGACGAGCAGTGTGCCCCTCGTGCGGTTGCGGGGGACGGGGAACAGGGACATGCGGGGTGCCACCTCCGGGCTGTCGTACGGCGGGTACGGCAGCAAGGCTGCGGGGGTGGTGCGTCCGGAGGACGGGCGGCGAAGCACCGGCGGCACTCGGTGACACGTCAGTTGTGTATCAGGGGCGGGCGGCAGGCATCGGGGGGACGACCGGCGGGCGGCGAGCACCCGTGGGGGGTGATCAGCAGGCGGCGGGCACCCGTGGGGGGGGGATCAGCTGGCGGCGGGCATCCCGGGGGGCACAGCAGGCGGCGAGCACCCTGGGGGTGACCAGCCGGAGGGAACATCCCTGGGGGTGACCAGCAGGCGTGGGGCATCCGGGAGGGGGACACCGCAGGCGGAGCACCCCTGGAGCGCGACCAGCAGGCGGCAGGCGTCCCCGGGGGCACAGCACGGGGCAGACGTCCCTGGGGCGACCGGCAGGCGGCCGGCGTATGAGGGCGGCCCGCAAGCGGCGGGTCATGGGCCGCGGTGGTCAGCGGCCGGGCGGCGTGGCCCCGTCCGGGAGTCGCAGTTCCGCCACCGCTCCCCCGTCCGCCGAGTGGTTGCGGAGGTCGAGCCGGGCGCCGATCACCTTCGCCTGGCCCCGCGCGATCGTCAGGCCCAGCCCGTGTCCCCGGCCCCGCTGCTCCGCGCCCGTGCGGAACCTCTGCGGGCCGTGGGCCAGGAGGTCGGCCGGAAAGCCGGGGCCGTGGTCGCGCACCGTGACCGTCAGGCCGGAGACCGCGATCTCCACGGGCCCGGCGCCGTGCCGGTGGGCGTTGACCACCAGGTTGGTGACGATGCGGTCCAGCCGGCGTGGGTCCGTCTCGGCGGCCGGCGCGCCGGTCGCGGTGACCGTCGCGGGGAGGCCGGTCCGGGCCACCGACTCCTCGACCAGTTCGGCGAGGGCCACCCGCCGGGGCTGGACGTGTTCGGCGCCCGCGTCGAGGCGGGAGATCTCCAGCAGGTCCTCGACGAGGTCGCGCAGCACCCGCACCCGGTCCCGCACCAGCTCCGTCGCCTCTCCCTCGGGGAGGAGCCCCGCCGAGGTGACCAGGCCCATCAGCGGGGTGCGCAGTTCGTGGGCGACGTCGGCGGTGAACCGCTGCTCGCTGACGATGCGCTCGCGCAGGCTGTCGGCCATGGAGTCGACCGTGGCCGCGATCTCGGTGATCTCGTCGCCGCCCCGCCGGCCCATCCCGGTGCGCGCCTCCAGGTCGCCCGCCGCGATGCGGCGTGCCGTGCGGGCCACCCGGCGCAGCCGCCTGGCCGGCAGCTCCGTGGCGAGGGCCGTCGCGGGGATGACGACGGCGAGGGTGACCAGCGAGTACTTCCACAGGTGCCGGTCCAGGGCCTGCCGGGTGAGCAGGTCCGCGGTCATGTCGGTCTTGAGGGCGTGGAGCTGCCCGTCCTTGCGTTCGGCGGCCCAGTAGGCGGGCGCGGGCGGGCCGTCCTCGTAGAAGGTGCCGCTGCCGTGCCGCTCGACCTGGCGCAGCAGGGACTCCGGGAGCTCGCCCGGTGTCGCCAGCGGCGGCGCCTGGCCGGTGCGGCGTGCGTCCTGTTCCGCCCGGTGGAGCTGGTCGGCGGCCCTGAGGGCTCCCTCGTGCATCGACCGGGCCAGCGTCGACTCGTGCACCAGCACCCCGACGGTGAGGGCCATGGTGGCGCAGGCGACGCTCACCAGCAGGATGATCTTCCAGTGCAGGGAGCGCAGGTTGAGCAGCGCCCGTACGATCGGCATGTCCGGCTCTCCGGGTCAGCGGCGCAGTTTGTAGCCGAAACCGCGGACGGTCTCGACGCGGTCGGCGCCGATCTTCTTGCGCAGCCGTTGCACGCAGAGGTCGACGACCCGGGAGTCGCCGTCCCAGCCGTAGTCCCACACGTTGCGCAGCAGGGTCTGCCGGTCCAGCACGATGCCGGGGTGCTCGGCGAACTCCAGGAGCAGCCGCAGCTCGGTGGGGGCGAGCTCGACCCGCGTGCCGTCCCGGTACACCTCCAGTGCGGCGGGGTCGATGGCCAGGTCGCCGAAGACGAGCCGGTCCGGCGTGCCGGGCGGGCCGCCCGCCCGCGCGGGCGCGAAGGTGGCGCGGCGCAGCAGGGAACGGATACGGGCCACGAGGACGGCGGTGTCGACGGGCTTGACGACGTAGTCGTCGGCGCCCGCCTCGAGGCCGGACACCACGTCGAGGGAGTCGCCGCGGGCCGACATCATCAGGATGGGGGCGGTGCTGGTCTCCCTGATCCGGCGGCACAGTCCGATGCCGTCCAGGCCGGGCAGCATCACGTCGAGCAGCAGCAGGTCGTGGTGGCCCTCGCGGAACAGTTCCAGCCCGCCGAGCCCGTCGGCGGCCGTGACCACGTGGTAGCCGTAGCGCTCCAGGGCCAGGGCGACGGACCGGCGGATCACCTCGTCGTCCTCGACGAGGAGGACGGTGACGGCGGGGGTCTCAGGCATGTGCTTCCAACGGGGCGTCGCAGGGTCGGTGGGGGCGGCGGACAGGCCGGGCCGCGGTTCGGGGTCGGGGACCGGTACTCCATGATGCCTCGCCGCGTCGGTGATCCCCGGTGCCGGCGGAGGTGGGGTACAGCTCATGTCCGCCCGGCCGAGCTGGGAGGACGCGGGGCGGACGCACAGCCGATACACAGCCGTGCGGTCGCCCGATACACGGCCGCCGCACAGCTGCCGCACACCCGAGCCGTCGCCGACACCTCGGGTTCCGGAAGGTGGCCGAAGTGCGGGGTCCGCGTGCGGGCGCCCTTCTATCGTCAGCCGGATGATCTCCAACTGGCGTACCCGCAAGAGGCGATCGCTCGGATCGGCCCTGTCGCTCACCCTCTCGCTGCTGCTGGCCGCGCTGTGCGTCCCGAGCGCCTCGGCCGCCACGTCCGGCTGTCAGGAGGACGGGAACTACGAGGCCTGCTTCATCTACGGCGGGACCGAGGACACCCTGCTCGTGTCCAAGATCAGGGGCAAGGTCGACGCGGCCGCCAGGGCGTCGGCGGCCGGGGAGGCGGGCAACTACGTCCGCGTCGCCCTGTACGGCTGGAAGGCCGACGGCGGCGGCCTGGCCCTCGCCTCGTCCCTGGTGGACGCCGCGAGGAGCGGGGTGAGCGTACGGCTGGTGATCGGCACGGCCGCCGCCTCGGTGAAGGCGGAGCTGGCCAAGGCGGACATCGGCATCACGTACTGCGCCGACGCCTGCGCGACCCCGGGCTCGGGGGCGATGCGCAACAAGTTCTTCCTGATCAAGAAGGGCGCGACCAAGCTGGTCCTGCAGTCGTCCAGCAACATCGGTTCGACGCAGGCCCGGCACGCGCAGAACATGCTCGTCGTGCGGGACGACGACGCGCTGTTCTCCGCGTACGTCAACTACTGGCGCCGTCTGAACGCCAAGGGCTGGACCTACGACGGCGTCACCTGGGGCACGGACGCCTCGCGGACGCACGACGGCGGCAACGACCTGTCCGAGGCGTACTTCTTCCCTCAGCCGGGCAGCACGCGGGTGGCCGACGTGCTGGGCAACGTCAGTGCCTGCGCGGAGGGCAACGACCGGGTGTGGCTGGAGGCCGGCCTGCTCGACTCCAGTTCCCACTCGGCGGGCGTCGCCGCCCAGTTGAACCGGCTGGAGTCGCTGGGCTGCGACGTGAAGATCGTGGTGCAGAAGGGCGCGGGGCGGGACACCCTGCTGGCCAAGGGCATCGCCTCGTCCCATGTGCGGTGCGACGGCTACAGCCACAACAAGGTGATCGTGCTCGACGCGAAGTACGCGGGCCAGTGGCGCAAGGCCGTGTTCGTCGGCTCCTACAACCTGACCGAGAACTCCGCGACCCGCGCCAACGACGCGATGCTGCGCGTCGTCAACGGGTGGGTCACCAACCGGTACATCGAACAGTTCCGTCAGCTGTGGACGAACCCCCGCGCCTGCGACTGACGAACCGGGGGCCCGGCGCACGCACGGCGCCGGGCCCCCGGCCGGGGTCATGTCAGCGTCTGCGGGGCCGTCCGGCCCCGATGCCCGCGACATGCAGGGCCAGGGCGGTGAGCCCCAGCAGCATGACGTTCACCGAGGAGAACACCTCGTTGGTTCCGATCTCTGCCGCGTTGATCAAAAAGGCGATGAAGAACAGCACCGCCGCCACTATGCCGAGCATGAACGAGCTCCTCTCGTCGGGATGTTGCCCGTATGCCCGGCCATCGCGGACCCAGACCCGTCACATGCCGGAAGGCCGCGAAAGCCGCCCGCGCCCCACACAAGAGGGTACTGAGTGCCTTTACTCGTGGCACTCAGTGCCATAATCTGTGGCTGTGCGCGGTGGCACGGCCACCGGGCAGGCGCGTGCCCGGGCGACCGGGCGCGTGGAAGTCCGGCCGAGTGCAGGGAGTTGACCAGCGTGTACCACTTCTCAGGGAACGTCGCTCAGCAGGCAGCCGGTTCCGCGACGCGCCTGCTCGAACCGCGGGGCGCGAACCAGGACGCGATGCTCTTCCAGCGTTGCACCTGGTGCGGCACGGCGATGTACCACCGGTTGCTGTGCCCGGTCTGCCAGGGCAGCGACCTACGGACGGAGGCCAGCGAGGGCGTCGGTACGGTGCGCCACTCGACGGTTCTGCACCGCAACACGCCGGCGGCGCGCAACGTGTCGCTGATCGAGATGGCCGAGGGGTTCGTGGTGCGCGGGCGGGTCATGGGCCCGCCCATCGGCATCCACAGCGGCGACCGGGTGCGGCTGTCGACGGCAAAGGACCCGGTGCGCGGCGAGCCGGTGTTCCAGCTCGTGGACGAGCCGCTGCGCGCTTGGACCTGACCCGGCCCCGGCTCAACTGCCGTGCGCGGGGCGCCGGTCAGAGGGTGACGCGGATGCCCACCGTGCCGCTCGCACCGCGGCGCAGACGGCTGCCCAGCAGCGTCAGCCGGCCCATCAGGCCGTACTTGCGGGCGATCAGCTCCCGATAGCGGGCGGTGGTGTCCGCGTCGCAGACCCCGGCGGTGGCCGGTACCTGGTCGCCGGTCGGGTTGCCGCGTGCGTCGCACGGTCCCACGAGGACGTCGCCACGGGCGCGGACGCGCTTCACCTTCCAGGAGTCGGCGGCGGTCCACACGCCGAGCGCGTCTCCGTCCCGTACCACCCACACCGGTGTGGCGACGGGCGTGCCGTTCTTCCGGAAGCTGGTGAGCAGCAGGTACTTCCCCGCCCCGAGCCGGTCCCGCAACGCGTCGTCCATGCCCCGAGTGTAGGCCCGTTCGCGACCGAACCGCGGGGAATCGTCCCCGTAGCGTGACCGGAAGCGATCGCGGGAGGGCGCGGGCGGAGGCGGGCGGCGGGAAATCAGGATGCGGTACGACGGGTGGTCTGCGACAGTCTCGCGCTGTGAACAGTGATGATGTCGTCCTGCGCCGTGCCGACCGTGCGGACGCGCTCGGCGCGGCCGATGTGTGGCTGCGTTCCTTCGCCGCCGCCCTGCCGTCGGTGCGCCGCGCGCATGACGACGCCGAGGTGAGGGCCTGGTTCTCGCACGTGGTCGTGCCCCGTCACGAGACCTGGGTGGCGGTCGTGGACAGCGATGTGGTGGGGGTCCTCGTGCTGGAGGGAGGGGAGCTGGAGCAGCTCTACCTCGACCCGTCGTGGCGCGGGCGGGGGTTGGGCGACCAGTTCATGGCCCTGGCCAAGCAGCGGCGGCCGGACGGGCTGGCGCTGTGGACGTTCCAGGTCAACGAACCGGCCCGGCGCTTCTACGAACGGCACGGCTTCCTCGCGGTCGAGCACACGGACGGGTCGCGCAACGAGGAACGCGAGCCGGACGTCCGGTACCTCTGGCAGCCCCGGCACACCGGCTGAGCCCCGGCCGCCGTACGCGGGACCCGTCACCTCCGGTACCGCTGTGCCACCGCCGTGAAGGCGGCCCGCCCGGCGCGTCCGCCGGCCGCGTGGGACCGACCGTTCCCGAGCGGGAGGCAGGGCTTCAGTCCTCCGGCCGGCGCGCGACGAACACGAACTCGCGGCCCGGGCGGTCGGGGGCGTCCCGTACGTCCTCCAGGACGTAGCCGTGGTCGGCGAGGTCCGCCTCGACCTCCTCGCGCTCACGGAACCGCAGGGTCGAGTCCGAGGTCAGGACCGCTCCGTCCGACGTGAACTCGAACGTCGTCCGGAAGGACACCAACGGGCCGTCCACGTCGGTCACTTCGTGCCAGCTCGCCACCCCGCCGGCACCCGGTATGTCGGCTCTGACGTAGGAGTGCTCGCGGGTCCAGCGTTCCCAGGCGCGCCGGGCCGGGTCGCGGGTCTCGAAGACGAGATGGCCGCCGGGCCGCAGTGCCGCCCGGGCGGCGCGCAGGGTGGCCCGCCAGGTGCCGGGGTCCGCGATCGCCTGGGCGACGTTCGCCGTCATGGTGGCCAGGTCGGCCCGGAGTGGGGGCAGGTCCGTCGCGTCGCCCTCGATCCAGCGGACCCGCGCGGCGCCCGGCTTGGCGCGGGCGACGTCGAGGGACGCGGCGGCCGGGTCGACGCCCACGACGTCGATGCCGTGGTCCGCGAGGAGCAGGGCGAACACTCCCGTGCCGCAGCCGATGTCCAGCAGCTGCCGGGCGCCCAGTTCCCGGGCGACGCGCAGATAGGGGCCGAGGTCACCGCGGTCGGGGTCGAGCGGGTCGTAGAGGGCCGCGAGGCGTGGGTCGGCGAAGCAGTCGTCAGGCACGGGCGCGGCCCGCCGCCGTCACGGCGTCGGCCATCCGCCGTACCGCCTCCGTGAGCACCTCGGGCGAGGTGGCGAGGTTCAGCCGGGCGTGGCCCGCGCCGCCCGTGCCGAAGGGCAGCCCGCCCGTGAGCGCCACCCGGCCGTGCGCGAGGAACACCGCGGCGGGATCGTCGCCCAGGCCGAGGTCGCGGCAGTCCAGCCAGGCGAGGTAGGTGCCGTCGCCCGGACGGTACCGGACGGCCGGCATGTGTTCGGCCAGGAGGGCGGTGAGCAGCCGGCGGTTGGCGTCGAGCCCGGCGAGCAGGGCGTCCAGCCAGGCGGTGCCGTCGCGCAGGGCGGCGGTGTGGGCGAGGATGCCGACATGGCTCGGTCCGTGGCCGACGATCTCGGGCATCCGCGCCAGCTCGTCGCCCGCCCCGGGTCCGGCGACGGCGAGGGCCGCCTTCAGCCCGGCCAGGTTCCACGCCTTGGACGCCGACATCAGCGACAGCCCGCGCTCACCGCCGGGCACGCTCAGGTACGGCACGAAGCGGGCGTCACCGAGCACCAGGGGCGCGTGGATCTCGTCGGCGACGACGCGCACCCCGTACCGCTCGGCGAGCGCCGCCACCGCCGTGAGCTCGTCGGCGGTGTGCACGGTGCCGGTCGGGTTGTGGGGGCTGCACAGCAGGTGGGCGGCGCGACCGCCGCCGGCCGTCACCTCGCGGAAGGTGTCCTCCAGGACGTCGAGGTCGAGCCGTGCGTCCGCGCCGAGCGGGGCCTCGACCACCCGGCGCTCCGCGTGCCGCACGAAGTCGAAGAAGGGCGGGTAGACCGGCGGGTTCACCACGACTGCGTCGCCCTGCCCGGTGACCAGCCGCAGCATCTCGACCACGCCCAGCATCACGTCGGGCACGATCGCGGTGCGCTCCACGGCGAGCTCGGGCCAGTCCCAGCGCTTGTCGGCGAAGGCGGCCAGCGCCTCGGCGTAGGCGGTGCCGGCGGGATACCCGGTGTCGCCGGTCCGCATCGCCTCCGTGACCGCGCGGACGACCGGCTCGGCCACGGGCACGTCCATCTCGGCCACCCACACGGGCAGGACGTCCTCGGGATAGGTCCGCCACTTCATGCTGGTGCGACGGCGCAGCTGATCCAGGGGAAGCGCCGTGAGGGGATTCGGTTCACCGGACGTGTCGTGCGGGATCCTGGTCATGAAACACACGATAGGGGGCGTGGTGTGGACCCACATCAGGATTTCCGGGCGCCGCCCGGAGACGGTGACGGGACGGTCCTGGAGATCGCCTGCGACGAGTCGGGGTCGGACGGCGAGCGCTCGACGACCTGTGCCGGGCGTACGCCGGTACGGCCGCGGCGGCGGTGCCGGCTTGGCTGACGGCGGGGCGCGAGCGGGCCGAGGCCTGCCGGGCGGGGCTGCTCGACGGCCCGGCGGCGCGCATCCCCGTCCTCAGCCCGCTGCTCCCGGCGATCGTCGCCACGGCCGCGTACTGGAGCCGGCCCGGGCACCGTCCGGCGCGGCTGGTGCACGACCGGCAGAACCTGCTGACGGCCGAGCGCATCGCCTGGACCGAGGACACCGCCCGGCACTCCGGTGTCGCACTGCGGGAGGTGCGGCTGGTCGTCGCGCGGGACGATCCACGGGTGCGGCTGGCGGACTTCCCCGCCGGGATCGCCCGTAAGGCGGCCGGCGACGCACTGCGCGGCGTCGGCGACCCGCGGCTCGTCCCGCTGTCGCGCCCCTACGTGGACCCGGCGTCGGTGTGGGGGGGGACGCCCGCAGCGCGGCCGTGCCGGCCCTCGGCGCCCCCGACTCCCCGGCGCGTGCGGCCGGTTGAGCGCGAGGCCGCGCACATCGACGTGCGTCCGGACTGAACGCGGCGGGTCCCGGGTCCGTATGGACGGGGGGCACTCGGCTCGGAGGAGGCCCCGCGGTGCGCGCACCGCGTGTCGAGGTTCTGGAGCCATGCATGAGGCACGCACGACGACGGGTGGTCCGGCGAGTGACACGGCTGGCGGCCGTCGGCGGACTCCTGCTGGGCGCCACGATGGTCACGCAGGCCGTGGCCGGCGAGCCGGGCACGCCCGACGCCGTCCCGTTCTCCACCGCCGCCCCCACCGACAAGGCTGCGGGGCCGGGCGCTGCTCTGGTCCAGCGGCTGGGCACGTCCCGTACGGCGGGCAGCTGGATCGGCCCGGACGGCCGGACGGTGGTCGCGGTCACCGACGCGGAGGCGGCGGCCGAGGTGCGGGCGGCGGGCGTCGAGCCGAAGATGGTGCGCCACAGCATGGACGACTTCGACTCCGCCACGAGGACGCTGAGTTCGGCGCCGCGCGTCCCCGGCACGGCCTGGCTCAAGGACTACCGGACCAACCAGGTGGTGGTGCGCGGCGACACCACGGTGTCCGCGGACGACTGGTCGGCGCTGACCGACGTCGCGGACGGCATCGGGGACTTCGTGCGGATGGAGCGGGTCGGGGGCGCCTTCAGCACCCGCCTCAACGGGGCCCTGCCGATCCTGTCGACGGCCGGGCGCTGTTCGGCCGGGTTCAACGTGACCGACGGGGAGAAGGACTTCATCCTCACGGCCGGTCACTGCGGCCCGGAGGGGTCGGTGTGGTTCGCCGACAACGGGGGCCGGCAGGCGGTCGGCACGACCGTCGGGCTCAGTTTCCCGGGGGACGACTACTCGCTGATCGCTTACGCCGGCGGCAAGGCGGGGGCCGACCCCGGTGTGGTCGCGGTGGGCGGCGGCAAGGGTGTGCGGATCACCGGGGTGGCCGACCCGACCGTGGGGCAGCGGATCTTCCGCAGCGGCAGCACCAGCGGGCTGCGCGACGGGGAGGTGACCGCGCTCGACGTGACGGTGAACTACCCGGAGGGCACGGTCGGCGGGCTGATCGAGTCGGACGTGTGCGCGGAGCCGGGCGACAGCGGCGGGCCGATGTTCTCGGAGGGTGTCGCGCTCGGCGTCACGTCCGGTGGCAGCGGCGACTGCCGCGCGGGCGGTACGACGTACTTCCAGCCGCTGACGAAGGCGCTGACCGACCTGGACGTGCGGCTGATCGTGGCGCCCCAGGAGGGCGGGGGCGCGGCGGACCCCTCCCCGGCGCCGTCGCAGGCGCAGGGGGCGGCGGCGCCGGGCTCCGCCTCGCCGGGGTCGTCGGCCCCGGTGCGTGGCATCCTGCCGGATCCGTCGACGCTGCTCTCGCGGCTGGCCGACCCGCGGAACGTGGGTCCGGGGCTGCTGGTGATGGGCGGGAGCCTGGTCGCGCTGGTGGCGTCCCGCTGGATCAGGGCCGAGCAGGACCGCAAGGCCTACCGGCGGCAGTACTCGGCGATGTGGGGCTGAGAGAGGGGAGATGTGGGGCTGAGAGAGGGGAAGGGCACCCGTGCGCTCACGGGTGCCCCGTCGTGCTGCCGAGGGCGGTCAGGCCGCCGTGGCCGCCTGCGGGTGGGCCGAGGCCCACTCCTCGACCAGGCGCTGGTACTCCTCGCGCTGTTCGACGCTGAGTGTCCCGCCCGACCGGAGCCACAGAGCCCGGATCTCCTCGTTGACCTCGGCAGCCGATCGCTCGGAGGAAGGTTCAACACTGGTGGACATACCGTGAAGCATACGGCCCCGGAGGTGAAGACGCTGTGAGTAATCGCACGCGCATCGGGTATTTCGGACAGTGTTGCTGATCACGTCCATCTGGCAAGCAACGTGGGCGAGTTCACACCCGACGCGCCGCGTGGCGCCCGGCCGCGGGCCGGGCGCCGGGAGCCGTCAGGTGCCCGGCTTGCGGCCGTACACGTAGACGTCGTCGCCCTTCTTCAGCAGCGACCAGTACTTCATGGCGGCGGTCTTGGTCATGTTGACGCAGCCGTGCGAGCCGGGCGGGTTCCACATGCTGACACCCACGGAGTGGAAGGCCTGCCCGCCGTCGAAGAACTGGCTGTACGGCATCGGCACGTCGTAGATGGTCGAGACGTGGTTCTTGTTCCGCCAGTAGACCTTCTCCAGGCCGGTGCGGGTCTCGTACCCGTTGCGTCCGGTGCGGACCGGCACGGGGCCGTAGACGAGCTTCTTGCCGTCCTGGATCCAGCTGAGCTGGAGGGTCAGGTTGACGCAGGCGATGCGCCCCTTGTTGGTGGGGCACTTGCCGGCCTTGTTCGGGTTCTTGCCGACCGCCTTCTGCTTGTTCATCAGATTCATGACACCCCAGGTCACGGGGCCCGCGTAGCCGATGTTCGGCCTGATGCCGTGCTTGTTCTGGAAGGCCCGGACCGCCTTGCAGTCGGCGGCGGACTGCTTGCCGTCGACCGGGCGGCCGAGGAACTTCTCGACCTGCTTCTGGTACGGCCCCGCCGAGGTGGTGCAGCTCGCGGCCTGGGCCGGTGACGCCCCGAGCACGAGCGTGAGCGGGGCCACCAGTGCGGTGACCCCCAGGGCGACGACACCCCGTCTACGTATGTCCCCCATGGTCCGTTTCGCCTTTCCCGCGAAGGTGTGCGCTGGCCGCGCACTCTGCCAGGTAGACGGCTTGGGAGGAAATTCGGTTGTACGCGCAACCGGACCGTTATGTCCGTCACTCCGGGCGCTTCGCTGTGAGGCGCCTCACGCCGTACGACCCGCTGTGCGGGGCCCGTCACCTCCCGGTGTGGTCCACGGCCCGGTGGAAGCCGTGGTTGACGGCCGTGACGCCGCCGTCGACGACCAGGGTGGTGCCGGTGATCCAGGAGGCGTCACGGGAGGCGAGGAACGTGACGGCGGCCGCGATGTCCTCCGGCTCGCCGACCCGGCCCAGGGGGTAGAGCTTCGAGATCGCCGCCATGTCGTCGTCCCGGCCCGCCCAGGCGCGGGTACGGACCGTCCCGGGCGCCACGAGGTTGACCCGGACGCCCCGGGGGCCGGCGTGCCCGGCGAGGGTGCGGGTGAGGGAGATCAGGCCCGCCTTGGCGGCGCTGTAGGCGTGGTTGCCGAAGTCCTGCAGCCCGTTGACCGAGCCGACGGTGACGATCGCGCCCCGGCCGGACGCCTCCAGGTGTGCCAGGGCGGCGCGGCAGCACCGGTACGCGCCGGTGAGGGTGACGTCCAGGTCCGCGGCCCACTCCTCCTCCGGCTCGTCCTCGAAGCGGGGCGCGTCCGGGGTGCAGTGCGCGGCGTTGTTCACCAGTACGTCGAGCGAGCCGAAGCGGCGGACGGCGTGGGCCACGGCCGCCTCGACGGACGCCCGGTCGGACACGTCGCAGGCGACGGCCTCCACCGTCAGCCCGCGTCCGCGCAGCTCCGCCGCCGTGTGCTCCCCCGCTTCCGGGTCGGCGTCCGCGACCAGGACGCCCGCTCCCTCCTCGGCGAACCGCGCGGCGGTGGCGGCGCCGATGCCGCGTGCCGCCCCGGTGATGAGCACCCCGTACCCCGCGAAGCGTCCTGTGTCCGTCGTCATGAGGTGAAGGTAGCGGCTCGGACGGTCACCACGGCAAGCCCTTCGCGCACCGCCCGGCCCGGGGGACTCAGCGATAGCCAGTGACGTCCGCCGGCCGGCCCGGGTCCTGCACCTCCACCAGGTAGCGCCAGGCGTCGGGGCGGCTGCCGTCGAGGTCGGTGAAACCGTACTCCCGGGCGAGACCGCCGCTGGAGAGGGAGGTGCCGTTCAAGCGGGCCACGTCCGGGTCGGCGGCGAGCGCGGCGACGGCGCGGCCCACGTAGCGCGGCGTCTCGGAGATGGCGAAGTGCGGCACCTGCTCCAGCGCGTCGCGCCAGTTGTCCTCCCGCACCCCGAAGTGGTCGAGCATGATCTCCGAGCGCAGCCAGCCCGGGGTGAGGGCGACGGCCGTCGCGCCGCGCGGGCCGAGTTCGTGGCCGAGGGCGAACGCCATGCGCAGCACCGACGACTTGGCCAGGTCGTAGAAGAACGACACCCGGTAGTGGTCGCGGTTGTACTCGGCGGTGCCGTCGGTGACCTCGACGACCAGTCCGCCGGGGCGGCGCAGCAGCAGCGGCAGGGCGTGGTGGCTGGTGATCGCGTGGGTCTCCACCGCGAGGCGCAGCAGCCGCAACCCCTTGTCGAGGTCGTGCTCCCAGACGGGGGCGTCCCATGCGAAGAGCGTCTCGCCGCCCCAGATGTCGTTGACGAGGACGTCCAGTTGGCCCTGTTCGGCGGCGATCCGGTCGACGAGCGCCTTCACCCGCGCCGGTTCCAGGTGGTCGGTGGGTACGGCGATGCCCCGGCCGCCGGCCTCGGTGACCAGGTCGGCGGTGTCCTCGATCGTCTCGGGGCGGTCGTACTCCGAGCGGCGGGCGCGGGTGCTGCGGCCCGTGACGTACACCGTGGCGCCCGCCGCGCCGAGTTCCACGGCGATGCCCCGTCCGGCTCCCCGGGTCGCCCCGGCCACCAGCGCTACTTTGTCCCGCAACGGCTGTGTCATGTGTTCCCGGCCTTCCGTTCCCTCGTCCCGTCCGTCGACGACGAGCCTGACGGGTAAGCCGGACATCCTCTGTCTCCTTTTCGGCGAGGATCACCCGGGGCGTCGGCGGGTTCACCCGGACGCGCCCGCACGGCCGGTGCTGGGAGCGGACGCGCGCCGACACGACGTGCGCCCGGACGCCGGTGCGTCCGGGCGCGTGGTGTGAGGGGGCGTGTCGTCCGGGCGCGTGGCGTCCGGGCGGTGGCGGCCGGACGGCGGTGTGCCCGGTCAGTGGCCGCGGGCGATCCACTCCTCCAGGTGCGGCGCCTCGGCGCCGATGGTGGTCGGATCGCCGTGGCCGGTGAGGACCTTCGTCTCGGGCGGCAGGGGCAGCAGCCGGTCCCGGATCGAGTCGATGATCGTCGGGAAGTGCGAGAAGGAGCGGCCGGTGGCGCCCGGGCCGCCCTGGAAGAGGGTGTCGCCCGTGAACACGGCCGCGAGCCCCGGGTCGTACAGGCAGACCGCGCCGGGGGCGTGGCCCGGGGTGTGCAGCACGGTGAGGTCGGCGCCGCCGGCCTCGATCACCTGCTCGTCGGCGAGCCAGGCGTCGGGGTCACGGTTCGGGTGGGTCTGCTTCCACAGCTGCAGGTCGTCGGGGTGCAGCCAGATCATGGCGCCGGTGCGGTCGGCGAGGGCGGGGGCGGCGTCGATGTGGTCGTTGTGGGCGTGGGTGCACACGATGGCGGTCAGGCGCCGGTCGCCCACCGCCTCGGCGATGGCGTCGGCGTCGTGGGCCGCGTCGATGACGACGGCCTCGTGGTCGTCGCCCACGATCCAGACGTTGTTGTCGACGTCCCAGGTGCCGCCGTCGAGGGTGAACTGGCCGGAGGTGACGAGTCGTTCGATGCGGGCGGTCATCACAGCACCACCACCGAACGCAGCACGTCGCCGCGGTGCATCCGCTCGAACGCCTTCTCCACCTCGTCCAGGGCGATGGTCTCGGTGACGAACGCGCCGAGGTCCAGGCGGCCCTGGAGGTGCAGGTCGATCAGCATCGGGAAGTCCCGGGAGGGCAGACAGTCGCCGTACCAGGAGGACTTGAGGGCGCCGCCGCGGCCGAAGACGTCGAGCAGCGGCAGTTCGATCTTCATCTCGGGGGTGGGTACGCCGACCAGGACGACCGTGCCGGCCAGGTCACGGGCGTAGAAGGCCTGCCGGTAGGTCTCGGGGCGGCCGACTGCCTCAATGACGACGTCGGCGCCGAACCCGCCGGTGAGTTCCCTGATCGCCTCCACCGGGTCCGTCCGGCGGGAGTTGACGGTGTGGGTGGCGCCCATGGAGCGCGCGGTCTCCAGTTTGCGGTCGTCGATGTCGACGGCGATGATCTTCGCCGCGCCGGCCAGCCGGGAGCCGGCGATCGCCGCGTCCCCGACGCCGCCGCAGCCGATGACGGCGACCGAGTCGCCGCGGCCCACGTTGCCGGTGTTGATCGCGGCGCCGATGCCGGCCATCACGCCGCAGCCGAGCAGCCCGGCCACCTCCGGCGCGACGGCGGGGTCGACCTTGGTGCACTGTCCTGCGGCGACCAGGGTCTTCTCGGCGAAGGCGCCGATGCCCAGCGCCGGGGAGAGCTCGGTGCCGTCGGTGAGGGTCATCTTCTGCTTGGCGTTGTGCGTGTCGAAGCAGTACCAGGGGCGTCCGCGCAGACAGGCGCGGCAGGTGCCGCACACCGCGCGCCAGTTGAGGATCACGAAGTCCCCGGGCGCCACGTCGGTGACGTCGTCACCCACCGACTCGACGACGCCCGCCGCCTCGTGGCCGAGAAGGAAGGGGAAGTCGTCGTTGATGCCGCCCTGTTTGTAGTGCAGGTCCGTGTGGCACACCCCGCAGGCCTGGACGCGCACGACCGCCTCGCCGGGTCCCGGGTCGGGTACGACGATCGTCTCGATCCGTACCGGCTCGTCCTTGCCGGGTGCGATCACGCCGCGTACTTCCTGGGCCATGGTGCTGACTCCTTAGTCGGCCGGGTCCGTCTCCCCCGTCGTCTCCCGACCCTACGCGGGAATGATCGGCTCCGCCGCCCACCGTGCGGGGCGGCCGCCCGGCCCACGTAGCCTGAACATCCGTCCGACGCCGAGGGGGCCACGTGAGCATCGCAGGGGAACAGACCGGCCGGCCGGCCTGGCGACTGCTTCTCGGGTACGTACGGCCGCACCGGTGGGCGTTGCTGGGCGGCGCCGCGCTGTCCCTGGTGACCGGTGCGACGGGGCTGGTGCTGCCGCTGGTGGCCCGGGAGCTGATCGACGACCTCGCCCACGACCGTGCCGTGACCGGTGCGCTGCTGCTGATGTCGGCCCTGGTGATCGCCAACGCGGTGCTGGGCGCGGTGGGTTCCTACGTGCTGCGGCGCACGGCGGAGTCGGTGGTGCTCGGGGCGCGGCGCAGGCTGTCGTCGTATCTGCTGCGGCTGCGCATCGCCGCCGTGGACCGCGCCGAGCCGGGCGACCTGATGGCCCGCGTCACCTCCGACACCACGCTGCTGCGCGAGGTGACCACCGATTCGCTGATCGGTCTGGGCACCGGCGGCCTCACCCTGGTCGCCACCGTGGTGCTGATGGGCTTCGTGGACCCGGTGCTGCTGGCGGTCACCCTCGGCGTGATCGCGCTGGCGGGCACGATGCTCGGGGTGATCGTGCCCCGGATCCAGCGGGCGTCCCGCCAGGCGCAGGACGCGGTGGGCGTGATCGGGGCCTCGCTGGAGCGGGTGCTGGGCGCGCTGCGCACGGTGAAGGCGTCGGGTGCCGAGCCACGGGAGGAGCGGACCCTGCACGAGGCCGCGCGCGAGTCGTGGCGGATGAGCGTGCGGGCGGCCAAGTGGTCGGCGGCGGCGGGCAACACGGCGGGGCTGGCGATGCAGCTGGCGTTCATCACGGTGCTCGCGGTGGGCGGCGCGCGGGTGGCGACGGGGGCCATCGACATCGGGACTCTGGTGGCGTTCCTGCTGTTCGTGTTCTATCTGATGGCGCCGATCTCGCAGGTCGTCGGCGCGGTCACGCAGTACCAGGCGGGCAGCGCCGCGCTCGCCCGGATCCAGGAGGCGCTGCGGCTGCCCGCCGAACCGGACGCCCGCCCGGCGGAGTTGCCCACGCCCGGTGCCGCCCCGGCCGCCGTCGCCTTCGAGGACGTGCGGTTCCGCTACGCCGACGACCTGCCGTACGTCCACCACCGGGTGACGTTCACCGTGCCCGCGCAGGGGCTCACCGCGTTCGTCGGGCCGTCCGGCGCGGGCAAGACCACGGTGTTCTCCCTCATCGAGCGGTTCTACGACCCCGAGTCGGGCGTGATCACCGTCGACGGGCGGAACCTGGCGGACTGGGACCTGCCGGAGCTGCGGGCCGCCATCGGGTACGTGGAGCAGGACGCGCCGGTGCTGTCGGGTTCCCTGCGGGACAACCTGCTGCTGGGCAACCCTGGGGCGGACGACGCCGCGCTGACGCGGGTGCTGAAGACGACCCGCCTCGACGGCCTGGTCTCCCGGCTGCCGGACGGCCTCGACACCCTCGTCGGACATCGCGGCACCAAGCTGTCGGGCGGTGAGCGGCAGCGGGTCGCCATCGCCCGCGCCCTGCTGCGCCGGCCTCGTCTGCTGCTGCTCGACGAGGCGACCTCGCAGCTGGACGCGGTGAACGAGGCGGCGCTGCGGGACACCGTCGCCGACGTGGCCCGCACGACCACGGTGCTGGTGGTCGCGCACCGGCTGTCCACGGTGACGGCGGCCGACCGCATCGTGGTGATGGACGCGGGCCGCGTCCGCGCGGTCGGCACGCACCGTGAGCTGGTCGCCGCGGACCCCCTGTACGCGGAACTGGCCGCGACGCAGTTCCTGGCGACGGCGGGCTGACAACGGGGGCGGCCCCGTGACCGGCCGGTGGGGCTTGCCCGGGGTCGCGCGGCGGAGGACGCTCGTAGGAGAGGCCGTAGGGGCCCGCCGAAGTTCCGGGCCGCGGCCTCGGAGGAGGTGGGTCATCATGACGACCGCCGCACATCCTGCCTTCGGCACCGACACCCTGCGCCGCGGCATCGAGGCGGACACGCCGGCGATGCTGGCCTCGCTCTACGCGGACGACGCGGAGCTGCGCGTCGTGGACCACGTGAGCGGGCCGAGCCGGCCGAAGGTGCTGCACGGCAAGGACGAGATCGCCGCCATGCTGGACGACGTCTACAGCCGCGACATGACGCACGCGCTGGAGGCGTGCGTCGTGCAGGGCGACCACGCCGCGTACTGCGAGAGCTGCCGCTACCCGGACGGGGTGCGGGTGCTCTCGGAGTCGATGCTGACGCTGCGCGACGGGCAGATCACGGGGCAGGTGATGATCCAGGCGTGGGACGAGTGACATCGCGGGCGCTGGGTCCCGCCGGAAGGGTCACGTCTGCGTCGCGTCCGGCTCGGTGAGCGTCGCCCTCGTCGCGTCCACGAAGGACTCGACGAGTGGCGAGGGGCGCTCGCCGACCCAGGCGAGCGCCACCTCGCCGGGCGGTGCGTCGGTGACGGGCAGGTAGGCGATGTCGGGGCGCGGGAAGACCGCCGCGACCGACTCCGGCACGAACACCACACCGCTCCCGGCGCGGACGTACGCCAGGATCTCCTCCATGTCGTGCACGTCCGGCCCGCGCCGCCACGGTGTGCCGTCGGGCCGGGGGTCGGCGTTCCAGACGGCCGACCACGCGGGGGCGGCGCCCGCGTACCGCAGCAGCGGTTCGTCGGCGAGGTCGCGCAGCCCGACCGTGGCCTCGCCGGCCAGGGGATGACGGACGGGCAGCACCGCGCACAGCCGCTCCCGGTACAGCGGCAGCACGCGCAGCCGCCCGGAGTCGACGGGCGGGCGGACGAAGCCGACGTCGGCGGTGCCGTCGAGCAGGTCGGCCGCCTGGCTCCACCAGCGCAGCCGCACCAGTTCGATACGCACCTGCGGCCGGCGCGCGGAGAAGGCGTGCAGCGGCGCGGTGATGTCGGAACTCAGCATGAAGCCGACCTTCAGCACGCCCTCCCCCGCGGCGAACCGCCGGACGCGGTTCTGCGCGGCACGGGCGGCGGCCAGGAGCTCCCGCGAGTCGTGGAGGAACTGCTCGCCGGCGGGCGTGAGGGCGACCTCCCGGCTGCTGCGGTGGAACAGGACCACGCCGAGGTCGTGCTCCAGCTGCTGGATCTGCCGGGAGAGCGCGGGCTGGGTGACGTGCAGCGCCGCCGCGGCCTGACCGAAGTGCAGCCGTTCGGCGACCGCGACGAAGGACCGCAGCCTGCGCAGATCCAGATCCGTCTGTCCGCCGTCCATGGCTCCCTCTCCCCTGCTGCCTGCGCCGATGCACCGACGTCATCGTAGGCACCGAAGGAAGCATTGGACCTCCGGGAAACCGCAGGTCACGCTGGTTGGTGTACCGCGGGGGCACCGATCCTCCGCCCGCCTCCTCCCCGATCTCCTGGAGTGTTCGTCATGATGCGTGCCGCCGTCGCCGTCGGGGCCGACACCCCGCTCGCCCTGCAGGACCTGGAGATTCCCGAACCGGGTCCGGGCGAGGTGCTCGTCAAGGTCACCGCCTGCGGGGTCTGCTTCACCGACCTCAACCTGCTGCGCGGCCACTATCCGTTCGCCCGTTTCCCCGTCGTCCCGGGCCACGAGATCACCGGCGTGGTCACGGCCGTGGGACCCGGTGTCACCTTCCCCGAGGTCGGCACCGCCGTGGGCGGCCAGTTCCTGTACGACTCCTGCGGTCACTGCGACTACTGCGTGCGCGGCGACCAGATCCTCTGCCCGCGCAAGGTGATCACCGGCATCGTCGCGGACGGCGGTTACGCCCCGTACGTGCTGCTGAAGGCGGGCTTCGTCACGCCGCTGCCGCACGGGCTGGACCCGGTGGCCGCCGCGCCGCTGATGTGCGCCGGGCTGACCGCCTACAACGGGCTGCGCCAGGGCGGCATACGGGCCGGTGCCCGCGTCGCCGTCGTGGGCGCCGGGGGCGTGGGCGCGCTGGCGGTGCGGTACGCCGTCGCCATGGGGGCCCGGGTCGCCGTCGTCGGCCGGTCCCGGCACGGCGAGGACGCGGCGAAGGCGCTCGGCGCGGAACTGTTCGTCGCGGCCCAGGAGTCGGACCCGGCGCAGGCGCTCAAGGCGTGGGAGGGCGGCGCGGACCTGGTGCTGAACGCCTCCCCGTCCACCGAGGCGGCCACCGCCACGCTCGGCGGGCTCGCCCCGGACGGCACCCTGATGCTGTGCGGCTACGGCCCGGAGCCGCTGGTGCTGCCGACCCAGCCGATGATCCTCAACCGGCTGCGGGTGGGGGCGTCCCCGTCCGGCTCGCCGCACGACCTGCGCGACACCCTGGCCTTCTCGGCCGCGCACGACATCCTCCCCGACGTCACGCCGATCGGCCTGGACGAGGCCCCGGCCGTGCTGGACGCGATGAACGCGGGCACCTCCCGCGGCCGCAGCGTCATCGTCTTCTGACCCCGCTCCCCCGCCCCCCGCTTTCCCCAGGAGCACATCATGTCCGCTCACGTCATCCTGATCACCGGCGCCTCCAGCGGCTTCGGGGCGCTCACCGCCCGCGCCCTCGCGGACGCCGGGCACACCGTCTACGCCGGGATGCGGCACACCACCGGGCGCAACGCCCCGGCGGTCGCCGAGGCCCGCGCGTACGCGGAGGAGCACGAGGTCGACCTGCGCACCGTCGAACTCGACGTCTCCCGCCAGGAGTCGGTGGACGCGGCCGTCGCCTCGGTCACCGGGGAGGCGGGACGCGTCGACGTGGTCGTCCACAACGCCGGCCACATGGTGCTCGGCCCCGCCGAGTCCTTCACCCCCGAGCAGCTCGCCGAGATCTACGACACCAACGTGCTGTCCACGCAGCGGGTCAACCGGGCGGTGCTGCCGCTCATGCGGGAGCGCCGGGACGGTCTGCTGGTGTGGGTCGGCTCCACCAGCACCTACGGCGGCACGCCGCCGTACCTCGCCCCGTACTTCGGCGCCAAGGCGGCGATGGACCACCTGGCGAAGAGCTACGCCGTGGAGCTGTCCCGGTTCGGCATCGACACCTCGATCGTCGTGCCCGGTTCGTTCACCTCCGGCACCAACCACTTCGCGCACGCGATGCGTCCCGAGGACACGGCGACGGCCGAGGCGTACGACGAGTTGTACGAAGGGCTGATGGACGACGTCGGCAACCGGCTGGCCGCGCTGTCGCCGCCGGACGCGGACGCGGGCGAGGTCGCCCGCACGATCGTGGCGGTGGTCGACGCGCCGAAGGGCGAGCGCCCCTTCCGGGTGACCGTCGACCCCGCCGACGACGGTTCGGAGAGGGTCGGCGAGGTGGCCGACCGGATCCGTGCCGAGTTCTACGACCGCATCGGCTTCACCGATCTCCTGACCACCCGGACACCCGCCGACGGCTGACCCGGGGCTGGTATGACTGGGTGCATGCACGCAGACACCGCCCGGTCGGCCATCGACACGTTCATCTCGGCGTTCAACGCCTCCGACGACGCCTACGTCACCTCGCTGCTGTCCCAGGCGCTCACCTCGGACGTGGTCTTCTGGGGTCCGCTGGGCCGCAGCGAGGGCATCGAGGCGGTGGAGCGCTTCGTGCTGGACATCCGGCGGCACCCGGCCGGGTCCGGCACGATGGTCCGCTGCTCGGGGGTGGACATGCCCGACGAGTGGGCCCGGTACCGGTGGGTGTTCACGACCCCCGACAACGGGCCACGGCTGGCCGGGACGGATGTCGTCCATCTGCGGCGGGGGCTGATCGACCAGATGATCATCTTCGCGGGAGACATCGCACCGACCGGCTGACCCGCCGTCAGCGAGCCGGTGAGCGGCGGGCCGGACGAGTCGGGCGGCGTGGGTAGGTCCGGTGCGCGGGTAGGTCCGGTGCCGGCAGATCGGGCGGGTCGGGCGGCGCAGCAGGTCGGGCGGCTGGTTCCGGTCCCCAGGCACGCGGGCGGCCCGCCGGCGCGGGCGGGTCCGGCGCGCGGGCACGCCCCGTGGCGGCGGATCAGGCGACGCCGGCAGGCCGACCGGCACGAGCAGGTCCGGTGCCATGCGAGACGGCCGGCTACGACCGGTCCGCGGGTGCGGGCGGGGCTTCCGGCGCGGGCAAGCCCGGCGGTACCGGCGGTACCGGCGGTACCGGCGGTACCGGCGGGTGCAGGATCGCCAGGAGCTGGCGGACCAGTTCGTCCACCACCTCGTCGAGGGTCGCCTCGACCCACCCCGCGTTCCAGTCGTGCAGCAGCCCGTTGACACTGCCGATGAACCCGGTCGCGGCGAGCCGGTGGTCGCGGGGCGGCGCCTCACCGCGGGCGACGGCGGCCTCCGCCTCGGCGCAGATGAGGTCGACCCAGCGGGCACGGCGGGCCAGCCGCTGCTCCTCCAGGCGCGGGCTCACCCCGATGATCTCCACGAAGGCGATGCGGATGCGGCGCGGGTCGCGGGTGACGTCGGCGGCGTAGGCGCGGAAGATCGCCGCGGCGCGCTCCGCGATCGGCGCTCCGGCCGCCTCGGCGGCCGCGGTCAGGACCGCCGTCTCCGCCCAGTCGTTGACCTGGAGGTGCAGTGCGGCGAGGACGTCCTCCAAGGTACGGAACTCCTCGTAGAACTGACGGGTCGACAGCCCCGCGGCCTCGCTGAGGGCGGCGACCGTGGTGGACCGGTACCCGGGTCCGCCGCCGAAGAGTTCGAGGGCCGCGTCCAGGAAGCGCCGGCGCCGCTCGGCCTTCCGCTCCTCGGCGGACTTCCCGGCGTACCGGCCGCTCGGTGCGCCCAGTCTGCCCGCCATCGGACCTCCCCTCCTCGCCTCCGCAATTTTGTCGTGTCCGCGGTCTTGTGGAGAGGGGCGGCCCTTACCTACTTTTCAGTAAGTTCATTCTGAAAGCACGCCTGTTCAGATTCCCCTTCCGTAATTGGCATGTCCCGCTCATAGCGCCCCCACCCGCAGAGGAGACCCCGCCATGCCGATCCGCAGCAGACACCTGTGCACCCTCGCCGCCGCCCTCGCCCTGACCGTCACCGCCCCCGCCGGCGTCGCGAGCGCCGCCGGCCAGGCGCCCTCCGCGGACCTGCGGGAGGTGCTGTTCGTGGGCAACAACTGGGACGGCACCGCCGACGTCATCGAGTCGGGCGGTGACTTCGGACGGATCGGCCGGATCGACGTCGTCCCCGACAAGGCGCAGCGGATGGCGGAGATCAACGCCAACCCGATCCGCTGGATCTACTTCATGGCCATCCGTAACAGTGTCGGTGAGGGGCACGACCAGTTCGTCGACGACATGTACTCCACCCCGGACGGCACCGCGGTGGTGGTCTCCCGGCCCAGCTTCGCCGACGTCGTCTCGCTCGACCTGGCCACCGGACAGGTCAACTGGCGTTTCGCCGTGTCCGGTTACCGGGCCGACCACATGGCCGTGTCGCCCGACGGCACCCGGGTCGCCGTCTCGGCGTCGACGTCCAACACGGTGCACGTCCTCGACATCACGACCGGCGAGCAGGTCGGCTCGTTCAAGACGGGCGACAAGCCGCACGAGAACGTCTTCAGCCGCGACGGCCGCCACATCTGGAACATGTCCATCGGTGAGGTGAACACCGACCTGGACGCACCCTGGCTGGACTGGACGAAGGGCGACCGCAAGATCACGGTCGCCGACGCTCGGACGTTCCAGCAGGTCAAGGTCATCGACATGCGGGACCGGCTGAACGCGGCCGGTTTCAAGGACCACTCCGACGCCGTCCGCCCGGCGGCCTTCTCCCCCGACGAGTCGAAGCTGTACTTCCAGGTGTCGTTCTTCAACGGCTTCTTCGAGTACGACGTCGCCGCCGACCGGATCACCCGTGTCAAGACGCTGCCGAAGAACCCGGCGACCGGTGAGGACCGCACCACCTGGGTCAACGACTCGCGCCACCACGGCATCACGATGAAGCCCGACGGCGCGAAGCTGTGCGTGGCGGGCACGATGGACGACTACGCGACCGTGGTCGACCGCGACACCTTCGAGCACGGCCCGCTCGTCCCGGTCTCCAAGCCGTACTGGGCGACCGTGAGCGGTGACGGGGAGTCCTGCGTGGTCTCCGAGAGCGGCGCCGACCAGGTCACCGCGATCGACTTCGCGACGGGCGAGAAGACCGTGTCGGTCCCCGTCGGCGACCACCCGCAGCGGGTCCGGCTCGGCCATGTGCGGGAGGGCTGGACCGCCCCCTCCGGCGGCTGATCCGGCCCGGCGCGGCGGGTGGGCGGCGCACGTCAACCGCCCACCCGCCGCACCACGTTGAGCAGGTACTCCCTGCGGTTCAGCGGGTTGTGGTCGGTGCGCGGGCGGTGCGGCACCGGGCCGTGCGTGACGGGCGCGTAGTGCCCGAATTGGGTCTCCAGCTCGCCCTCGCCCCGCGTCAGCCCCGGCAGCCGCTGCTCCAGCTCCCGCACCCGGGCCGCCGGCACCGTGCCGTCCAGCACACCGAGCGCGCCCCGGGTGGCGGTGCTCCCCGGCACGGCGCCCAGTCCGCCGAGGACCGGCAGCAGGGCGCCCAGGGTGTCCGCCGGGGCCTCGATCCGGAAGCGGTGCACGGGCTCGTGCACCACGGTGCCGGCCCGTCGCAGCGCGTCCATCAGCACCAGCGGGGTGAGGCCGCGGAAGTCGGCGCCGGTGCTCGACATGCTCTTGTCGAAACGCTGGTGGGCATGGCTCTGGCGGGGCCAGTACCCGCAGTGCGTCATGGTGACCGCGCAGTCGGTGACCTGCCAGCCGTGCGGCCCCTGCCCGAGCGTGGCCCGCACGGTGTCCTCCACCGCCTTGAAGAAGGCGTAGGGCATGGCGCCCAGCTCGACCTCCAGCCGGAAGTCCGTGCCGGAGCCGGGCGGCGCGGGGTCGACCCGCAGCCCGACCGTGGCGATGAACGGGTTGCCGTCCTGCTTGATGAACTCGGCTGCCTCCCCCGGCCCGGCGAGCCGCTCCACGCACAGCGGGGTGGTGCCACGGAAGGTGACGTCGAGCCCGTACTCCTCGGCGAGGGTGGCCTGGACGACCTCCTTCTGGACCTCGCCGTAGAGCGACACGGAGGTCTCGCGCCGCCGTTCGTCGTGGCGCAGCCCGATCAGCGGGTCCTGTTCGGCGAGCTGGGCGAGCGCGAGGTGCAGCCGGCCCGGGTCGACGCCGTCCCCGGGCACCACGACGGTCTCCAGGGTGGGCGGAGCGAAGAAGTGTCCGTGCTCTTTTGCGGGTTCGCCGATCGCGTCGCCGACGCGGACGTCCGTCAGGCCCCACAGCCGGGCGATCCTGCCCGCCTCCACGGCGTCCGCGCGGGTGTCGGTGCCGCGGTCGAAGACGCTGACCCCGGTGACCCGGCCCTCCGTGGTGTCCCCGGCGCCGAACGGGACGCGGTCACGGGCGCGGAGCGTCCCGGAGAACAGGCGCGCGTAGGCGATCTTCTCCCCCGCGGGTCCCCGCTCCACCTTGAACACCGTCCCGGAGACCGGCCCTTCGGGATCGCCGCCCGCCGGAGGCAGCAGCTCCCGGACGCCGGTCAGCAGCGCGTCGACACCCGCGCCGGTGGCGGCGGAGCCGAAGTGGACCGGGTGGACGAGGGCCTGCCGGGTCTGCGTGACGAGGGCGTGCCGAAGCCGGTCCTGGGTGAGCGTGCCGTCCACGTAGGCGGCGAGCAGGCCGTCGTCGTGCTCGGTGAGCGCGTCGAGGGCGGCCGACCGGACACCGGGGACGAAGCGGGCCCGCGGGGTGCCGAGCCCTTCGGTGGTACCCACGGGCGCGAGCGCGGGGGTCAGGCGCGCCGCCATCTCGCGGAGCAGCTCCGCCTCGCGTGCCCCGCGCCGGTCGATCTTGTTGACGAAGATCAGGGTGGGCAGGGACAGTCGGCGCAGGATGCGCATCAGCACCCGGGTCTGCGCCTGGACGCCCTCGACGGCGGAGAGCACCAGCACGGCGCCGTCCAACACGCCGAGCACCCGCTCCACCTCGGCGACGAAGTCCGGGTGGCCGGGGGTGTCCAGCAGGTTGACGGTGATGTCGTCGAGCGGGAACGAGACGACGGCCGACTTGATGGTGATGCCGCGCCGGCGCTCCAGCGCGAGGGTGTCGGTGGTGGTGCTGCCGTCGTCGACGCTGCCCACCTCGTCGATCACGCCGGCGGTGTGCAGCAGCCGCTCGGTCAGGCTGGTCTTACCGGCGTCGACATGGGCGAGGATTCCCAGATTGAGCACGTGCACGAAGTGTCATGTCCTTCGGAGAGAGGGGTGTTCCTTCCTGGGGGGACATGAACGCTCCTCGCACTGCTGCTCCTCGGTTCCCGGCTGCGGTTCCCGAGCAGTTGACCAGACGGGCACGGGCGGCACAACGGATTAATGCTCAACAAAAAGCCCCGTCCCGACTCTCGCCCCGTCACGAACGTCCCCCTTAGAGTGACGCGCATCACGTCCGGTGACCGACCGGTATCCCTCGCACGCTTCTGGGAGGGCACATGACCCGTATCTCGGTGAAGGTGGACGGCACGACGTACGAGGACGAGGTGGAGCCCCGGCTGCTGCTGGTCCACCATCTGCGCGACCGGCTGGGCCTGACGGGGACGCCCGTCGGCTGCGACACCTCCAACTGCGGGGCCTGTACCGTCGATCTGGACGGGGTGAGCGTCAAGAGCTGCTCGGTCCTGGCGGTGCAGGCCGACGGGTGCACGGTGACGACCGTGCAGGGCCTGAACACCGACGGCGAGTGGACCGGCCTGCAGCGGGCCTTCCACGAGCGGCACGCGCTGCAGTGCGGCTACTGCACCCCCGGCATGCTGATGGCGGCCCGCGACCTGCTGAAGGAGAACCCGCGGCCGACGGCCGACGAGGTGCGGCACGCCCTGGAAGGCAACCTGTGCCGCTGCACCGGCTACCAGAACATCGTGCGCGCGGTGCTGGCCGCCGCCTCCGACGAGGAGGTGCGGGCATGACCGAGGGCGCCGTCGAAGCCGAGGTGGGCCGGGCGCGGCTGCGCAAGGAGGACGCCCGGCTGCTCACGGGCCAGACGAACTGGACCGACAACATCCAGGCCGCCGGGATGCTGCATCTGGCGATCCTGCGCAGCCCCATGGCACACGCGCGCATCGAGCGCGTCGACGTCTCCCACGCCCGGCAACGCCCGGGCGTGGTGGCCGCGCTCACGGGAAGCGACCTCGCGGAGGGGATGGGGTCGCTGCCGTGCGCGTGGCCGGTGACCGAGGACATGGTGCACCCCGACCACCCGCCGCTCGCCGTGGACGAGGTGCGGCACGCCGGCGACCCGGTGGCGGTCGTGGTGGCCCGCGACCGCTACGCGGCGGCGGACGCGCTGGAGGCCGTCGAGGTCGAGTACGAGCCGCTGCCGGCGGTGCTCGACCTGGAGGCCGCGCTCGCCGACGACGCGCCGCTGGTGCACGCCGGCAAGGGCACCAACCGCTGCTACGACTGGCCGCTCAGGGCCGGTGAGGACTTCGCGGCGGTCCGGGAACGCGCCGAGGTGGTCGTCAAGCGCCGTTACCATCAGCAGCGGCTGATCCCCAACGCGATGGAACCGCGCGCGGTGGTGGTCACCCCGCTCGCCGCGTCCGGCGAGTACACGGTGTACTCGGCCACACAGATCCCGCACATCCTGCGGGTGATGCTCGCCATGGTCACCGGCATACCCGAGCACAAACTGCGGGTGGTCGCCCCCGACGTGGGCGGCGGCTTCGGCTCCAAGCTCCAGGTGTACGGCGAGGAGGCGATCGCCCTTGCGGTCGCGCGGCGCCTCGGCCGCCCCGTGAAGTGGACCGAGTCCCGCTCCGAGGGCTACCTGGCCACCCACCACGGCCGCGGCATGATCCAGGACGTCGAGATCGCCGCCGACCGGGACGGCAGGCTGCGCGGCCTGAAGGTGGACCTGCTCGCCGACATGGGCGCCTACCTGATGCTGGTCACCCCGGGCGTGCCGATCCTCGGCGCCTTCATGTACCCGGCGATCTACAAGATGGACTCCTACGAGTTCCACTGCACCGGCGTCTTCACCACCCGCACCCCCACCGACGCCTACCGCGGCGCGGGACGCCCGGAGGCGACGTACGCCATCGAGCGGATCATGGACGAGCTGGCCGCCGAACTCGGCATGGACCCGGTCGAGTTGCGGCGCAGGAACTGGATCCGGCACGAGGAGTTCCCGTACGACTCGATCGCGGGGCTCACCTACGACAGCGGCAACTACGAGGCGGCCACCGACAAGGCGCTCGAGCTGTTCGGGTACGACGAGCTGCGCGAGGAGCAGCGCAAGCGCAACGAACGCGGGGACACCGTACGGCTCGGCATCGGGGTGTCGACGTACACCGAGATGTGCGGGCTCGCGCCGAGCCGGGTGCTGCGGGACCTGCGGTACGCGGCGGGCGGCTGGGAGGCGGCGAGCATCCGCATGCTGCCCACCGGCAAGGTCGAGGTGGTCACCGGCACCAGCCCGCACGGGCAGGGGCATGTGACGTCCTGGAGCCAGATCGCGGCGGACGTCCTGGGCGTGCCGTTCGAGGACGTCGAGGTGGTGCACGGCGACACCCGGGCAGCCCCGCAGGGCATGGACACCTACGGCTCGCGCTCGCTGGTGGTGGGCGGCGCGGCGGTGCACCACGCGGCCCGCAAGGTCGTCGACAAGGCGCGGAAGATCGCCGCGCATCTGCTGGAGGCGAGCGAGCGGGACCTGGAGTTCACCGGAGGGGTGTTCTTGGTGAAGGGCTCGCCGGAGGCGCGGAAGTCCATCCAGGAGGTGGCGTTCGAGGCGTTCACCTCGCACGACCTGCCCGACGGCATGGAACCCACGATCAACGCCGAGCACGTCCTCGACCCGGAGAACTTCTCCTATCCTCACGGCACCCATCTGTGCGCCGTGGAGGTGGACACCGAGACGGGGATGACCCGCATCCGCTCCTACGTGTGCGTCGACGACGTGGGCCGCGTGGTCAACCCGATGATCGTCGAGGGCCAGGTGCACGGCGGGCTCGCGCAGGGCATCGCCCAGGCGCTGTACGAGGAGGCCGTGTACGACGAGGACGGCAACCTGCTGTCCGGCACGATGGCCGACTATCTGGTGCCGTCGGCCGTGGACCTGCCGGACTTCGTGACGGACCGGACGGAGACACCCGCCGACTCGAACCCACTGGGCGTCAAGGGCGTCGGCGAGGCGGGGACGATCGCCTCCACCCCGGCGGTGGTCGGGGCGATCGTGGACGCGCTCAGGCCGCTGGGCGTGACCGACGTGACCATGCCGTGCACCCCGGAGCGGGTGTGGCGGGCGATCCACGGCGGCGAGGAGGACCCGGCATGATTCCCCCGGCATTCGACTACGTCCGCCCGCACACCGTCGAGGAGGCGGTACGGGCCCTCGCCGACGGCGGCGAGGACGCGAAGGTGCTGGCCGGCGGGCAGAGCCTGCTGCCGCTGATGCGGTTGCGGATGGCGTTCCCGCAGCTGCTGGTCGACACCGGCCGCGTCCCCGGGCTGCGCGGCAGCCGCATGGAGGGCGACACGCTCGTCGTCGGCGCGATGACCACCCACCACGACGTACTGCACGACGCGCTGGTGCGCCGGCACGCCGGCCTGCTGGCCGCCGCCACGGCGACGGTCGCGGACCCCGCCGTACGGCACCGGGGCACGCTCGGCGGGTCGCTCGCGCACGCCGACCCGGCCGCCGACCTGCCGGCCGTCGTCCTGGCGCTGGAGGGCGAGCTGGTCGCGGTGGGGCCGCGCGGGCGGCGCACGATCCGCGCCCGCGACTTCTTCACCGACTACCTGGAGACCGCGCTGGCGCCGGACGAGCTGCTGGTGGAGGTGCGGCTGCCGTCCACCGACGGCTGGGGCTTCCACTACGAGAAGTTCCAGCGGGTGGCGCAGGCGTACGCGATCGTCGGCGTGGCCGCGCTGGTGCGGCGGGAGAACGGGAGCATCGCCGAGGCGCGGGTGGGGCTGACCCACATGGGCTCGACCCCGCTGCGCGCCCCGGCGGCCGAGGAGGCGCTGGCGGGCGCGGGTGACGCCACGGCCGTGAAGCGGGCGGCCGGTGAGGCGGCCACCGGCACCCGGCCGTCCCGGGACACCTCGGCCTCCCCCGAGTACCGGGCGCATCTGGCGCGGGTGCTGACCAGGCGGGCGGTGCTCGCCGCCGCCGGATTGGGGTGAGGGGCCCATCACCGGTGAGGAGTGGCCGGGCGGCCCGGAGCAGGTGCGGGCCCGCCTGGAGGAGACAGGCTACCTCGTCGACGAGGGGCTGGCCATCGCGTGCTTCCTGGCGCTGAGGCTGCGCCGTCCGGTCTTCTGCGAGGGCGACGCGGGCACGGGCAAGACCGCGCTCGCCTCCGCCCTCGCCGAGGTGCTGGACGCACCGCTCGTCCGCTTGCAGTGCCACGAGGGCATCGACGCCTCGCAGGCCCTGTACGACTGGGACTTCCCGCGTCAGCTGCTGCGGCTGCGGGCCGCCGAGGCGGCCGGGGTCACCGACCCGGAGAAGCTGGAGGGCGCGCTGTACGACCGCCGCTATCTGCTCGCCCGGCCGCTGCTGCGGGCGCTGGAAAGCGCCCCGTGCGTGCTGCTGGTGGACGAGATCGACCGGGCGGACGACGAGTTCGAGGCGTTCCTGCTGGAGCTGCTGTCGGACTTCGCGGTGACGATTCCCGAGCTGGGCACGGTGCGGGCGGAGGTGCCGCCGCTGGTGGTGCTGACCTCCAATCGCACCCGCGAGGTGCACGACGCGCTGAAGCGGCGCTGCCTGTACCACTGGTTCGACCATCCGGACTTCGGCCGTGAACTCGCCATCGTGCGACGAAGGTTGCCGGAGGTCACGGAGCGGCTGGCCGAACAGGTGACCGCGCTGGTGCAGGAGCTGCGGCGGCACGACCTGGTGAAGCCGCCCGGGGTGGCGGAGACCATCGACTGGGCGCGGGCCCTGGACGCGCTGGGGGCGAGCGAGGTGGACGCGCGGCTGGCGACGGCCACGCTCGGCTCGGCGCTGAAGTACCGCGAGGACACGGAACGGGCCCGGGGCCTGGATCTGGCGGCCGTGCTGGCGGGGCGGGGGTGACCGGTGTGGACGGTGCCCCGTCCCAAAGCGGCGTGTCGCCCGGTGACGTGCCGGACCCGGCCGCCCTGCTCCTCGGGTTCGCGCGGCGGCTGCGCGCGGCCGGCGCGGACGTGAGCGGGGAGCGGGTGCGGGCGTTCCTGCGGGCGGCGGAGGCACTACGGCCGTGGGCGCGGAGGGACGTGTACTGGGCGGGGCGGCTGACGCTGTGCGGCGGCCCGGACGACCTGGCCCGCTACGACCGGGAGTTCGCGGCGTGGTTCGGCACCGGCGGTCCGCCCGCGCCTGATCCGGTCCCGGCGCCGCCGCGTCTGCGCCCGGTCCTGCGGAACGCGGCCGCCCCGACCGGGAGGCCCGGCACGCCGGAGGAGCGGGCGCCGCGGCTGCCCGCGCCGGCCGCCTCCACCGACGTGCTGCGTCACCGGGACGTGGCGGAGCTGAGCGCGGCCGAGCGGGAGCAGGTGCGGCGGCTGCTGGCGGCGTTCGCGCCGCGCGGCCCGGTGCGGCGCAGCGCGCGGCGGCGGCCGGCCCGGCGCGGGGAGACCGATCCCCGCCGCACGGTGCGGGCCATGCTGCGCGGCGGCGGCGAGCCGGTGCGGCCGCTCCACCGGGTGCGGGCCGAGCGGCCCCGCCGGGTGGTGCTCCTCGTGGACGTCAGCGGGTCGATGGCGCCGTACGCGGACGCGTTGCTGCGGTTCGCGCACGCGGCGGCGCGCGGCCGGCACACCGAGGTGTTCACCGTGGGCACCCGGCTCACCCGGGTCACCCGCGCGATGGCGCACCGGGATCCGGACGCGGCGATGGCGGCCGTGGCGTCGGCGGTGCCCGACTGGAGCGGCGGGACCCGGCTCGGGGAGCTGCTGAAGGAGTTCCTGGACCGCTGGGGACGGCGGGGCACGGCGCGCGGCGCGGTCGTGGTGCTGCTGTCGGACGGCTGGGAGCGTGGCGATCCGGAGCTGCTCGCCGAGGGAATGCGACGCTTGCACCGGCTCGCGCACCGCGTGATCTGGGCCAATCCGCTCAAGGCGCGGCCGGGGTACGCGCCCCTGGCGGCCGGAATGGCGGCGGCGCTGCCGAGCGTGGACGCGTTCGTCGAGGGGCACAGCCTCGCAGCGCTGGAGCGGCTGGCGCGGGTGGTGCGCGCAGGCCGCCCGGTGGAGGGGGTGCCCGTGGAAGGAGCGGATGGTGCGTGACGTACTCCCGGCGCTCGGCCGCTGGTACGCGGCCGGGGCGCCGTTCGGCCTGGCCACGGTCGTCGAGGTGAGCCGCAGCGCGCCACGCGACCCCGGTGCGGCGATGGCCGTCGGCCCGGACGACGAGGTGGTGGGCAGCGTCTCCGGGGGCTGTGTGGAGGGCGCCGTCTTCGAGCTGGCGCGGGAGGTGGTCGCCGAGGGCGAGGCGCGGCTCGAGACCTTCGGCTACAGCGACGAGGACGCCTTCGCGGTCGGGCTGACCTGCGGTGGTGAGCTCACCCTGCTGGTGCGTCCGGTCACGCCGGAACTGGACCCGGCGTTCGGTGACGTCGCCGCGTCGGTGGCGGCGGCGGAACCGGTGACGGTGGCCACGGTCACCGGGGGTCCCGCACGGCGCGGGGCCACCCTCGCCGTGTGGCCGGACCGGGTCGCCGGCGGCCTGGGGACGGAGGGGCTCGACGTGGCGGTCACCGCGGACGCGCGCGGTGAACTCGCCCTCGGCTCCACCGGGTTGCGGCACTACGGGCCACAGGGGCAGCGCCGCGAGGACGCGGTGCAGGTGTTCCTGCAGAGCTTCGCGCCGCCGCCGCGCATGCTGGTGTTCGGCGCGATCGACTACGCGGCGTCCGTGGCCCGCATCGGTGTCTTCCTCGGCTACCGGGTCACCGTGTGCGACGCCCGCCCAATGTTCGCCACGCCCCGGCGCTTCCCCGCGGACGTGGAGGTGGTCGTCGAGTGGCCGCACCGGTACCTCGCCGGCACGGACACCGACGAGCGCACGGTGATCTGCGTGCTCACCCACGACCCCAAGTTCGACGTGCCACTGCTCACCGAGGCGCTGCGCCGGCCGGCCGCCTACATCGGCGCGATGGGCAGCCGTCGTACGCACGAGGACCGTGCCGGGCACCTGAAGGAGGCCGGGGTCACCGAGCGGGAGCTGTCCCGGCTGCGGTCCCCGGTGGGCCTCGACCTCGGCGCCCGTACGCCGGAGGAGGTGGCCGTGTCGGTGGCCGCCGAGATCGTCGCCCTGCGCTGGGGCGGCTCGGGCGCCCCGCTCACCACGACCCGGGGCGCGGTCCACCCGGCCCGGCCACCCGCCGGTTCCGCCCGCCGACCCGCCCGCTGACAGGAGGAAGTCATGGATCTGCGCCACGAGTTCACCGTGCCCGTCCCGGTCGACGACGCCTGGAGGGCCCTCCTCGACATCGAACGGGTCGCGCCGTGCCTGCCCGGGGCGAGCGTGGAGGAGTACGACGACAAGACGGTGACCGGGTCGGTGCGGGTCAAGGTGGGCCCGGTGACCGTGACGTACAAGGGCACCGCCGTCTTCGAGGAACGGGACGAGGAGGCGCGGCGCCTGGTGCTGGTCGCCGGGGGGCGGGACGCCCGGGGGCAGGGCACGGCCCGCGCCACGGTGACCGGCACCCTGAGCGAACGGGACGGGGCCACGGCGGTGACCGTGCACACCGATCTGACGGTGACCGGGCGGCCGGCCCAGTTCGGGCGGGGTGTGCTGGCGGAGGTGGGCGAGCGGATCATCGGCCAGTTCGCCGCGTGTCTCGCGGAGCGGCTGACCGAGCCGGCGGCCGACCGGGACGACGCGCCTGGGGACGGAGCTCGCGGGCAGGCGGCCGACGAGGCGAACTCCGCGTCCGTCACGGCACCGGAGCGGTCGGCGCCCGGGGCGCAGGAGCCGCTGGACCTGCTGCGCACGGCCGGGCTGCCGGTCGCCGCGCGCGCTGCCGCGGTGGTGGCGGCCGCCGTGGTGGTGGCCGTCTCCGTACGGGGGATACGCCGGCGCGGCAAGGCCCGGAAGAATCTCGTCCGGGGTGTGTGAGGCCTGCGGGCAGGGGTAGTCGCCCGGTATCACCTCCGATGGTGGGAAGGAGGTCCGTGGAAGAGTCGCATCTACTCGTAGCGCCCGGGCCGTTTCCACCGAGTGAGACGGCCCGGACCGTCAGCGCGGCGGCAGCCGGTGGAGGTCCACCTCGGACAGCCGGCCCCCGGTGATCGCGGCGGTCATACAGGTGCAGTGGGGCTGCCGGCGGCGATCCGTCGGTGAGCCCGGATTGAGCAGTCGAAGTCCCGTGGGCGCCGTGGTGTCCCACGGGATGTGACTGTGTCCGAACACCAGGACGTCGAGATCGGGGAAGCGCGCGGCGCACCGCTTCTCCCGCCCCTGCGCGGGGCCGGTCTCGTGGACCACCCCGAAGCGCAGCCCGCCGAGTTCCGCACGGGCGACCTCGGGCAGCCGGGCCCGCACCTCCGGCCCGTCGTTGTTGCCGAACACGGCGAGGAGCCTGCGGCTGCGGCTCTCCAGCAGATCGAGGGTGTCGGTGTCGACCCAGTCCCCCGCGTGCACGACGACGTCGGCGCGGGGAATCTCCTCCAGCAGCGGCTCGGGCAGCTTCTTGGCGCGTTTCGGCAGATGGGTGTCGGACATCAGGAGCAGACGCACGGTGGGCAGCCTAGAGGTCGGGGCGGGGGATGCGGGGAGCCCGCGCACACGCCGCCGGGCGCGCGCCCCGGTGGGTGCGGGCCCGGTCGTGGCGGCGGGGTCCCTGGCGCCGGGCGGCTTGACGGCCGTCGGCCGGGCGGGTCCGGACCCCGGGCGGGGTCAGTCCTCGCCGCGGACGATGTTCTCCTCGGCCCAGGTGACCGGGGCGGCCGTCGTGGTGTTCCGGTCGACGGCGGGCAGGCAGGTCCGCAGCGGCTCCTGGCCGCGCAGGCGCCGCGCTCGCGCCCAGCCGGTCTCCGGACGGCGGGTCCGGGGCTTGTCCATGCTCTCCGTGATCACGTCACATCATCTTCCTTCTGCGGTCACCGGGCGGCCGGGTCCCCGACACCGCACCGCCTAAACCCCGCCGTCACGCTTCCGTGCAACTCCCTCACGGCAATAGGCACTTACGTGTGCGGCCGGGCCACACTGATGTCGCCGAGGGCCGACTGCGGGTCGCGCTCCATGGCGACGTCCCCCAACGACACGACGCCGACCGGGAGTCGGCCCTCGACCACCGGCACGCGACGCACGGCGTGTTCCCGCATCAGCCGCACCGCGAGGTCCAGCTCGTCGTCGGGCCCCACGGTCACCACGTCGTCGCTGCACGCGCCGGCCACGGTGGTCTCCTCCGGGTCGACGCCCTCGGCGACGGAACGCACCACGAGGTCACGGTCGGTGACCAGTCCCCGCAGCCGCCCGTCGTCGGTGACCAGGACGGCTCCGAGGTCGCGGTCCCGCATGATGCGGGCGACCTGGGCCACGGAGGTGTGCGGTCCGACGGTCACCGGCGCGGCGGTCATGATGTCGCGGACGTACTGGGTCATGGCGTGTCCTTCCCTTCCCCGTCTCGGTGAGGTGGACCGGGTACCCACCGGGCGGCGACCCCTGCCGCCCGTCACGTCCGTACGGTGAACTCCGCCCACACCTGCTTGCCGCCGCTGACCGGCAGCGTGCCCCAGGTCGCCGACACGGCCTCGACGAGCAGGATGCCGCGGCCCCCGGTCGCCTCCCAGCCGATGCTGGTGGGCTTCACCGGGGAGCGGGGCGAGGCGTCGGCGACGGCGAGCCGCAGCCGGTCGCCGACCAGGGAGAGATCGAGACGGACCTGTCCCTCGGTGTGCACCAGGGCGTTGGTGACCAGTTCGGACACGGCGAGCAGCGGGGCGTCGATCTCGTCGGTCACGCCCCAGGAACGCAGGGTGCGCCGGGTGAAGCGGCGTGCGTGCCCCACCGCCTGCGGCACCCGCCACACGGTCCAGCTCTCCCGCAGCGGGCGGTTCTCCATGCCGTCGTAGCGCATCAGCAGCAGCGCCACGTCGTCGCTGCGGAGCGCGTTGCCGAGCAGCGCGTCCGCGACCGGCCCGAGGCGTGCCGGGTCGGCGGCGGACACCTGACGGGCGAACCGTTCGAGCCCCTCGTCGATGTCGGAGTCGGGCGACTCGACCAAACCGTCCGTGGTGAGGGCGACCAGCGTGCCGGGCTGGAGCCGCAGCGGGCTCATGGGGAAGTCGCACTGCCGCACCACCCCGAGCGGCGGGCCGCCCTCCGCCTCCGCGATCTCGGTGCGTCCGTCCGGGTGGCGCAGCACCGGCGGCAGGTGGCCGGCGCGGACGCACCAGGCGGCGCCCGCCTCCATGTCGACGTCGACGTAGCAGCAGGTGGCGAAGAGGTCCGTCTCCATGTCGACGAGGAGCCGGTTGGCGTGCGAGACCACCACGTCCGGGGGGTGGCCCTCGACGGCGTAGGCGCGCAGGGCGGTGCGCATCTGTCCCATGAGGGTGGCGGCGCCGGCGCTGTGCCCCTGGACGTCCCCGATGACGAGGGCGACGTGGTTGTCGGGCAGCGGGATGACGTCGTACCAGTCGCCGCCGAGTTCCAGCCCCGCGGTGCTGGGCAGGTAGCGGGCGACGGCGACCGCCCCGGGCAGCCGGGGCAGCCGGCGCGGCAGCAGCTGCCGCTGGAGCATGCCGACCAGTTCGTGCTCGGCGTCGAAGGCGCGGGCCCGCATCAGCGCCTGGCCGGCCAGGTTGGCGGCGGCGGTGAGCAGGGTGCGCTCGTCCGCGCCGAAGTCGTGCGGGGCGTCCCAGCCGACCAGGCAGGCCCCGGCCATGCGGTTGCCCGCGGCCAGCGGCAGCACCGCCAGTCCGCCGGGGCCGACCCCGGCCAGGGCGGGCTCCAGCGGGGAGCCCGCGGGCCAGATCCCGGGGCGGCCCTCGCGCAGCGCGGCGGCCAGGGTGGGCATGGTGCGCACGGGCGCGTCGGGCCACTCGGTGCGCCACTCCGACCGCCACACCTCGGGCCAGGCCTCGGGCTCGGGCGGGTCGAGGACGGTGACGACGAGCCGGTCGCTCTCCAGCTCGGCGAGGGCCATCCGGTCGGCGCGCAGCGGGCGGCGCAGCGCGGCGACCACCGCCTTCCCGACGTCCCGCACGGTCACGGCGGTGGACAGCGCGGCGGCAAGCCGCTGCACCCGGGCCACGTCGGTGACGTCGGCGCGCAGCGAGGAGGCGTCGGTGACGGAGCCGACGAGCCGGGCCGGGCGCCCCTCGCCGCCGGGGGCCAGCCGGCCGAGCAGCCGGAGCCATCTGGGCGGGCCGGCGGGCTGGAGCACCCGGAACTCCAGTTCGCGGTCGCCGATGGTCATGTGGTCGGCCTCGACCACGGACATCAGCGAGGGCAGATCCTCGGGGACGGTCAGGCCGAGCAGGGTCTCCACCCGCCCGTCGAAGTCGTCCGGGTCCACGCCGAACAGGTCCAGGACGTCGTCGTGCACCCGGAGCCGCCCGGTGTCCATGGCGAGGCTGAAGCCGCCCGGCGGCAGGTCCGCGCCGTCGGCGGGCACGGGCGGCGCGGGGGCGGCGACCGCGTCGGCGACCAGGCCGAGGCACGCCCGCTCGTCGGCGTCGAAACCGCCGGGCCGCTCGCTCACCGCGAGCAGGCAGCCGCCGCCGTCGTGGCGCACCGGCAGCGCGGCCAGGTGGAAGTCCCGGCGGGGGGTGCGCCGGGACTGGGCTTGAGCCGCCAGGTCCTTCGGGCCGAGCCACACCGTCCGTCCGCGCGCGGCCTCGGCGACCGGGCTGCGGCCGGTGGCCGAGTAGCAGTCACGCACCCCGCACAGGGTCCTCGGCACCCCGGCGGTCTCCGTCAGGCAGAGCAGTTCGCCGTCCTCGCCGGGGGCGTAGACGCCGGCGAACGCGGCGCCGGCGAAGACCAGGGCCTGCTCCAGGATCCTGCGCAGCCGCTCGGGTGAGTCCGGGTCCGCGGCGAGCGCCGTCAGGGCGCCTTCGGCGCGCAGCGTTCTCGTGCTGCGTCCCGCAGCGCCCTCACCCACCACGTTGGCCATTACAGCGCTTATGGGACACGTGCGCAGCCCCTGTGCACGAACGACGCCCTGGGCGGACCTCTCGCGGGGCTCCGCCCTTGACCCCGCTCCTCGAGCGTCGAGCGCCGGAGGGGCTGATGCCAGCCCGTCCGGCCCTCGAGGACGCGGCCCGCCAGGGCCGACAGAGGGGCTCACAACCGCGGAACGGGGTATTCGCACAGATGCGCGCTCAGAGAGTCCCGCTCGCCGTGCGGGACGCCCTCCCGCAGGGGAGATTGGGTGCGGGTCGTGCGAGGAGGTGGTCGGCGTGTCCGAGGGACAGGCGTCCGCGCAGTCGCACGCCCCCGTGGGCCGTCCGCTGCTGTCGCTGACGCTGGCCGCGTTGATGGACGAGGTGCACGCCCACTCCGGGGCGGTGTACCTGCTCTCCCCCGACCAGCCCGTGCTGGAGATGGCGGTGATGGCCGGACTGCCCCGTGCCTTCGCGGCGCCGTGGGAGCGGGTGGGGCTGAGCGCGCCGATCCCCGTGTCCGACGCGGTGCGTGAACGGCGGCTGGTGTGGGTGGGCGGCGAGGAGGAGATGGCCCGCCACTACCCCCGGATCGCGATGGTGCTCCCCTATCCGTTCTCGCTGGCCGCGCTGCCGGTGGCGACGGCGGCGAAGGTGTACGGCGCGGTCTTCGTGACCTGGCCGGGCTCGCACCCGCCGGAGCTGTCGGACTGGGAACGCGAGCACCTCACCGCGGCCTGCGACCGGCTCGCGGTGCGGCTGGAGCGGGCCGCCGAGAACAGCCTGCCGCTCGCGCCGGAGCCGGACCTGCTGGCCGCGCCGGTGGTGGGCGGGGCGGCCGGCACGCTCGGCACCGTGGAGGCGGCCCGGATGGTGTCCCGGCTGCCGTACGGGCTGTGCTCGCTCGACCTGCACGGGCGTATCGCCTTCGCCAACGCCGCCGCCTCAGAACTGCTGGGCGTCCCGTCGCAGCGGCTGGTGGGGGCGCAGATGTGGGCGGCGGTGCCGTGGCTGAACGACCCGGTGTACGAGGACCGGTACCGGGCGGCACTGTTCAGCCAGCACGTCACCTCGTTCGTCGCGCTGCGCCCGCCCGACGCGTGGCTGTCCTTCCGGCTGTATCCGAGCACCACCGGCCTCAGCGTCCGGATCAGCAGGGCGCGCGCGGTCACGGAGATGAATCGCGCCACGCCCCGGCGGGGGACGGCCCCGGAGCGGCTGGTGACCATCACCCAGGTGCTCAGCCTGGCCGGTGCGCTGACCGAGGCGGTCGGGGTGCAGGACGTGGTGCAGCTGGTCGCGGACGAGATCGCGCCGGCGGTGGGCAGCCAGGCACTGGTCGTGCTCGGCTCCCGGGCCGGCCGGCTGCGCGTGCTGGGGCACCGCGGGTACGCGGACCCGCTGGTGGTGGAGCGGTTCGACGGGATGCCGCTGTCCCGGGCCACCCCGGGCGGGCAGGTGCTGCGCTCCGGGGTGCCCGCCTTCTTCGAGACCCGGGAGGAGCTGGAGCGGCTGTACCCGGCGCTGCAGAGCCACCCGTCCGGGTTCTCGGCGTGGGCGTACCTGCCGCTGATCGCCTCCGGCCGGCCGGTGGGCACGTGCGTGCTGTCCTACGCGGCCCCGCACCACTTCACGACGGAGGAGCGGGCGGTGCTGACCAGCCTGGCGGGGCTGATCGCGCAGGCGCTGGAGCGGGCCATGCTGTACGACGTCAAACACCGTCTGGCGCACGGGCTGCAGGAGGCGCTGCTGCCGCACACCCTGCCGTCGCTGCCGGGGATCGAGGCCGCCGCCCGGTATCTGCCGGCCACCCGGGGCATGGAGATCGGGGGCGACTTCTACGACCTGGTGCCGACGCAGGGCACGGCGGCGGCGGTGATCGGGGACGTGCAGGGGCACAACGTGACGGCGGCCGGGCTGATGGGCCAGGTCCGTACGGCGGTGCGGGCGTACACGGCGGTGGGGCAGGCGCCGGACGAGGTGATGCGCAGTACCAACAGGCTGCTGCTGGACCTTGGTTCGGAGCTGTTCGCGAGCTGTCTGTACCTGCGCCTCGATCCGCTGCGCCGGCGGGCCGTGATGTCCCGCGCGGGGCATCCGCCGCCGCTGCTGCGCAGGCCGGACGGGCGGGTCCGGGTGCTGGACCTGGCCGGCGGCCCGCTGCTCGGCATCGACGGGGCGGCGGTGTACCCGTCGACCGAGGTCGCGCTGGAGCCCGGTTCGCTGCTGGTGCTGTACACCGACGGCCTGGTGGAGTCTCCGGGCACGGACCTCGAGGACGCCCTCGCCGACCTGTGCCGGCGCCTGACCGACCTCGGCGACCTGCCCCCGGACGACCTCGCCGACGCCCTGGTCAGGCACGGCCCCCACACGACGGACCGCCTGGACGACACGGCGGTCCTGCTGCTCAGGTCGGTCCCGGTGGTCTGACGGGGGCGCTTCCGGCGGGGGTGCGGACAGCGTGACCGCCCGGTACCGGGGGCCTCCCGGTACCGGCCGGCCGTCGGCGTCAGCGCGTCGAGGTCAGCCCGGCTCCGCCTCCGTGACGGCCGGAGCCGCGGCCGTGTCCCGCGCCCTCGCCGGCCTGCCCGTCACCGGTGTCCTGATCCGCGCCCGCGTCCTCACCGGCGCCCGCTCCGGCGTCCTGCTCGGCGCCCGCCTGGGCTCCCGCGCCCTGGCCGGCGCCCGCGCCCTGGTCGCCCGCCTGGGCTCCCGCGCCCGCGTCGTCTCCCGCGCCGAGGGTCGCGCCGACCGCCTCCAGGGCGGTGGTCACCGGCTGGAAGAAGGTCTCCCCGCCCGACGTGCAGTCGCCGCTGCCGCCGGAGGTCAGGCCGATGGCGAGACCGTCCTGGGTGAACATCGAGCCGCCGCTGTCGCCGGGTTCGGCGCAGACGTCGGTCTGGATGAGGCCGGTGACCGTGCCCTCGGGGTAGTTCACCGTGGCGTTCAGGCCGAGCACCTGGCCGTCGGCGAGACCGGTGGTGCTGCCCATGCGGAACACCTGCTGGCCGACCGCGGCCTCCGCGGCCTGGACGACGGGGACGATCTGTCCGCCGACGTTCACCTCGCTCGGGGCCTCGGTGGCGGGGTCGTTGTAGGTGACGAGCGCGAAGTCGCCCGCGCCGGGGAACAGCGCCTGGTCGACGGTGGCGATCGGCTGTCCGCCCTGCTGGTCCGACCACTCGTCACCGGCGGCGGCGCAGTGCCCGGCGGTGAGGAACGCGGGCGTGCCGTCGGCCGCGGTGACGTTGAAGCCGAGCGAACAGCGGGCGCCGCCCGCGAAGATGGCGTCGCCGCCGGACGCGAAGGTCCGGAAAGTGCCCGAGGACTTCTTGATGGTGGCCATGCCGGAACCGAGGCTCTCCACGGTGGACTCCAGCCGGTCCCACTTGTTCCCGGTCACCGTGCTGTCCGCGGTGACGAGGATCTTGTTGGTGCGCGGGTCGACCGCCCAGGACGTGCCCGGGATGGTCGCCTGCGCCCTCAACGTCTGGGCGCCGGACTCGAGTTCGGCCATGCTGTTGTCGACCTCACGGACGGCCGCACCCGCGCCCTGCGCCCGCAGGGCCATGTCGCCCTCGCCGCGCACCACGTTGACGACCAGCCGCTTGCTGTCGCCGTCGTAGTAGGCGCCGGCGTACGCGTCGCCGAGCATTCCGGCGAGGCGGGTGGCGAGATCCGAGGCGTCGCCCGCCTTCAGGGTCCTCGGCGCGGCCGCGGCGTCGTCCGGCGCGCCGTCCTGTGACGCGTTCGCGCTGGGAAGCAGGATCGCGGCGGCGCCGAGGGCCACCACACCGCCCACCGCCATCGCGGCCTTGCGCTTCGGAATTCGCTTGTGACTCAAACTTCTCGACCTCCTGGGGGGACCGGAGTCGTGCCGCCGTGGGGCGGCTGTCGGGGCGCCTGGATGGCCGTTGGTACGCAAGGGAGTTGAGGAGTGTTCAACGCCCCCCGTGACCTCACCGTCCGCCACCGGACGCGAACGCTCCGTGTCCGGTGCCGCCTTGAATCCCGGCTTCGGCGAATCTGCACACCGAATGCCCAACCCGGTCACCGCAGCGAGGTGCGTGCACAACGCATGTATCCGGGAAACGCCCTTGCGGCCGGTGTGTCGCTTTCCGGCCACGGGGGCGCAAGTGGCCGGATGGGGCGATGCCGTGGGCCATGTGAAGAAGTCGCCGCCGAGCCGTGCCCCCGTCTGCACGCTTGGGTGCGCCTCGGGCGCAAGTTGCCTGGTGAGGCGCCCGAATGATTGGAAGCCCGCAGCGGCGGCGTGCTTTGATCCATCGCACCGCAAGGCCGTTCCGGGCTCCCGGCGACGGGCGTCCGACGCCCGCGGTCGCGGCCTTCATCTGTCCCCAGAGGGGGCCGCTCCCCCCTTGTGAATATCCATACGAAGGGAAGTTCCCCCATGAACTCCACCCCGCAGGTCGAGACCGCCGAGATCTCCGACGCCGACCTCGACGCCGTCTCCGGTGGTCTGTCGGTCAACGCCGTGAGCACCCTCACCGGCGCCCTGGACGGCATCGCCCCGGTCTCCGGCCTGGTCGACACGGTCGTCGGCACCGTCGAGGGTGTCACCGGCCTGAACACGGCCCCGGTCACCAACCTGGTCGCCGGTCTCTGATCGCGTCCTTGTGTCACCGAGTCCCGGAGCCGCTCCCCGGCTCCGGGACTCAGTGGTGCGTCCGCAGTCCTTCCGTCACGTCGCACAGTTCACCCAGGTGAGGGAAGACCCGTGCAATTCCGCCAACAGGCCCTCGCCAAGCTCCAGTCACCGGAGGAACTCGACCTCCCGGTGCGCTTCGCCCGCCCGCAGGGCTGGCTGGTGCTGTCCGTCACCGTGATCGCGATGGCCGCCGCGTCCGTGTGGGCGCTGACCGGTTCGGTCACCTCCACCGTCCAGGCACCCGCCATCCTCACCTATGGGCAGGGCAGTTACATCCTGCAGAGCCCGGTCGCCGGGCAGGTCACCGCCGTACTCGCGCGCGAGGGCGAGCGGCTGCCGGCCGACTCCCCCGTGCTCAAGGTCCGTACCCCGGACGGGGACCAGGTGGTGCGCACCCTTCAGGCGGGCCGGATCACCGCGCTCGCCGCAAGCGCCGGGCAGATCATCGCGACCGGCGCGGACGTCGCCGCGGTGGAGAAGGTCCGCGGCGCCGAGTCGCCCCTGTACGCGACGGTGTACGTCCCCGCGCAAAAGGCCGCCGGCATCCCCGCGCACGCCTCCGTCGACCTGACGGTGCAGTCGGTGCCGAGCCAGGAGTACGGCGTGCTGCGGGGCGAGGTGACGGAGGTGGACCGCTCCGCCCAGTCCCCACGGCAGATCACCGGGTTCCTCGGTGACACCCAGCTCGGTGAGGAGTTCACCCGGGACGGCAGGCCGGTGGCCGTCACCGTGAAGCTGAAGCGGTCGTCGGCGACGGAGAGCGGGTACGCGTGGTCCTCGGCCGAGGGCCCGCCGTTCGAACTGACGTCGATGACCCTGGCCACCGGTTCCATCCGGCTGGCCGACCGGCGTCCCGTGGATTGGCTGCTGCCGTGAGCACCGCACAGGAGACGCGCGGCAGACGCCGTGCCGCCCCGCCCCGCCGCAAGGTCCCCACGTCCAAGGTCAGGACGGTCCGTACGCCCACCGTGCTCCAGATGGAGGCCGTGGAGTGCGGTGCCGCCTCCCTCGCGATGGTGCTCGGCCACTACGGCCGCCACGTCCCGCTGGAGGAGCTGCGCATCGCCTGCGGGGTGTCGCGGGACGGTTCGCGCGCCAGCAACCTGCTGAAGGCGGCCCGCGGTTACGGGCTGACCGCCAAGGGCATGCAGATGGACCTGGCCGCCCTCGCCGAGGTGGCGGCGCCGGCCATCCTGTTCTGGGAGTTCAACCATTACGTCGTCTACGACGGCATGGGCCGCCGGTTCGGCCGCCGCGGCGTGTTCGTCAACGACCCCGCCAAGGGGCGCCGGTTCGTGCCGCTGGAGGAGTTCGACGGCAGCTTCACCGGTGTCGTGCTGGTGATGGAGCCCGGCGAGGACTTCAGCCGGGGCGGGCGCAAACCGGGCGTGCTCGGCGCCATGCCGGCCCGGCTGCGCGGCACCGCGGGCACCATGCCCGCCGTGGTGCTGACCAGCCTGCTGCTGGTGGCGGTGGGCGCGGCCGTGCCGGGACTCAGCCGCACCTTCATCGACGACTTCCTGATCGGGCAGCAGACCTCGACGCTGGACGCGCTGTTCCTGTCGATGGGCGCCTGCGTGCTGCTCACGCTGCTGCTGACCTGGCTGCAGCAGGCCAACCTGCTGAGCGGCCGGCTGATCTCGTCCACCCTGTCCAGCGCGCGGTTCCTGCGGCATCTGCTGCGGCTGCCGGTGACGTTCTTCTCCCAGCGCAGCCCCGCCGACCTGGTGCAGCGCCTGCAGTCCAACGACGCGGTGGCCGAGACCCTGGCCCGCGACCTGTCGGCGGCGGGCGTCGACGCGGTGGTGGTCGTGCTGTACGCGGTGCTGCTGTACACGTACGACCCGCAGCTCACCTTCGTGGGCATCGGGGTGGCGTTGCTGAACATCCTGGCGATGCGGATCGTGATCCGGCTGCGCGCCACCCGCACGGCGAAGCTGCGCGCGGACACGGCGCGGCTCACCAACACCGCGTACACGGGGCTTCAGCTGATCGAGACGCTGAAGGCGACCGGCGGCGAGGACGGCTACTTCCGCAAGTGGGCGGGACAGCACGCCACCACGCTGGAGGAGCAGCAGCGGCTAGGGGTGCCGAGCGCGTGGCTCGGCATCGTCGCGCCGACGCTCGCCACGCTGAACAGCGCGCTGATCCTGTGGATCGGCGGCATGCGGGCGGTCGAGGGGCACATCTCGGTCGGTCTGCTGGTCGCCTTCCAGGCGCTGGTCGCCCGGTTCACCGCGCCGCTGACCCGGCTGAACGGGGTGGCGGGCCGCATCCAGGACTTCGCCGCCGACGTGGCACGGCTGAAGGACGTGGAGAACTTCCGGGCGGACCCGCTGTACGGCCGTCCCGGCGCCGGTGAGTCGACCCGGCGGCTGCACGGCCATGTGGAGCTGCAGAACCTCGCCTTCGGCTACAACCCGCTGGACAAGCCGCTGCTGACCGGCTTCGACCTGACGGTCGGTCCGGGGCAGCAGGTGGCGCTGGTGGGCGGCTCGGGCAGCGGCAAGTCGACGGTGTCGCGGCTGATCTCGGGGCTCTACACGTCGTGGGAGGGCGTGATCCGGATCGACGGGCAGCGCATCGAGGACATCCCGCGCGGGGCGCTGGCCGCGTCCGTCTCCTTCGTCGACCAGGACGTGTTCCTGTTCGAGGGGACGGTGCGGGACAACGTGGCGCTGTGGGACCCGTCGGTCCCGGACGAGGCGGTGGTGGAGGCGCTGAAGGACGCGGCGCTGTACGACGTGGTCGTGCGCCGTCCGGGCGGCATCCACAGCCCCGTCGAGCAGGACGGCCGGAACTTCTCCGGCGGTCAGCGCCAGCGTCTGGAGATCGCGCGGGCGCTGGTACGGCGGCCGAGCATCCTGGTGCTCGACGAGGTGACCAGCGCGCTGGACGCCGAGACGGAACTGGTGGTGATGGACAACCTGCGCCGGCGCGGCTGCGCGTGCGTGGTGATCGCGCACCGGCTGTCCACGGTCCGCGACAGCGACGAGATCGTCGTGCTGGACCAGGGCACGGTCGTGGAGCGCGGGCGGCACGAGGAGCTGGTGGCGCGCGGCGGCGCGTACGCGGCGCTGGTCAGGGAGCGATGAGATGACTGCCGTGCAGGAGGGGCAGGGCGGCGACGTCGTCCTGGGCGCGCTCGGCGCGCTGGGCACCCCGGTCGACTGCTCCGGGTTCGGGCGGCTGGACCTGGAGGGGCCGCAGGTGCTGTGGCTGATCGCGTCCGGCGCCGTGGACCTGTTCGCGGTGGACGCGGAGCAGCAGGGTCACTGGCACCACCTGGGCCGTCTGGAGGCGGGCTCGCTGGTGCTGGGCCCGGTGGCCGGTCCGGCGCACACGCTGGTGGCGCGCCCGCTGCGGGACTGCGTGGTGCACCGCGTCGCGCTGCGCGAGCTGTACCAGGAGGCACAGACCCAGACCTGGTCGTACGACGAGTACGGCAACCCGCAGTACGTGCCGCCGACGACGAGCCCGCTGGAGTACGCGCTCGCCCTGGGCGTGGGCCGGAGCCTGGCCGTGCTGTTCCAGGCGCCGATGGCGACGGAGCGGGCGGCGGCCCCCACCGACGACGACGTGTTCTGGATGCAGGTGCCGCCGGGCAGCGTGCAGTACGGCTCGCTGTACGGGGCGGAGGCCGCGGCGGACCTGCTGATGGACCCGGCGCTGTGGCAGAGCATGGTCGACCAGCAGTACCGGCTGATGACCACGCTGGACCGGTGGATCGAGCAGCTGGAGGAGACGCACGAGTCGCGCACCGCGCAGGGCATCGCGGCCGGTGAGGCGGTGCGGGCGCAGGCCGACCGGACGTTGCTCGCGTCGATCGGCAAGCGGCCGGGCCGGCGCACGACGGCCGCGGACGCGGACGCCACGTACGCGGCCTGCGAGCTGGTGGCGCGGGCGGCCGGGATCACCCTGGCCTCGCCGGCGCAGTCCGGCACGGGCGCCGACCGGCTGGACCCGGTGGAGCAGGTGGCGCTGGCTTCGCGGCTGCGCACCCGGGTGGTGCGGCTGGAGGGCCGGTGGTGGCGCGACGACGTGGGGCCGCTGGTGGGCCGGCGAGCCCTGTCGGGGGCGCCGGTGGCGCTGCTGTGGCGGCGCGGCGGCTATGTGGCCGTGCATCCGTCGACGGGCCGGGAGACCCCGGTGGAGAAGGCGAACGCCGAGGAGTTCGAGCCGCGCGCGGTGATGTTCTACCGTCCGCTGCCCGAGCGGCGGCTGAGTTTGCTGCGGCTGATGCGGTTCTGCATGGGCGGCACCCGGGGCGACCTGACGGGGCTGATCCTCAGCAGTCTCGTGACGGTGGTGCTGGGGGCGCTGGTGCCGCTGGCGACGGGCCGGGTGCTCGGCGAGTACGTGCCGAAGGCGCAGACGGACCTGATCGTGCAGGTGTGCCTCGCGGTGATCCTCAGCAGTGTGGTCGCGGCCGCGTTCATGCTGCTGCAGAACCTCACGCTGCTGCGGCTGGAGGGCCGGGTGGAGGCCACGCTCCAGCCGGCGGTGTGGGACAGGCTGCTCAGGCTGCCGACCCGGTTCTTCACGGAGCGGTCCACGGGTGAGCTGGCGAGCGCGGCCATGGGTATCAGCGCGATCCGCCGGATGCTGGCCGGGGTGGGCCCCACGGTGACCCAGTCGGTCACCGTGGGCGCGGTGAACCTGGGACTGTTGCTGTGGTTCAGCGTGCCGATGGCGCTGGCCGCGCTGGGCATGCTGGTGGTGGTCGCGAGTGTGTTCCTGGGGCTCGGTCTGTGGCAGGTGCGCTGGCAGCGGCGGCTGGTGGTGCTCACCAACAAGCTGAACAACCAGGCGTTCCAGACGCTGCGCGGGCTGCCGAAGCTGCGGGTGGCGGCGGCGGAGAACTACGCGTACGCGGCGTGGGCCTCGCAGTTCGCGCGCAGCCGTGAGCTGCAGGCGAAGGCCGGCCGGATCAAGAACCTGACGGCGGTGCTGGGCGCGGTCTATCTGCCGCTGTGCACGCTGGGGATGTTCATGCTGCTGGCCGGCCCGGCGCGCGGGTCGATGACGGCGGCGGAGTTCCTCACCTTCAACACGTCGGTGACGATGGTGCTGACGTCGGTGACCCAGCTGACCGGATCGTTCGTCTCGGCGGTCGCCGCGCTGCCGCTGTTCGAACAGATCCGGCCGGTGCTGGACGCGACGCCCGAGGTGCGTACGGCGAGCACCCGGCCGGGCCCGCTGACCGGGGCGCTCGAGGCCCGGCGGGTGTCCTTCCGTTACTCCGACGACGGTCCGCTGGTGCTGGACGACGTGTCGTTCGAGGCGCGTCCGGGCGAGTTCGTGGCGGTGGTGGGGCCGAGCGGCTGCGGCAAGTCGACCCTGCTGCGGCTGCTCATCGGCTTCGACCGGCCGCAGTCCGGCTCCGTGCTGTACGACGGGCAGGACCTGGCGGCGCTCGACCGGTCGGCGGTGCGCAGGCAGTGCGGTGTCGTGCTCCAGCACGCGCAGCCGTTCACCGGGTCGATCATGGACGTGATCTGCGGGAGCGAGCCGTACACGCCGGAGGAGGCGATGGCGGCGGCGGAGATGGCGGGGCTGGCGGAGGACATCCGCCGGATGCCTATGGGGCTGCACACCATCGTCTCGGGCAGTGGCGCGGTCTCCGGCGGTCAGCGGCAGCGGCTGATGATCGCCCAGGCGCTGATCCGACGGCCCCGGATCCTCTTCTTCGACGAGGCGACCAGTGCTCTGGACAACGAGACGCAGCGCACGGTGATCGAGAGCACCAAGGCCCTGCGGGCGACCCGCATCGTCATCGCGCACCGCCTGTCCACGGTGCTGGACGCGGACCGGGTGGTGGTGATGGAGGCCGGCAAGGTGGTCCAGCAGGGCACGCCTGCCGAGCTGCTCGCCGACACGCAGGGGCGCCTGCACGAGCTGGTCCGCAGGCAGCTCGCCTGATCCGTCAGGCGTCCGCCCCGGGATACGGCGCCCCCGAGGGCACCCCCGCCGCCACGTAGGCCTCGTACAGCTCCCGGGCGGGCGCCTCGGGGCCGGCGTGCGGTCCCTCGAAGCGCTCGCCGCGCGCCAGGAACACACGGCTCATGGCGCGTCTTCGTCGTCCCCCGCGGTCAGGTCGTTGGCCGGGGCGGGAAATGGGTACCCACGGGCCATGCGGACCAGCGTGGTGGATGTCGGGTCGAAGACCGTCAGGCTCGTCGTGTCGGACACGGAGGGCGGGGCGCCGCTGCCCGTGCACACCGCCAAGTGGCGCCTGCGGCTGTCCGAGCAGGTCACGCACGGCGGGCCGGTGCCCGACCGTGCCGTGGAGGACCTGGTGGACGCCGTGGCGGCGGCGGACCGGACCGCGGCGCGGTGGGGCGCCGCCGGTCCCCTGGCCTTCGCCACGGCCGTGGTGCGCGGCGCTCCCAACCGGCAGGAGGTGCTGCGCACGGTGCGGGAGCGGACCGGCGTCGAGCTGTGCACCCTGCCCGGCGAGGTCGAGGCGGAGCTCACCTTCCTCGCGGCGCGCCGCTGGATGGGCTGGCGCTGCGGGCCGCTCGCCCTGCTGGACATCGGCGGCGGTTCGCTGGAGGTCGCCTTCGGGCGCGGCCGGCTGCCCGACTTCGCCGCCTCGCTGCCGCTGGGGGCGGCCCGGCTGACCCACGAGTACTTCGAGGACGAGGACCCGCCCTCGCCCGACCGGCTACGGACCCTGCGCCGCAAGGTGCGGCACCAGCTGCGCGACGCGGCGGCCCGGATCCGCTGGGAGGGCCCGCGTACGGCGGTCGCCACCTCCCGCACCTTCCAGCAGCTCGGGCGGCTGTGCGGGGCCGCACCCGGCCGGCACGGCCCGTTCGTGGAGCGGGAGCTGTCGGCGTCCGACCTGCGCGTGGCGATCGACCGGCTGGCCGCGCTGTCCGCGGCCGAGCGCGCCCGGCTGCCCGGCATCTCCGCGCCCCGCTCGCTGCAGAGCCTGGCGGGCGCGGTCGTGGCACACACCGCGATGAAGCTGACCGGCCTGGCGACGGTGACGATCTGCCCCTGGGCGCTGCGCGAAGGAGTACTGCTGCGCCACGTCGAGGACGGTCCGTCCTGGTGGGCGGAGATCATCCGGAGCAACGAGAAGGAGGCGGCGGGCGCCGATCCGGTGCCCCTGCGCATCGCCGCCGCCCGGCACTGACGTCCGCCCGCGGGGCGGCGCACCGACCAGTACGACCAGAACGACCAGTACGACGTGAGGAGAATCCGTGTCCGAGCACGACGACACCCCCAAGGACGAGTCGGCCGTCGACGAGGTGCTGCGTGAGGTGGAGGAGGCCGAGCGCCGGACCCGGGACACCGAGGAGGACCGCCGGCACCGCGGTGAGGCGGGCGAGGCCGTCACGCCCAACACCGAGGCGCAGGAGCAGGCAGAGGGAGAGTAGCCACGTCGGGGCTGCCGCCGGGGTCCGGCGGCAGCCCCGGGCCTCGGCCCTACTGCGGCGGGGCCCCGAGCGGCCGGGCCGCGAGAGCGCGGGCGACGCCCAGCAGGTTCGCCGCCATGGCGCGGCCCGTGCTGCGCGACCAGTCCTGGCCGCTGCCGCCCTCCAGGAAGGACGGCCCCGGGCCCGGACCCTGGTTCCAGTACGTCCACGCCTGGCCGGGGATGGTGTAGCCGATGTCCTGGAGCCCGCCCGTGATCTCGCTGATCACATGGTGGGCGCCGTCCTCGTTGCCGGTGACGACGACGCCGGCGACCCGGTTGTAGGCGACCGGGCGGCCCTCGTCGTCGGTCTCGGACAGCATCGCGTCCATCCGTTCCAGGACCCGCTTGGCCACCGACGACGGCTGGCCCAGCCAGGTCGGCGAGGCGATGACGAGGATCTCGGCCGCGAGGAGCTTCTCGTGCACCCGGGGCCAGTCGTCGCCCTCGTGGACGGCCTCGCTGACCACGCCGGGGGCGATCTCCAGGTCCACGGCGCGGACGACGTCGACCTCGACGCCCTCCCGCTCCAACTGCTCGGTGACGGTCCGGAACAACGCCTCGGTGTTGGAGGTCTCGGGTGACTTCTTGAGCGTGCAGTTGATGACCAGTGCCTTCATGACGTCATGGGGTACCCCGCGGGCGCGCCCCCGCCACGCCGTCGGGCGTTTCCGTCCGCCGTCCGGGTACTCGGGGCCCATGGACGACCCCCGAGACGAACCTCTGCTGCCCGGACCACGCGGGCCGCTCAGCCGTGCCGTGACGACGTATCTGCGGGGCGCCGGCCCGTTGCCCTCCGAGGAGGACGTGGCAGCGGCCGCCGTGTACGGCGAGGACCTCCAGCTCGCCCTCTACCTCTGCTACGAGATGCACTACCGCGGTTTCGCGGACGTGGCGCCGGCCCTGGAGTGGGACCCGGACCTGCTGCGCACCCGGGCCGCCATGGAGCGGCGCTTCCTCGCCGCCCTGCGCGCGGACGCCCCGCGCCACGAGAGCGTCGACGACGCGCTCGCCGGGATCCTCGTGGAGCCGGTGGACGGCACGGGCGTCAGCCACTTCCTGCGGGACAAGGGCGAGCTGTGGCAGCTGCGCGAGTACGCCGCCCTGCGCTCCCTGTACCACCTCAAGGAGGCCGACCCGCACGCCTGGGTGCTGCCGAGGCTGCGCGGCCGGGCCAAGGCGGCGATGGCCGCCGTGGAGTTCGACGAGTACGGCGGCGGGCGGGGCGACCGGGTGCACGCCCGGCTGTTCGCCGACCTGATGACCGACCTCGGACTGGACACGACGTACGGCCGGTATCTGGACGCCGCCTGCGCGGAGCTGCTGGTCACGGTGAACCTGATGTCGCTGTTCGGCCTGCACCGCACGCTCCGGGGCGCCCTGGTCGGCCACTTCGCGACGGTCGAGATCACGTCCTCGCCCGGGTCCCGGCGGCTGGCGGAGGCCATGCGCCGCACGGGCGCCGGTGGCGCCGCCGAGCACTTCTACGACGAGCACGTGGAGGCGGACGCCGTGCACGAGCAGGTGGTCCGCAAGGACGTCATCGGCGGTCTGCTGGAGGACGAGCCGCTGCTCGCCCCGGACGTCGCCTTCGGTGTGGCGGCCACGGTGTTCACCGAGGACCTGCTCGGCGACCGGCTGCTCGCCCAGTGGCGGGAGGGCCGCTCGGCCCTGCGTGTTCCGCTGTCACAGGAGGTGACCCATGTCTCTTGACCAACGGGGTACTCGGCCGCCTGTGAAAAGTCTGGCACTCCCGGGTGTGTACGCCCCTCAAGAGGACACCGAGCTGCTCGCCGCCGCCCTGGCCGACGAGCCCGTCCCGCCGGGCGCCGACGTCCTCGACGTCGGTACCGGCTCCGGAGCCCTGGCCCTGGCCGCCGCCCGGCGCGGCGCCCGTGTGACCGCCGTCGACGTGTCACGGCGGGCTGTGTGCACGGCCCGGCTGAACGCGCGGCGGGCCCGTCTCTCCATTCAGGTCGTGCGCGGAAACCTGTTCGATCCGGTGCGGGGCCGGACGTTCGACCTGGTGCTCACCAATCCCCCCTACGTTCCCGCGCCCGCCGGTCACCGGCCGCCGCGCGGCGCGGCCCGCGCCTGGGACGCGGGCGGTGACGGCAGGCTGGTGCTGGACCGGGTCTGCCACGAGGCCCCCGGGCTGCTGCGGCCGGGCGGTGTGCTGCTCCTCGTGCAGTCGGCGCTCAGCGATCCGGAGCTGACCGTGGACTGCCTGCGCTCCGCCGGGCTGAAGTCCGCGGTCACGCAGCGGCGGCGGATCGCCTTCGGTCCGGTGCTGCGGACCCGGGAGAAGTGGCTGCGGGAGCGGGGGCTGCTGTCCCCCGCCGACAACGAGGAAGAGCTGGTGGTGGTCCGTGCCGAACTCCCCGTCTGACCCCGCGCCGTCCCCCTCCGGGTCCGCGCACTCCCCCTCGGGGTCCGCGCACTCCCCGTCCGGGCCTACGGGTGACCCGCGCCGCGTCACCATGCGGCGCAAGGGGCCGATGCTGGTGGACGGGCCGGTGGAGGTGGAGCTGGAGGACGGCTCGGTCGTGTCCTCCGACCGCTTCCGCGTGGCCCTGTGCACCTGCCGGCGCAGCCGGCGCTATCCGTGGTGCGACACCAGCCACCGCGACCGCGCCTGAATCCTTCCCGATACGGCCCGGAGGCCGGCGGGCGGCCCCACTCCGCCCGCCGGCCTCCTTGTGGGATCGCACTGTCCGCGCGGTGCCCCGTACTCCCCAGTCCGCGGGCCGCCACACGGTCACGGGAACGTGCGATCCCGGTCTCAGAAGGCGAAGACGCTCGACCCGTGCGCGTTCATCTCGCACGTGTTGGAGAACGAGCGCTCGTAGGAGACGCGCTTGCCCTGCCAGACGCCGTCGACGGTGACCAGCACCGGGTCGTACACCATCGGGCACATGACGTCGCCGCTTCTCGTCAGCGCGCTGAGGTCGCCGCCGACGCCGGTCAGGTCCGCGCAGGCCAAGGCGGCGGCCGGATGGGTGCCCGAGGGTCCCGGGGCACAGGTCAGGGTGACCGCGCGTTCCGGCGTGACGGCCGTCGCGCTGACTCCCTTACCGACCGTGAGCACCAGGGCCGAGGGGGCGTAGAGCGCGGACGGGGCATGACCCGGGGCGGCGAGCGCGGCCCCGGAGAGGGGGGCGCCGACGGCGGTGGCCGTGAGACCGAGGGTGATGGCCCAGCGCGCGGTGTTCCGCATTGTGTGCATCCTTCCGCTTCGTTTTCTTCCGATTGCCGGCCCGTGCTCGGTTGGTGCCGAACCGGCGTGCCGGAGTCTGCCGAGTCCACGGCGGAAACTCACGTCGACCCCATGCATTTCAGTAACATTGCGTATTGAATCAGTGGCGTGAAGTGACCAAATGGACGCGCGTCGACCCGGTGACCGGGCGGCTGTCACCGGTGCCGCACAGCCGGGTGGCCGAATTCCCGTCGCTCGTTAATCGGCCTGAAACATTCCGATTCCGCCGTACACAGGCAGAACAGAAACCCCTTGCGGTCATGAAAGGGTCACTCGCCGGTCATCCGAGGACTCGCCGCGAGGCCCCGCGGGCACAGCCGACGCCCGTCTCGGCGCGCTGGACTCCACGGGCACATACCGGCCAGTATGCGTCGGGACCATGTGGCACGAGGAGACAGGGCGGGACGGATGGCGAAGCACTGGGCCGACTTCCAGTACGAGATCTACCTGAACGGCATGACGGGCGCCGTGCCGCGGTTGCCGACCGACCTGACCCGGCTGGAGGAACTGACCGAGCGGCGTCTCGGCCCCGGCCCGGTCGGCTACGTCGCCGGCAGCGCGGGCGACGGCGGCACCGCCCGCGCCAACCGTGCCGCCCTGGACCGCCGCCGGATCGTGCCGCGCATGCTGCGCGACGTCCACGAGCGGGACCTGTCGGTGGAGGTGCTGGGCCGCTCCCTGCCCGCGCCGCTCGCCCTGGCCCCGGTCGGCGTGCTGTCGATCATGCACCCGGAGGCCGAGTCGGCTGCCGCCCGGGCAGCCGCGGCCCAGGGAGTGCCGTTCGTGCTGTCCTCGGCGTCCAGCACGCCGATGGAGCAGGTCGCCGAGGCGATGGGGGACGCCGAGCGCTGGTTCCAGCTGTACTGGCCGAAGGACATCGAGGTGGCGCGCAGCTTCCTCGGCCGGGCCAAGGCGGCCGGGTACACGGCGTTGGTCGTCACCCTGGACACCCCGCTGCTGTCCTGGCGCCCGCGCGACCTGGACCAGGCGTACCTGCCGTTCCTGCGGGGCGTGGGCACCGCGAACTACTTCTCCGACCCCGCGTTCCAGGCGGGGCTCGCCAAGCCGGTGCACGAGGACCCGAACGCCGCGGTGATGCACTTCGTGGGCATGTTCTCCGACCCCGCGAAGACCTGGCCGGACCTGGCGTTCCTGCGCGAGAACTGGGACGGTCCGATCGTCCTGAAGGGGGTGCTGCACCCCGACGACGCCCGGCTCGCCGCCGACGCGGGGATGGACGGGGTGGTGGTGTCCAACCACGGCGGCCGTCAGGTGGCGGGCGCGATCGGGGCGGCCGACGCGCTGCCCGGCGTGGTGCGGGCCGTCGGGGACCGGCTGACCGTGCTGTTCGACAGCGGGGTGCGCACCGGCGACGACGTGTTCAAGGCGCTCGCGCTGGGCGCGCGGGCGGTGCTGGTGGGCCGCCCGTACGTGTACGGGCTGGGCCTGGACGGGCAGGCGGGCGTGGAGCATGTGATCCGCTGCATGCTCGCCGAACTCGACCTCACCCTCGCCCTGTCGGGGCACTCCGGTCCGGGCACGGTCGGGCCCGACGACCTGACCGAGGCCGTGGTCTGACCCGTCCGGGGCGGCCCTCGGGGCCGCCCCGGAGGCGCGCCGTCAGCTCGCCGGCTCGGCCAGGTCCGCGTACCGGGCGGAGGGGGTCGTCGGACCGGTGATGGAGAGGGAATCCGTGGCCGAGCGCACCGGCTCGGCGGCCCAGCGCTGCTCCACGGTCCGGTCGCGCACCTTGACGACGATGTCGGCGTTCGCGTCAGGGGTCGCCGGGGCGAGCGCCAGCTGGACGTCCCAGCGGGGCACGAGTTCGCCCTGCACCGTGAGGTCGTAGCGCACGTCGTCGGCGGTCCGGTCGCCGGTGTCCGCGCACGTCCCGAGGACCACGACACCGGCGTCCTTGTGGGAGTCGAGGCACAGCCCCGGGTCGGCGACGCTGCGCAGCAGGCCGTCCTCCTCGTACGTCCACTGCTGGCTCCACGCCGAGGAGCACTTCGCCAGCCGGGTGCCCGTTCCGTCCTGAGGCTCGTCCCGGGCGTCCAGGCACAGGCCCGAGGCGATGTTGCGCAGCCGGGTGCGGTCGGGCGCCGAGGGCAGGCCGGCCACGCCGGGCGGGGAGGCGGACGGCACGGCGGCACGGCCGCCCGCGCCGGTGGCGCCCGTCGGATCGGCGGTGCCGCCGTCCGGGGTGGACGACCCGGCGATGAGCACGCTGACCAGCACCCCGGCGGACACCGCGCCGAGTCCGGTGAGCAGGGTGCGGGTGGAACGCACCGGGTCGGGCAGCGCGATGTGGCCGAGTCGCTCGGGCACCGGGAACCGGGACAGCAGCCGGTGCCCGCTGTGCCCGCCGTCGCCGCCCCCGCCCTTGCGCCGGCGGCGGCCGGCACGCCCGGTGCGCGGTCCCGCCGTGGCGCGTCCGGGACGCGAGTCGAGGTAGCGCCGGGCCCCCCACCCGAGCACCGCCTCCGCGATCAGCGTGCCCAACGCGCTTTCGAAGTGGCTCAGTTGCTCGGCCGCGTTGCGGCAGTAGCGGCACTCGCCCAGGTGCCGGCGGACCTCGGGCAGCAGCGCCCCGCCCCGGCGGATGGGGACGTCGAGCAGCCGGTTGTAGAAGCCGCACTCCTGGGTGGGCGCCAGTTCTTGATGGGCACGGACCAAACCTTGACGGAATTTTTCTCGCGCCTGATCGAGTGCGCCCGACGCGATGTCGGGATCCGTGCCCAGCAGACCCGCCGGTACGGAAATCGGCTCGGCCTCGACCTCGACGTGCCAGAGCAAACAGCGCGCGAGTGCGGGCAGGGAACGGAATGCCCGCTGGGCGAGTGTGCGGTTTTCCGGCGTCATGGTCGTCGCCGCGCGCATGCCGCGTCCGCCCGCCGGTTTCAGCAGCCCCGGCAGAACGTCGGCTATTCGGTCGTCGGCGGCCCACTCGCGGACCGTGTCGCGCACCCCCACCAGCAGGACCGGACGGAGTGCGACGGCGGACTCACCGACGGCGACCCGGTCGAGCACCCGGTGCAGGGCGGCCCCGGTCACCATGGAGGCGGTCTGCCCGCTCGAGGCGAGGCACACGGTCGCGTAGTCGTGCATGGCGTGCCAGTGCCGCGCCGTCAGCAGGGCGACGGAATGGGCGGCCTCGCCGTCCGGACGGCCCCGCAGCCGCGCGGCGAGTGTCTCGTCGGATTCCCCCGGATCACCGCCCGGCGGGGGATAGGGAGATCGAGGGGGGTGGGGGGTGTGCACTGAGATTGGTTCCTTCCCACAGCGCATGTGGCATTCGAGCGTTTCCGGCACCGAAAAGGGACGCCCGATCGGTGCATACCTCTTTGGTGTGGCGCGGGGGGCGGGAATTAACCGACGGCGCATCCGACCCGGTTCATCAACTCGCGTGCGTCCCCGGCCTTTACCCCCACACGGGGGGCTCACTCTCGCACAACCCGCACGCGGCCAACAAGGCGGTCGGACAACCTGCCCGCGTTGACAGAAAGTCAAAAAGACAAGGCCGTCCGCGGCGATCGGTCCGGCATTCGCGTCGCCTTTTTCCCGGGGTTCCCACCGGGTGCTGCGAAAAGGGCGCGACCGGAAGCCGGTGAACACCGCTCCCCCGGCATGCGCGCGCCGCCGTTTCCGCACCGCGCACCCGGTGTGAACGGCCCGCGCCGAGCCCGGTGGCGGGGGGCGTCAGATCTGCCAGGAGCGCAGCCGGTCGGCGGCGCCGTAGACGTCGGCCGCGCCGGAGATCAGGTCACGGGCAAGGTCCACCAGGGCGCCGTAGGGCGGGTCGATGCCGGCCCCGCTGACGAACATGTAGGCCACGGCCGTGGCACAGGCGAACCGGGCGTTGGCGGAGGGCAGCGGTCGCAGCACGGCCAGGGTGTGCAGCAGGGCGGCGGCCCGCCACGCGGCGTCGGAGTTCACGCCGAGGCGGGGCGGGTCGACGCGGTGCCGGGCGACGGCCGCCACGAGCGCGGAGAAGTCGTTGACCGTGGGCTGGTCCGGAAGGACTTCCTCATGCCGCTGGAGCAGCCACGGAACGTCGATGTGCAGCACGGGTGCCATCGGTCAGGCGGCCCGCCCGGCGCCCGTGGCGGGCGGCTCGTCGTCGGGGAAGGCGGCGGCGAACTCGTCGGCGTGCGTGGCGAAGAACCGGCGGAAGGCCTCGGCGCCCTCCTGGAGGGCGCGGTGGCGGGCGATGTCCGCCGCTGCCGCCTCCCGCACGAGCGCCTTCATGGACGTACCGCGTTCCTTGGCGATCTGCCGCAGGTCCTCGAGCTCGCGGTCGCTGAACTCCACGTTGAGAGCTGGCATGGACTTAACGGTACCGCTCGGGTACTGATCAGTAAATATCCGCAGGTCAGAGCATACGCGATGGGGTACCTCCGGACACGCGGGCGGGCCGGTGACCGCGTCGGTCACCGGCCCGCGCGAGGAGCGGTGGGTCAGCCCCGTCAGCCCTGGTCGGCCACGAACGAGGCCATACGGGTCAGGGCGGCGTTCCAGTTGATGGTGTGCTCGTTGGTGGACCAGGACTGGATGTCGTCGATGAAGCAGAACTGTCCGACGCAGCCCTGCAGTTTCGACTGGGCGAACGGGTCCTGGATGCTGGAGTTGGGTCCGCCGGACAGTGTGCCGGCGGGCGGGTTGGGCAGGTTCGGGTCGAGCTGGCGGGCGTACCACCGGCTGTGCTGGTTCTTGGCGTGGACCTCGCCGTAGCCGGTGACGTAGGACATGTTCAGGGCGTTGCGGCCGAGGATGTAGTCCATGCTCTGCAGCGCCCCGTCCCGGTACCTGGCCGCGCCGGTGAGGTCGTAGGCGGTGGCGAGGACGACGGCGTTGTTGAGGATCTGGTGGCTGGAGCCCCAGTCGTAGAGGTTGCCCTGCGGCGCGTACGGCATCCCGTACGGGTGTGCCGTGAGGGTGGCCAGGTAGGCGTCGGCGCCCTCGATCACGGAGCGGCGGACCTTGTCGAGCCCGGGCAGCTTGTTCGGCACCGTGGCGAGGTCGAGCCGGCCGGCCGCGGCGGTGCGCGCCCAGTCGAAGCCGATCGGGCCGAAGATGTCCGCGGTGTGCACCGGGGACTTCAGCAGGTGGTCCTTGAACGCGCGCTCACCGGTGGTGAGGTAGAGCTCCGCGGCAGCCCAGTAGAACTCGTCGGACACGGTGTCGTCGGGGTAGGCGCCGCCGCCGATGCCGTCGTCGGGGTCGGCGAGCAGGTCCGGGTGGGCCAGTGCGGCCGCCCAGGCCGTGCGTGCCGCGGCCAGGGTGCGGTCCGCGAACTTCTTGTCGTAGGGGCGGTAGAGCCTGGCCGCCTGCGCCGCGGTGGCGGCGAGGTTCAGGGTGGCGGCGGTCGTCGGCGGGTGCAGCTCGCGCTTCTGCGGGTCGTCGCTGGGCAGCAGGGGCAGCCCGGTCCACTGCTCGTCGTGGATCTTGTGGTGGGCCATGCCGGCCAGCGGCTCACCGACGGGCACCTGCATCTTCAGCAGGAACTCCAGCTCCCAGCGGGCCTCGTCGAGGATGTCGGGGACCTTGTTGCCGCTCTCCGGGATGTTCAGGGTGCGGTCGCCCAGCTTGTGCGCCTTGCCGGTGCGGGCGTGCCGGGCGCGCTCGTAGGTGCTGAGCAGCTCCCAGGTGCTGATGCCGCCGTTGACGACGTACTTGCCGTGGTCACCGGCGTCGTACCAGCCGCCGGTGACGTCGAGGGTGTAGTCGCATTCCCCGGGCCGGCAGGGCACCGCGCCGTCGCCCTGGTTCGGGGCGACGTCCACGTGGCCGGCCGGGCGGCCGTAGCCGGGGCGCAGGTCGTCGCGGATCGCGACGCCGCTGCGCTGGGTGTAGTAGTACTTCGCCGAGTCCAGCCGCAGCCGCTCGTAGGCCTTCGCGTCGATGTCGAAGGGGTGGCTGCTCTCGCCGTCGGCGGTCAGGGTGAAGCCGGTGCCGTGGCCCCGGTAGGAGCCGAAGTCGACGGAGTGCACGTTCTGCCCGGAGGAGCCGTCGACGCCGCGCGGCACGGTCCAGCCGGTGCGGACCACCCGGCCGCGGCCGTCCTTGAGCTGCCAGGGCAGCTTCTTCGTGGCGTCGGTGACGAGCGTGGCGTTCTTCGGCCCGGCGGGCAGGTAGCCGACCTGGTTGACCCGGACGCGCGGCCCGGTGTCCGGCTCGTACGGCTCCGGGGCGACGCCGCCCAGCAGCGACACGTCGTCCACGCAGAACCGCCAGGGGTCGGGGCTGCCGCCGAGCTGGAAGCCGACCTGGGCCTGCGCGGTGTCGACCGGCGAGGTGAAGGTGTACGAGTAGCTGTCGCCGGAGACGCTGAGCTGCGGCGACACCTCGTGGTAGGTGTCGTACGGGTCCACCTGGAGGCCGACGATCGCCCGGACCACATGACCGGCGGGCGAGCCGGTGGCTCTGAAGGAGAAGCGGTACGTCTCCCCCTCCACCAGGGTGATGTCGTTGTGGCCCACGATCGCGTCCCAGCGGTTGGCCGTGCCGCCGGGCACGTCGGCGCACAGGCGGCCGTCGGAGGCGCCCGCGGTGACGCCCTCGGACGCCCACCAGGGGTCGGTGCCGTTGTCGAACGTGCCGTTGCGGACCTGCTCGACCTCGTCGGCCCCGGCCGGGGCGGCGGGCAGCGCGGTGAGCGCGGTCGCCAGCAGACCGGTGAGGGTCAGCAGAGCGGTTCTGCGTCTGTTCACGTCTGGGCTCCTCTGCGGAGGTGCGGGGGACGAGAGCGTCATGGGAGCGCTCCCAACTCCGTGCGCCGACCATGGTTGTGGCAGATGTGACGCGCCGTCAACGGTCGTGACACGAACAACCGCGCCTACTTGGCGCGGAGGCGGGGGCCCCGGTTCCCGTTCATGTCGCGCCCCGACGCACTAGGCTGGGTCTCTGGCGATGCACCGGTTCACGGTGAGTGTGCGCGATGGAGTGGCGAGGATGAGGCCGGACGACCCGTTCGACGATGCCGTGACGGCCAGGGCCGTCATCGCCGCCGACGGCACGCTCGCGCGGTGGAGCGAGGGCGCGCGCCTGCTGCTGGGACACCGGGCCGAGGAGGTCGTCGGCCGGCCCGCCGCCGACCTGCTGGCCGACGGTTCGGGACCGCTCCCGCTGCCCGCCGACCGCTGGAGCGGCACGCTGGTGCTGCGGCACCGCGACGGCGGCACGGTGAGCGTGTGGGTGCTCGCCCACCACCGGCAGCCGGCCGGCGAAGGCCCCGGCGAGTGGCTCGCGGTGACCCCGCTGGAGGCCACCGACCACGAGCTGCCCGACGATCCGCTGGTCAGGAAGGCCGTCTTCCAGTCGCCGTGCGCCACGATGGTGTTCGACCAGGCGCTGCGGCTGCGCGGGGTCAACGACGCCATGGCCCACCTCCTCGGGCTGCCCGCCGACCACCTGCGGGGACTGCGTCCCACCGACATCGGGGGCCGCCCGCAGCACAGCGAGCTGGAGCGGCAGCTGCGCCAGGTGCTGCGCACCGGACGGCCGCACGACATGCAGACGTACATGAAGGCCACCAGCGAGAACTACGCGCACGCCTGGCTCGCCCGGATGGCCCCGCTCACCGACCGGTCCGGCCGGGTGCGGGGCGTGTGCGTCACCGCCCACGACTTCACCGAGCAGTTCCGGGCCCGGGAGCGGCTGCAACTGGTCAACGAGGCCAGCATGCGCATCGGCACCACTCTGGACGTCACCCGGACGGCGCAGGAGCTGGCGGAGGTATGCGTGCCCGCGCTCGCCGACTTCGTGAGCGTGGAGCTACTGGAGCCGGACGAGGCCGGGGGTGAGCCCGCAGGTCCGCTGTCCCCGCCGGTCTCGCTGCGCCGGGTCGCCCAGCAGTCCCTCACCGCCGGCAGCCCGGAGGCCGTCGCGGACGTGGGCGAGATGGTCGTCTACCCGGAGGCCTCGCCGCAGGCGGACTCGCTGCTCGCGGGGCACAGCATCGTCGCCTCGGTGCCCTCCGGCGACCTCGACCCCTGGCTGTCGGTGGACGCGATCCGCGCCCGGCGGATCGAGGAGTACGGCGTGCACTCCATGCTGTCCGTCCCGCTCCAGGCGCGCGGCACCACCCTCGGCGTGGCCGCGTTCACCCGTTTCAGCCAGCCCGAGGCGTTCACCCACGACGACGTGCTGCTGGCCGAGGAGGTCACCGCCCGCGCCGCCGTCTGCATCGACAACGCCCGCCGCTACTCGCGCGAGCGTGAGACCACCCTCGCCCTGCAGCGCAGCCTGCTCCCCCGCACGCTGCCCCGGACGGCGGCGCTGGAGGCGGCCACCCGCTATCTGCCGGCCGCGCGAACGGGGGTGGGCGGCGACTGGTTCGACGTGATCCCGCTGTCCGGGATGCGGGTCGCGATGGTGGTGGGTGACGTCGTCGGGTACGGCATCCAGGCGTCGGCGACGATGGGCCGGCTGCGCACGGCGGTGCGCACCCTCGCCGACATCGACCTGGCCCCCGACGAGCTGCTCACCCACCTCGACGACCTGGTGCTGCACCTGTCGGAGGAGGCGGGCGGCGACTCCGGCCCCGGGGAGGTCGGCGCGACCTGCCTGTACGCGGTGTACGACCCGGTGTCGCGGCGCTGCACCCTGTCCCGGGCGGGGCATCCGGCGCCCGTGCTGATCCCGCCCGGCGGGCCGCCCCGCCACCTGGAACTGCCGTCCGGGCCTCCGTTGGGGCTGGGCGGGCTGCCCTTCGAGTCGGCCGAGTTCGAACTGCCCGACGACAGCGTGCTGGCGTTCTACACCGACGGACTGGTCTCCTCCCGGGAACGCGACCTCGGGCAGGGCGAGGCGCTGCTCCGCGAGGCGCTGTCCGGGGCGGCGGCCGGCCCGCTCGACGAGACCTGCGACCGGGTGCTGAACAGCGTGCTGTCACCGGGCGGCGCGACGGACGACGTGGCGCTGCTGCTGGCCCGTTTGCGGGGGCTGCCGTCCTCGCAGGTCGCCACCTGGGACATCCCGGCCGACCCGGCGCTGGTGGCCCCCATCCGCAAGCAGGTCCTCGACCAGCTGGCCGCCTGGTCGCTCACCGACGCGTCGTTCACCGCGGAGCTGGTGGTGAGCGAACTGGTCACCAACGCCATCCGGTACGGCGCCCCGCCGATCCGGCTGCGGCTGATCCATGACGAGGCGACGCTGATCTGCGAGGTGTCGGACACCAGTCACACGGCCCCGCACCTGCGGCGCGCCAAGACCTGGGACGAGGGCGGCCGGGGGCTGCTGCTGGTCGCGCAGCTCACCCAGCGCTGGGGCACCCGGCACACGGCCGAGGGCAAGACGATCTGGGCGGAGCTGACCCTGACCGACACGCTGTGACCGTCCGGCAGGGTGCCCCGGGGGCGCCCTGCTGGACGGTCAGGCCGCGCCGGGGGCGCCCTGCCGGACGGTCAGGCCGCGCCGGGGGGCGCGGGCTCAGTGGCCGGCGATGGTGCGGGGCGTGTAGGGCTGGGCGAGTTCCTCGAGCTCCTTGTCGGTGAGTTCGAGGTCGACGGCGGCCACGGCGTCCTCGATGTGGCCGGGCTTCGCCGCGCCGACGATGGGCGCGGTGACCGTGTCCTGGTGGAGCAGCCAGGCGAGGGCGACCTGGGCGCGCGGCACACCGCGGGCCTCGGCGACGCGGGCGACCGCCTCCACGATCGCGCGGTCGCCCTCCTGGTACAGGGTGCTGCCGAACTGGTCGGTGGCGCTGCGTTCGGTGGTGGCGTTCCACTCCCGGGTGAGCCGGCCGCGGGCGAGCGGGCTCCACGGCAGCACGCCCACGCCCTGGTCGGCGCAGAGCGGCAGCATCTCCCGTTCCTCCTCGCGGTAGAGGAGGTTGTAGTGGTTCTGCATGGACACGAACTTCGTCCAGCCGCGCAGTTCGGCGGTGTACTGCGCCTTGGAGAACTGCCAGGCGTACATCGAACTGGCCCCGATGTAGCGGACCTTGCCCGCCTTGACGACGTCGTGCAGCGCCTCCATCGTCTCCTCGACCGGCGTGTGCGGGTCCCAGCGGTGGATCTGGTAGAGGTCGACGTGGTCGGTGCCGAGGCGGCGCAGGCTGTGGTCCAGCTCCGTCATGATCGCCTTGCGGGAGAGTCCGCCGCCGTTGGGTCCGGGCCGCATCCGGCCGTGCACCTTGGTGGCGAGCACGACGTCGTCACGGCGGGCGAAGTCGCGCAGGGCCCGGCCGACGATCTCCTCGCTGGTGCCGTCGGAGTAGACGTTCGCGGTGTCGAAGAAGGTGATCCCCGCCTCCAGCGCCTGCCGGATCAGCGGCCGGGACGCCTCCTCGTCGAGGGTCCACTCGTGGTTGCCGCGGCCGGGATCGCCGTAGGTCATGCATCCCAGGCAGACGCGCGAGACCTCCAGGCCCGTCGAACCGAGCTTCACGTACTGCATCGTTGCTGCTCCTGCCGTCGGGAACGGTTCCTGTCGCAGGAGCGTACGTGTTCGTGCGCACTCGAAGCCGGGTGCGGCTCAGCCTCGCCGCAGCAGGTCCAGGGCGCTCTCCCAGCGGAACTCCCCCCGTGTGCCGTCCGCTTCGGGCCCGCCGGCGTAGGGGTCGCCGAAGCGGACGCCCATGCCGCGCAGCCGGGCGACGCTGTCCCGGTAGGCCGGGTGGGCGGCCAGGGCGTCGGCGACGCACGGCAGGACGGCGATCGGCACCCCGAGCCCGGCGGCCTCGCACAGGGTGCCGACGGCGAGGGTGTCGGCGATGCCGGCCGCCCACTTGTTGACGGTGTTGAAGGTGGCCGGCGCGACCACCACGGCGTCCGGTGCCGGGAAGGGGCGCGGGTCGCCCGGGCGGCGCCAGGCGGAGCGGATCGGGCGGCCGGTCTGCGTCTCGACGGCGGCGGCGTCGAAGAAGCCGTTCATCGCCGTCGGGGTGGCGATGACACCGACCTCCCAGTCCCGCTCCTGCGCGGCGGTGATCAGCTTGCTGACGTCCGCGGCGACACCGGCGGCGCAGACAACGACGTAAAGGAAGGGCTTGTCGGTCACCCGGGCACCCTAGTCAGGCAAAACCGTTTGCCGGTACCGGGCGGCAGGCTCCAGGATCCTGCCCATGTCCACGCACACGCTTCCGCTGCCGTCGTCCGCCCTCGCCGCCGTCGCGGGCCGACAGCAGCGGTCCGACGCCCGGGAAGGCACGACTCCCCCGCGCTCGTGACGGCCGCGTTGCTCGCGGGGCTGCTGGCCGGCTACGGCATCGCCGTCCCCGTGGGCGCCGTCGGCACCTACCTCGTCTCCCTCTCCGCCCGTACGTCCCTGCGCACCGGGGTGTCCGCGGCGCTCGGCGTCGCCACGGCCGACGGACTGTACGCGCTGGCCGCGGTCCTCGGCGGCTCCGCCCTCGCCTCGGCGCTGCGGCCCGCCCTGGGCCCGCTGCGCTGGGTGTGCGTCCTCGTCCTGGCCGCGCTGGCGGCGTGGGGCGCGGCCACCGCCGTACGGCAGTACCGCGGCCGGCGGCTCGCCACCCGCGCCGGTGCCACGCCCCCGAGCCCCGTGCGGGCGTATCTGGCGCTGCTGGGGATCACCCTGCTCAACCCGACGACGGTGATCTACTTCGCGGCGCTGGTGCTCGGCTCGCAGGGCGGGGCGGCGGCGGGGACCGCGGAACGCGCCGTGTTCGTGACGGCCGCGTTCGCCGCCTCGGCGAGCTGGCAGGTGCTGCTCGCCGGCGGCGGCGCGCTGCTGGGCCGGGCGCTGACGGGCCACCGCGGACGGTTGGCGACGGCGCTGGTCGCGAGCGCCGTCATGACGGCACTCGCGCTCCGCATGGCCTTGTCCCCGTCCTGACGAGCCGAGCCCGGCCAAATGCCCCGCCGAACGGCACTCGACCGGCCACACGGGCACCGGGTCCGGCCCGACGGACGGCACGCCGACCGCACCGCACCGGGCCCCGCCCACCGACGGCACGCGGCCGGCCAGCCTCACGGCACCGGGCCCCGCACCACCGACAGCACGCGACCCAGCGGCTGCACGACACCAGGTCCGGCCCAACGGACGGCACAAGGCCGACCGGCCTCGCGGCACGGGGGCTCGTCCGGCGGGCGAGGACGGGGCCCGCAGGGCCGGAGGGGGTGCGGGGGCGCAGCCTCAGGGACGGGAAGGGAAGCGGCGGCGGGGGCAACCCGACCCGGCCGCACCACCCCGGCTTCCGCCCCGACCGACACCGCGCGGCCAGGCAGGCACGGGCTCCTTCCGGCGAGGCGCCCTCGGGGTGCACGATCCGGGGCTGCGTTGCGCCCCTGCGTGAGTCGGCCGCACGCCACCGCCCCGGCCCTGACCGCGCGCGGCGCGGGCGGCAGGGGCGCGGCCCTTCCTGGCCGGCCGGGCGTCAGTGGGTGCGGGCCAGGAGGAGGGTGACGTCGTCCCGTGGGGCCCCTCGGGTGGGCAGCGTTTCGACGACCTCCGTGCACAGGGTCTCCAGGGACGGTATGGTCCGCCCCCGGGCGAGGGCCTCCCGCACGCGCTCCATCCCCACGTCGATGTCCTGGTGGCGGTCCTCGACGAGCCCGTCGGAGTACAGGGCGATCAGTCCGCCCGCCGGCAGGTCGAGGACCGTCGACTCGTACGGCAGCAGGCTGTAGCCGAGCGGCGTGCCCGGGGGGAGTTCGGGGAAGGTGACGTGGCCGTCGGGGTGGGCCACGACGGGCGGCGGGTGCCCGGCCAGGGCCACCGCGCACGTCCGGGCGGCCGGGTCGTACACCGCGTAGACGCAGGTGGACCCGATGGTGCACCGCTCCGTCTCGCTCTCGTCGTTGTCCGCGGACAGGTGGACGGACGTCCGGTCCAGGCGGGCGAGCAGGTCCGCCGGGGGGAGGTCGAGGTCGGCCAGGGTCCGGATGGCCGTACGCAGCCGGCCCATGGCGGCCGCCGCGGCGATACCGTGTCCGACCACGTCGCCGACGACGAGCGCGACCCGTCCGCCGGGCAGGCCGAACACGTCGAACCAGTCGCCTCCCGCGCTGTACTCGGCGTCCGCGGGGAGATAGCGGGCGGCCACCTCCAGGGCGTCGCCGCCGTCCACCCGGCGCGGCAGGAGGCTGCGCTGCAGGGTGAGCGCCGCCGTGCGTTCGCGGGTGTAGCGGCGGGCGTTGTCCAGGCTGAGCGCGGCGCGGGAGACCAGTTCCTCGGCGAGCAGCCGGTCGCCCTCGTCGAAGGGGGCCGGATTGCCCGCCCGCACAAAGACCGCCACGCCCATCAGGAGGCCGCGGGCGCGGACCGGGACGATCAGCAGGGAGTGCATGCCGTACTGGTCGATCTTCTCGGCCCGTGCCGGGTCGGCGTCCAGCCAGCTGCCCGGGGAGGTGTCGAGGCGCGGCTGGAGCAGCGGGCGGCCGGACCGCAGGACCTGCATGAACGGGGAGGCCTCGGGGACGTAGACGGCCTCGCCGGTGGCCCACAGGGACTCGGGGGTGCCGTCGAGGACGGAGGCGGCGCCCGCCCGCCGGAAGGTCGGCACGCGCCCGTCGGCCGAGCCGAGCAGTTCCAGCGGCTCCCCGCCGAGCCGTACCGCCTCGGTCAGGTCGACGGTCGCGTAGTCGGCGAGCAGGGGCACGGAGAAGTCGGCCAGTTCCTGTGCCGTGCGCATGACGTCCAGGGTGGTGCCGATCCGGGCGCCGGCCTCGCTGATCACGGCCAGCCGGTCCCCCACGCCCCGCCCGTTCCTGACGTCCAGCACCAGCAGGCACACGCCCAGTGGCCGGCTGTCCGTGTCGTCCAGCCGCAGGAAGGACGCGGTGAGGACGCGGGGCGCCCGTTCCCCGGGGCCGGGCGGCACACGGTACGCGCGGCCGGCGGCGCACCGGCCGGTGGCGAGTACCTCCCGCATGACCGCCTCCAGCCCGGCGGCGTCGCCGGCCAGCGCCTGACGCGGTGGCCGCCCGAGCCGCCGCTCACGGGGGATGCCGTCGTACCGGGCGACGACGTCGTTGGCCCAGACACAGCGCAGTTCGGTGTCCCACACGGCGAGTCCGAGACCGGAGCAGGTCAGCAGGGCCCGCAGGGCCGGGCCGGCCCGCTCGCCCGCCGTCCGAATCGCGTCCGCCACGCCCGGCGGTTCGGCTGCGGGATCCGCTGCTGCCACGATGTCCAGCCTCCCGGATTCGATCACGTCCTGGGTTTGGCGGGCCTGCGTCCATCAAATCGGCGTGCCGCCGACGGGGCAACTCGCCGGCCCGCCGCCGGCGACGCGGCAGGGTGCCGGAGCGACGCCGGGCCGCCCGTGGCCGGGACACGCCGGTTCGGACGACTTCCGCGTGCGGTGGTGTGGGAGAAATGATCGACTCGGCCGCACAACGCGAGAACGATGGGACGGATGCCATGCCTCTCGAAGGCGAGTACGAGCCCAGCCCGACGGCCTGGGTGCGGGATCAGGTGGACCTGTACGAGCGGTCCGGCGGTACGGAGGGGACGACGCTGCAGGGCAGGCCCGTCGTCGTGCTGACCAGCCGGGGCGCGAAGAGCGGCAAGCTGCGCAAGACCCCGGTGATGCGGGTGGAGCACGAGGGCAGCTACGCGGTGGTGGCCTCGCTGGGCGGCGCGCCCCAGCATCCGGTCTGGTACTTCAACGTACGGGCCGATCCGCATGTCGAACTCCAGGACGGCACGTCCAAGTGGGACATGACGGCCCGTGAGGTCACCGGGGAGGAGAAGGCCGAGTGGTGGAAGCGCGCGGTGGAGGCGTACCCGCCGTACGAGGACTACCAGAAGAAGACCAGCCGTGAGATTCCGGTCTTCGTTCTGGAGCGGTCCGGGCAGGGCTGACGGATGCGGTGCGACGGGCCGGAAAGATTGTCCGGCCCGGTGCGCATGAAGCCCTGGCCCCCGGGCACACGAGCGTCAGGCCCCGCCGCGTTCCCCCGTCGCGGCGGGGCCCTCCCATGCCTCCACCGCGCCCCGGTCGGTCACGTCCAGGAACACCTGCTCCGCCTCGGGGACCGTCCGGACGATGGACCGCTTGATGCGTACGGCGACCTGTTCGACCCGCTCGCTGTCCAGGCCAGGAACCAGGTCGATCCGCGCGGCCACCAGAGCAGTGTCGAGCCCGGTCTTCATCGTGAACAGCGCCTCGACGCTGTCTATCTCGGGTTGGGCGCACAGGAGTTCACGGATCCGCTCGGTCGCCCGCGGGTCGGCGGCCTCGCCGATCAGCTGGTCGCGGGCCTCGCGGCCGAGCCGGTAGGCGACGTACACCAGCAGGCAGCCGATGGCGAGCGAGGCGGACGCCTCCCACACCACCTGTCCGGTGCGCATGTGCAGGGCCATGCCGGCCATGGCCAGGGTGACGCCGATCACCGCCGTGCCGTCCTCGGCGACGACCGTGCGCAGCGCCGGGTCACCGAGTCCGCCTCCCTGCCGGCGCACCTGGTGGAGGGCGCGCAGCAGCGAGCCGCCCTCGGCGAGCAGGGCCACGCCGAGCACGACGAGCCCGGCGATGTAGCCGCTCAACTCTTCCTCTCCCCCGTTCCGCAGGGCGTCGATCCCCTGGTAGAAGGAGAAGCAGCCGCCCATCACGAAGATGCCGACGGCCGCGAGCAGCGACCAGAAGAACCGTTCCTTGCCGTAGCCGAAGGGGTGACGGCGGTCGGCGGGGCGCCGGCTGCGGCGCAGGGCGGCCAGCAGGAAGACCTCGTTGACGCTGTCGGCCACCGAATGCGCCGCCTCCGACAGCAGCGCCGGGGAGGCGGCGGCCAGACCGCCGACCGCCTTGGCGGCGGCGATCACCAGGTTGGCCGCGAGCGCCACCAGCACGGTGACCCGCGTCTTGCGATCCGATCGTGTAGTCACGCGGGGCGATTGCCCCGGTCGGCCCAGCTCATACCGTGCCGTCGGGGGAAAACGGGGAACGCGGTCACAGGGACGTACCGACGACAGAGGGAGACCACCATGAGCGGCCGCGACGACGGAGGCGGCGGCAACAGCTCCTACGGGAAGAAGGCGTTCAAGCGGTCCAGGGCCCACTTCGCGGACCGGATCACCGCGGACGGCCGGGACGGATGGCCGGTGGAGGCCGGACGCTACCGCCTGGTGGTGAGCCGGGCCTGCCCGTGGGCGAGCCGCGCGCTGGTCTCACGGCGGCTGCTGGGGCTGGAGGACGCGGTGTCCCTGGCCGTCACTGACCCGATCCAGGACGACCGCAGCTGGCGCTTCACCCTGGACCCCGACGGCCGTGACCCGGTGCTCGGCATCCGGTACCTGAGCGAGGCCTACGACCGGCGGGAGACGGACTATCCGGGCGGGGTGAGCGTGCCGGCCGTGGTGGACGTGCCCAGCGGACAGCTGGTCACCAACGACTACCAGCAGATCACCCTGGACTTCGCGACCGAGTGGACGGCCCTGCACCGCGAGGGCGCGCCCGACCTGTATCCCGCGGAGCGGCGCGACGAGATGGACGCGCTGTTGGACGACGTCTTCCACGACGTCAACAACGGGGTGTACAAGGCGGGTTTCGCAGACGGGCAGGAGAAGTACGAGGCCGCCTGCACGGCGCTGTTCCGGCGTCTGGAGTCGCTGGAGCGGCGGCTGGAACGGCAGCGGTACCTGGTGGGCGACACCATCACCGAGGCGGACATCCGGCTGTTCACCACGCTGGTGCGGTTCGACGCGGTGTACCACGGCCACTTCAAGTGCAACCGCTGGAAGCTGACGGAGAGCCGGGTGCTGTGGGGTTACGTCCGTGACCTGTACCAGACGCCGGGGTTCGGCGACACCGTGGACTTCGACCACATCAAGCGGCACTACTACCAGGTGCACACCGGTATCAACCCGTCCGGCATCGTCCCGGTCGGGCCCGACCTGGCCGGCTGGACGACTCCCCATCACCGGGAGGAACTGGGCGGCCGGCCGTTCGGGGACGGCACCCCTCCGGGGCCGGTGCCGCCCGGTGAGGAGGTCGCGGCGCGCGGGCGCCCCTGACTTCCGGGCTCCGGCCTCAGTCCGACGATCCATTCATCCACGAGACGACGCAGCCGACCGAGGAGAGCGACGTGGCGAAGAAGAACAAGAAGGCGAAGAAGAAGCTGCCCCTGGCGTACAAGCCCATCGGGTTCGCGCTGGGCTGGACCAGCGGCACCGTGGCGGGCATGGCCTTCCAGAAGACCTGGAAGGTGATCAGGAAGGAGGACAACGCGCCCGACGCGCTGGACCGGGACCGCAGCTGGGGCGAGATTCTGCTGGCCGCGGCGATTCAGGGCGCGATCTTCGCGGTGGTGCGCAGTGCGGTGGACCGGGCCGGCGCGAAGGCGATCGAGCGGTCGACCGGGGCGTGGCCGGTCCCCGACCAGGGCGGCCGGGACTGACCCGGAGGTCACGGGGCTCCGCCCGGACCCCGCACCTCGAACGCCGGAGGGGCTGATTCTTCAGCCCCTCCGGCGTTTCAGCCCTGCTTCGGTGCCGTAGGCACGCCCCGCCTCACCGTGAAGCTGTGTCCCGCCGGGTCGGCGTACCCGCGCTCCTCGGCCGCGCCGGACGGGTCCCCACTCTCCGTCGGGCGGCCGCCCAGGCTCACGATGCGCCGCTCCACCCCGTCCAGGTCTTCCGCCACGAACTCCAGGTGCGCCTGGAGGGAGTTCTCCGGGCGGGGCCAGCTCGGCGCGGTGGCGTTGACGTCCCGGCGCAGGGCCAGGCGGAAGCCGTCGGCGGCCCGGATCTCCACCCGGTTGGCGCTCGCGTCGACGTGGTCCGCCTCCAGCAACTCCCGGTAGAATTCGGCGAGTTTTTCGGGTTCGGCGCAGTCGAGCACCACCACACCCGCGGTCACCAGTGCCATGTCTCCTCCGAAGCGTCCGTGCGGGGCGCTCCGTCCCCGCCTCCAGGGACACCTGTCCGCGCTCGCCGCTTTCAGTCACCGCACGAAGTGGCGAAGAACTCGGCCACCCGGCGGCAACATATGTCATTCGAACATGCTCGAATGCAGCCGTCCTCGGGTAACTTGCCGATTGGGGACGGGAGTTGGGGCCAGGGCCCGTCCTCGTGGTGCGGAGCAGGCTTGGAGGCGATGGCGTCGTGCGGTACGAACCCCCGCCGTTGACCCGGTACCTGCGCGTGCGCCACGAACGGGGCCACACGGTGCTGGAGTTCCGTGGTGAGATAGACATCGCGGCCGCCTCGGAGATCGTCCCGCACCTGGATCTGGCCACCGCCGAGGCGGACACCCGGGTGGTCATCGACCTGACCCACATCGAGTTCTTCGACGCGTCCGGCCTGCGTCTGCTCCACCGCGCCCGGCACCGGCTGGCGGACGGGCGGCTGCTCCTGGTCTGCGCCCATCCGCTGACCCTGCGCATGCTGCGGATCACCGGGCTGTCCCGGCTGCTGCCGCCGTCGCCCGACCTGGACACGGCACTGACACGGCCCGGGTCCCGCTCCGGCCCCGCCTAGGGCCCGTCCGGCGGGCCCCAGGTCGGCTGCCCGGTGTACGGCGTGCGCCCCCCGCGTGCTCCCGTTGCCGGGTCCTGTCCTCCAACTGCTCAGTCTGTTCCGTGAGATGACGGGCATGCGGACGGGAGGAAGGAGGGCCGTCGCCATGACGACTCCGGTGAAGGGACCGGCCGCGCGGGTGCCCGGCTGGGTGAAGGTGCTGGGCTCCGTGGTGGTGCTGCTGGCCGTGCTGTTCGCCGGGATCCGGCTGAGCGTGCTGCCGGGGCTGAAGGACCTGTTCGGCACGGAGACCCGCGACCGCTCCGGGCCCGCGCTCCTCGAGTCCATCCAGGACATCAGCCGCTACGACGCCGCCTCGGGCAACTTCCAGGTGGTGGTGGACCTGGAGAAGGACACCAAGTTCCTGCCCGACGCCGTCCGCGGCAGCCGCACCCTGTACGTGGGCGCGGGCACCGTCGACGCCTATGTGGACCTCGGCGGGCTGAAGGAGGGCGACGTACGGGTCGACGAGGACCGCACCTCGGCCACCCTGCGGCTGCCCCGCGCACGCCTCGGCACCCCGGCGCTGGACGTGGACCGCTCCTACGCGGTGTCCAAGCAGCGCGGGCTGCTCGACCGGCTCGGGGACCTGTTCTCGGACAACCCCAACAGCGAACAGGCCGTGCAGAAACTCGCGGTGCGGCACATCCGGGAGGCGGCCGAGGAGAGTGAACTCACCACCCGGGCGGAGGCCAACACCCGGGGGATGCTGCAGGGCCTGCTGCGGTCCCTGGGCTTCGAGCACGTGCGGATCAGCTTCGCCGGCTGACCGGACTGACCGTCTCGGCCGGGGGTAACCGCCGTACCACGTACGGACGTTGACGACTGGAGGACTCCCGATGGCCCGCGCCGCCCCCCATCAGCTCCCGTTGCCCCTGCGGCTTCTGGTGCTGCTGTGCGCCTTCCTCTTCATGGTGGTCTTCGCGGTGGTCCTGGCCCGGCTCACGCTGCAGCCGTCCCCCGCCTCGGAGGCCCTGACGCACACCAATCTGCACCCCGGCCGCTCCCTGCGGGCCTATCTTGACCAGCCGGCGCTACGGGACGCGGTCAAGCAGATCGGCGGCAACATCCTGCTGGGCGTCCCCTTCGGGGTGCTCGCCCCGGTGATCGCGCCGCGCACCCGGGGCTTCCTGCGGATCCTGGTGCTCACGGCCGTGGTGATGCTGCTGGTCGAGGTGGCGCAGGGCGCGCTGGTGACCGGGCGCGCCTTCGACGTCGACGACGTCATCCTCAACACCGCCGGAGCGCTCATCGGCTACCTGCTGCTGGGCCGGCGGATGAGCAGGGCCGTGCACGCGCGCCGCACCAAGGAATGACCGGACCGCCGCTCGCCTCCGCCTCGCTACGGGCGGAGGCGAGCGGCCGTCTACGGCTCCTTCTTCTGCTCCTCGCGGACCCGGGGGGCCTCACGTGAGGACCAGGTGAACTTGTCCCCGCCCACCCAGCGGACCGTGTCCGGGTCGTCGAGGTCGTGCACGATGATGCCGTACGCGACGGCGGCCTGCAGCACGTCGGTGATCGACCTGGCCTCACCGACGACCTCTCCGTCGATCTGCACGATCCGGAACGGCGGCGGCCCGGGCTGCACCCCGAGCACCATGATCCGCGGCTGCGACATGTACGGGCTCGCGCTTTCGGTCATGAGTCGAGGGTAGAGCGCAAAGGGCGTGAACGCGGCATCCGGGACACAACGGCACGGGGTCCCGCACCCTCAGGGACGCCGCCAGTCGTCGTTGGTCAGGTGCGACCCGGCCTGCGGTCCCATCCGGAGCATCCCGCCGTCCACGCTCCACGAGGCACCCGTGACGTACGAGGCGTCGGGCCCGGCGAGGAAGGCGATCACCGCGGCGACCTCTCGGGCGTCGCCGGGCCGGCCGAGAGGGATGCCGGGGCGGCTCTCGGTGTGCGGGTCGGTGTCCTCCTGGCCGGTCATGGGGGTGGCGATCTCACCCGGGGCGACCGCGTTGACGGTGATGCCGTGCTCGGCGAGCTCCAGCGCCATCACCTGGGTGAGCAGCCCGAGACCGCCCTTGGCCGCGCAGTACGGGGCGGCCCCCACTCGCGGCTGGTGCTCGTGCACGGACGTCACGTTGACGATGCGGCCGCCGTCCCCCTGCCGGATCATGTGCCGGGCCGCCTTCTGCCCGCACAGGAACGGGCCGAGCAGGTCGACGTCCAGGACCTCGCGCACCTTCTCGGGCTCCAGGTCCGGGAACGGTGTCATCGTGCCGGTGCCGGCGTTGTTGACCAGGACGTCGACGCGCCCGAGCCGTCCGCACAGCTCGTCGACGGTGTCGGCGGCGCCGGGCAGCCGGGTCAGGTCCAGATGGGCGACCTCGGCACGGCATCCGTGCGCCCGCACCTCCTCGGCGGTCCGCTCCGCGCCCTCGCGGTCACTGTTCCAGGTGATGCCCACGTCCATCCCCGACGCGGCGAGGCGTACGGCGGTGGCCCGGCCGATACCCGAGTCCGCGCCGGTGACCACGGCGACCTTGCCGTTGACAGGAGTGGAGAGTGACATGCGGGCCTCCTCGTCGTCGCTGTGCGGGATGCCGGGTCGCAGTACCCCCGTCGACGTGGGCCAACCTCCCCCGGCCGCGGCGTGCGGCCCCACCCGCCCTGGGGAACCCTGGAGCGAGGAGGTGGCCATGGACCCCGTCGAGGCGCTCGACGACATCGCGTTCCTGCTGGAGCGGTCGCTGGCTCCGACGTACCGCGTGCGTGCCTTCCGCACCGCGGCGCGCACGCTGCGGGATCTGGGCCCGGACGAGGTGCGCGAGCGGGCCGCGGCAGGGACGCTGGAGCGGCTCAAGGGGGTGGGGCCGAAGACCGCGCAGGTGGCGCGGGAGGCGCTGGCCGGGGACGTGCCGGAGTATCTGCGCACACTGCGCGAGGAGGCGGAACGGGAGCCCGCGGACCGGGCGGGCGGCGAACTGCGGGCGCTGCTGCGCGGCGACTGCCATCTGCACTCCGACTGGTCGGACGGCGGCAGCCCGATCGAGGAAATGGGCCGCACCGCCGCCGCGCTGGGGCACGAGTGGGCGGTCCTCACGGACCACTCCCCCCGGCTGACCGTCGCGCGCGGGCTGTCGGCCGGACGGCTGACCGAACAGCTGGACGTGGTGGCCGAGCTCAACGAGACCTGGGCGCCGTTCCGGCTGCTGACCGGCATCGAGTGCGACATCCTCGAGGACGGCTCCCTCGACCAGGAGCCGGAACTCCTCGAACGGCTGGACGTCGTGGTGGTGTCCGTGCATTCCAAGCTGCGGATGGACGCCCGGTCGATGACCCGCCGGATGGTGGCCGCCGTACGTAACCCCCACTCCGACATCCTCGGGCACTGCACCGGGCGGCTGGTCACCGGGCGCGGCCGGCCGGAGTCGCAGTTCGACGCGGACGAGGTGTTCGCGGCGTGCGCGGAGACCGGCACCGCCGTGGAGATCAACAGCAGGCCCGAGCGGCTCGATCCGCCCCGGCGGCTGCTGCGGCAGGCGGTGGAGGCCGGCGTGCTGTTCTCCGTGGACACCGACGCGCACGCCCCCGGCCAGCTGGACTGGCAGATCCTCGGCTGCGCCCGCGCGGAGGAGTGCGGGGTGCCGCACGCACGGGTGGTCACCACCTGGTCCATGGACGAGCTGCTGGCCTGGACGCGGGACCGGGCCACGCCGGCCGGCGTGGCGAGCGGCGAGGGTGGTACCCGTACCGGTCCGCGAGGAGAGGAAGGACCTTCATGACACGGGCGGCGGTCTTCGACGTCGACGGCACCCTGGCCGACACCAACCATCTGCACGTCACGGCCTGGTGGGAGGCGTTCCGGCAGGCCGGGCACCGGGTGCCGACGCACGCGATCCACCGGGCCGTGGGGCTGCCCTCCACCGACCTGATCGCGCATCTGCTGGGCGAGGACCGGGACACCTCCCAGGACGCGGAGCTGAGCGCCGCGCACAAGACGCTGTACGGGCAGTACTTCGACCGGCTGCCGGCCCTGCCGGACGCCGGACGGCTGCTGGAGCGGCTGCACGAGGACGGCTGGACGGTGGTGCTCGCCACCTCGGCCGGCGGGGCGGAGCTGGGCGCGCTGCGCCGGGCGATCGACGCGGACCGGGCGATCACCGCGACCGCGAGTGCCGACGACGTCGACGAGGGCAAGCCCGCACCGGAGCCCGTCGAGCACGCCCTGGAGCTGGCCGGGGTGCCCGCCGACCGGGCGGTGTTCGTGGGCGACACGGTGTGGGACATGCGGGCGGGCTCCCGGGCCGGGGTGCGCTGCGTGGGTCTGCTGTGCGGGGGCATTCCGCGGGCGGACCTGACGGAGGCCGGTGCGGACGCGGTGTACGACGGTCCGGCGCAGCTGCTGGCGTCGCTGGCGGACTCCCCGCTGGCGTGAGATTCCCCATGCGTGACCGGTGGCGGCGCGGGGAAACCCGCAGCTCATGACGCGGGTGATCGACGAGACACGGGACAGGGGCTCCGCCGGGCGGATGGGCCGCGCGGCGGACGCCGTGCGGTGGGAGGCGCGCTCGGTAAGCCGGGCGGCGCGGGCCGTCGTCCGCGGGCCGGGGCGGGAGCGGGACCTGCTGGTCCAGTCGCTGAAGGCCGCCCTGGCGGCGCTGCTGGCCTGGCTGGTGGCGCAGGTCTGGCTCGACGACCCGATGGCGCTGATGGCGCCCTGGGTGGCGCTGGTGCTGGTGCAGGCCACCGTCTACAGCTCGCTGGTGCAGGGGGTGCGGCAGTTCGCCGCGATCTGCATCGGCGCGCTGGTGGCATCGGGCGCGCAGGCGGTCACCGACGACAACACGGGTGCCATCGCCCTGTCGGTGCCGGTGCTGGTGCTGCTGTCGAACTGGCCGCGCTTCGGTGACCAGGGCATCTACGCCGCCACGACGGCCGTGTTCACCATCGCGTCCGGGACGGTGAGCGCGACCGCCGTGGGACACCGGCTGGGGCAGGCGGCGCTGGGCGCGGCCATCGGGGTCGCGGTGAACGCGCTGATCCTGCCGCCGGTCCACCTGCGGGACGTACGGGAGAACCTGGCGGCGCTCGCCCGGGAAGCGGGCGAGGTGCTGCACGCCGTCGCCGGGGACCTGAGGGAGGGCGAGTGGGACGCGCAGTCGGCCGTCGGGCGGCTCGACGCCGCGAAGCGGCTGCAGGACCGGCTGGACGCGCTGCACTCGGCGCGCGGCTGGAGCCGGGAGAGCCTGCGGCTGACCTCGGGCATCCTGCGCTCCCTGCACCGGGCGCCGACGGAGGCGCTGCCGGCGGAGGACGAGGACGAACGCTTCAGCCGGATCACCGGCCATGTCACGGCGCTCACCCGCACCCTGGCGGTCGCCGCGGACGAGGAGCGCTCGCCCGTCGCGCCGGACGCGGAGGTGCTGCGGTCCTACGGGAAGCTGCTGGAGCTGCTCGGGGACAGCCTTCACGCGGAGGCGGACCGGCTGCTGGGCGAGGAGGGTTCGGCGGACCCGCTGCTGGACGAGCGGACCGAGGCGGCGATGCGGGACCTGCACACCAGGCTCCAGGAGGGGCTGACGGAGCAGGCGGGCAAGGGCGCGGCGCGGACGGCGGTGCTGGGCACGCTGGTGCTCCAGGCGGAGAACCTGTGGTCGGACCTGGACCCGGGGGCGCGGGGCCGCTGACCTCCCGCGCAGCGTGGTGACCCATGTCACCGCTCCGGGGCGCCACCGGCGGAACACATCGGGGCTGTTGCCCGTTGAACAGACCGTGGGTGCGGATGGGACAGTGTCCCCGGGCCTCACCATTCGCCCACAGGGACGATCGTTCGGCTGAAGCCCTGTGGAGCCTTTCGCCGAGAGGCGACCGCCATGCGCACCCACCTTTGGCCGCCCCGGCCGTGATTCCCCCGTCACGGCCGGGGCTTTCCCTTTTCCTCTCCCGGGTACCCGGAGGCCTCCGCGGAGCGTTCCGGCCGGAGGGAGCGGAAGGTGAGCAGCGCAGCAGGCATCAGGGTCGTCGTCACGGGCGCCACCGGCAATGTGGGGACCGGCGTGGTGCGGGCCCTCGCCGAGGAACCGGAGGTCGGCTCCGTCCGGGGCCTGGCCCGGCGGATCCCCGACTGGTCACCGCCGAAGACCGAGTGGTCGGCGGTGGACCTGGCCTCGGACCGGTTCGACCTGGTCCAGGAGTTCGCGGGGGCCGACGCGGTCGTCCATCTGGCCTGGGCGTTCCAGCCCACGCACGATCCCGCGACCACCTGGCGCAGCAACGTCCTCGGCAGCATGCGGGTGTTCGACGCGGTGGCCCGGGCCGAGGTGCCGGCGCTGGTGCACGCGTCGTCGGTGGGGGCGTACTCCCCCGGCCCGAAGGACCACGCGGTCGAAGAGTCGTGGCCGACGCACGGCTGGCCCGACGCCGCGTACTGCCGGGAGAAGGCGTATCTGGAGCGGGCCCTGGACATCGTGGAGCGCGACCACCCCGCGCTGCGGGTGGTGCGGATGCGGCCGGCGTTCCTGTTCAAGCGGGAGTCGGCGAGCGAGCAGCGGCGCATCTTCGGCGGCCGCTATCTGCCGGGGCAGCTGGCCCGGCCGGACCTGCTGCCGTTCCTGCCGGACATCCCGGGGCTGCGGATGCAGGTGATGCACACCGACGACGCGGCGCAGGCGTACCGGCTGGCCGTGCTGTCCGCGGACGCGCGCGGGCCGTTCAACCTGGCGGCGGAGCCGACGGTCGACGTGGAGCTGCTGGGTGAGATGTTCGGCACCCGCCGGGTGCGGCTGCCGCGCTCCGCGGCCCGGTCGGCGGTCGCCGCGGCCTGGGGGCTGCGGCTGCTGCCCGCCTCCCCGCACCTGTTCGACGCGGTGCTGCGGCTGCCGCTGATGGACTGCACCCGGGCGCGGGTGGAGCTCGGCTGGCGGCCGACGCGCACCGCGACGGAGGTGGTGGAGGAGTTCCTGTCGGGCATGCGGCAGGGCGCGGGAGAGCGGACGGCGCCGATGCGGGGCCGCGCGGTGGGCTGAGCGGCGCGGTTTCGCGCGCCCTCACGGAGGTACCCGCGAGGGCCGTACGGATGAAGGGAGAGGGTCGTGACCGACCACCGCCTCGAGGGACCCGGTGAGAACGGCGTCGGTGTCCCCCGGGATCTGCCCGACCAGCAGGCCGGCCCCGACGAGGACCCCTGGGAGGTCGCGCCGGCCGCCGCGGAGCGGGAGAGCGAGCGCAAGGCCGAGAAGGCGAAGGGGCGCAAGCCCGACGACGACGGCGAGGACGGCGAGGACGTCCCCGACACGGACGAGGCGGGCACCGGCCGCCAGGGTGCCCCCCATTCGGCGGCGTCCTACCCGGAACACCCGGTCCCGGACGAGTCCACGGGCTGACCCGGTCCCGGGGGGCCGGGGGCGCCTCCGCGCGAGGGGCGTGGCCCTGGGGCGGAGTCGATTGCGGGGCCCACCGCCCCGGCACGCGACGCGGTGCGGCTCACCCTCCGCGTGGATGTGCGCTGTGCGCTGTGGCACCGACCACGTCGGCTCAGAACACGCTCCCGAGCACTCCACCCGCCTGGGACGCGTCGCCGTAGAAGCGCCGGCTCGGCGCGGGACGTGTCACCGGGCCGGTTGCCAGGCGCTGAACACGCTCCCCGCTCGCTCGGGGCGCTCTCCCAGGGCCCGCGGGGCGGCGCGCGACGCGACGCCACAGCCTCCGGCCCGGCGCCGAACGGATTCCTGTCCTCGGCCCGGCTCGGGACGCGTCTCCGGACGGGAACCGGCTCAGCGTGGGCGCGAGTGGGACACCCCGGCGCGGAACATGCCTCCCAGCGCTCCACCCCGCGCAAGACGCGAGCGGACATTCCTGACCGGCACGGGGTGCGTTGCCGCAAGAGCCCCGCGTTTCAGCGGGGGAGGCGTTCCTGGAGGGCTGTGTGCCAGGCGGGGGCCGGCACCGTCGGGTCGGGGGCGGGGCGGCGGCCGCCTCGGTCGAAGAAGTCGGCGAGGGGCAGGATCGCGGCGCCCACGGTGACGGCGTCCGGGCCGAGCCGGCCCAGTTCGATCGTCACCTTCTGCGCCGGGTGGCGCAGCGCGTACGACAGGGCGTGCCGGCGCACGGCGGGCAGGAAGCGGGAGCCGAGCTGCAGGCCGGCCCAGCCGCCCATGAGGATGCGTTCCGGCTGGAAGAGGTTGATCAGGTCGGACAGGCCCGCGCCCAGGTACTCGGCGGTCTCCTCGAGGACCGACAGGGCCACGGGGTCGGCGGCGGCCCCGTCGGCCGGGTAGGCGGCGGCGAGCATGCCGGTGAGCGCCGTCTCCTCGTCCGTACCTTCCGGCACCCCGCCCTCCTCGCGCCAGCGGGCGAGCAACGACTCGGCGCCCGCGTACGCCTCCAGGCAGCCCAGGGCGCCGCAGCGGCAGCGGCGGCCCCGGACCCGTACGGTCAGGTGCCCCCATTCCACGGCCCGGCCGTGTTCCACCTGCGGGGTGACCAGGCAGGCGCCGACGCCGGAGCCGAACAGGACGACCAGGGCGTTGCTCGCGCCCCGTCCCGCGCCGAACCACATCTCGGCCTGGCCGAGCGTCTTGGCGCCGTTGTCGGTGAAGTAGGGAACGCTTTCGGGCAGCGGGGAGCCGTCGCGGAGCAGGGACTCCAGCGGGACGGCGTCCCAGCCGATGGTCTGGCCGTGCACGACGGCGCCCCGGTCGGGCGTGTGCTCGACGATCCCGGGGACCCCGATGCCGACGCCGAGGAGCCGCTCGGGGGCGAGGTCCGCGGCGGCGAGCACCTCGTCGATGCCGGAGCGGATGTGGTCCACGATGACCTCGACCTCGTACCGCTGCTGCTCCAGCGGGCGCTCGGCGCGGGCCAGCTCGGTGAGGGTCAGGTCGAACAGCTCGACGCGGACCCGGGTCTCGCCGACGTCGACGCCGATCATGTGGCCGCTGAGTGGGGCCACCCGCAGCAGGGTGCGGGGGCGGCCGCCGTCGGAGTCGACGCTGCCGGCCTCCTCGACGAGCCCGTCGGCGACCAGGTCGGCGACCACGTTGCTCACGGAGCCGGAGCTGAGTCCGGTCGCGGGGCCGAGTTCGAACCGGCTGAGGGGGCCGTCGAAGTAGAGCCGCTGCAGCACGGCCGCGCGGTTGGCCCGTCTGAGGTCGCGCACCGTGCGCCCGTTCCGCCCCGCCATGTGGCTCCTTCCGAAACCCTGCCCGACCTGCAACATACCGCCGGACAGTCGCCCGGCGCGACTTTCCCGCAGCCTTAGTTCATGATGTGAAGTTGGCTGTGGTGAGTTCGGTGATCTCCTTCAGCACGGCCTCCAGGTGCGGGCCGACCCGCTCCCGGACCTGCCCCGCGGCCTCCGCGCCCACGGCCCGCGGCACCGTCTCGGTGAGCATGATCAGGTCGAGGTAGGCACGGTACTGGGCGAGGCGGAGCCGGGCCCCGTCGTCGAAGACCAGGCGGCCGCCCTCCCGCGCGTAGCCGGCGAGGAACGCCTCGTCCCGCCGGATGTCGTCGAGCAGCGCCAGGGAGACGAGGTCGGCGAGCGGGTCGCCCCAGAACATCCGCTCCCCGTCGATCAGACCACCGATCCGGGCCGGGCCGTCCGCCGGCCGGTCGACCAGGATGTTCCCGGGCCACAGGTCGAAGTGGACCAGCGCCGGCACGGTGACCTCGTCCAGCGCCGGAGCGGCGGCCCGCAGCACGGCGGCCACCTCGTCGACGGGGCGGGGCAGCCAGGGGTCGTGGTCGCGGGCGTCGGCGAGCACGGCGTCGGTCATGGCGGTGAAGGCGGTACGCCAGTCGGGGGCGAGCGGGCCGAGCGCGCCCGAGGGGTAGCCGTAGGCGGTGCCGGTGACCCGGTGCAGCCGCGCCGTCCGGCGGCCCAGTTCGGTGCGCAGCGCGGTCCGTTCCGCCGGGGTGGGTTCCGCCTCGGGCCAGGGCACGCCCGGGCAGGCGGTCATCAGCAGGTGCGGTACGGCGTCGTCCGCGGCGAGGGACACGACCCGGGGCGCGGGCACCCGCGCCTCGGCCGCTCCTCCGTAGAACGTGGCCTCCGCGACCAGCAGGCGCCGCTCGTGGCGCAGGCCGGGGGCGGTGGGTGGGGGCGGGACCTTGAGCACGTAGCGGGTACCGTCGCGGAGGGTGATCTCCTCGACGGTGTTGTAGGTGCCTCCGGCCAGCGGGCGCACCCCGGCCGGCGCGTCGGACGGCAGCCCCGCGCGGGCGAGCACCCGCCGGGCACGGTCCCGTGAATCCCCCATCGTGCGCTCCCCTCCCCTGGGTGACTGCGGTACAGCGTACGGAACTCCCCCGGACCCGGTGCCAGGAGGAAATTCGGTGGCTCGCGCGGGGGGCGGGTCCCTACGCTGGCCGCCGAAACCTAGACCTCCTAGGTTTCCCCGATGCTTGACCCCCGTCGCACAGGAGACGACCCATGAGAGCACTCACCGAGCAGGACATCCGCGGTTCCTTCATCAACTGCTCGAAGGGTGAGGCGAAGCGGCTGAACGTGCCCCGTGACCTGGCCGAGCGTCCGTGGGACGACCTGGACTTCCTGGGCTGGCGCGACCCGGGGGCGCCCGACCGCAGCTATGTGGTCGTCGAGCGGCAGGACGGGCTCGTCGGGGTGGCCATGCGCTTCCAGCCGGCACAGCGGGGCTTCCTGCACCGCAGCATGTGCTCCCTGTGCCTGACGACCCATCCGCGGGGCGGGGTGTCGCTGATGACCGCCCGCAAGGCGGGTCCGGCGGGCCGTGAGGGCAACTCGGTCGGCGCCTACATGTGCACCGACCTCGGCTGCTCCCTGTACCTGCGCGGTCTGAAGGTGCCGGAGACCGGGGCGCGGTTCGAGGAGAGCCTCACCCTGGAGCAGCAGATCGACCGCACGAGGGGCAACCTTCTCGCCTTCATCGGCAAGCTGTAGTCCCCTTGCCCGTCCCCCGGGCGACTGCCGTCACACCGGAACACGTTCGTCACACGGCGGGAGGGGGAACCGTCCGAGGATGCACGTTCGCCAGATGATCACGCCTGCCGCCCGGCTCATCAAACAGCACCGGGACCCGCTGACCGTGCAGTTGGTGCGGTCGGCGGCCGCGGCGACCCTGGCCTACATCATCGCGGTCCGCCTGAGCCCGGAGGCCGCGCCGCTCACCGCCCCGCTGACGGCACTGCTCGTCGTGCAGGTCACCCTGTACTCCACCCTCACCACCGGTCTGCGCCGGGTGAACTCGGTGGTGACCGGCGTGGTGCTGGCGATCCTCTTCAGCCTGCTGGTGGGTCTGACCTGGTGGAGCCTCGGGCTGCTGATCCTCGCCGCGCTGTTCGTCGGCCAGCTGGTGCGGGCGGGCGAGTTCGTGCAGGAGGTGGCGATCAGCGCGATGCTCGTCCTCGGGGTGACCACCCACGGGGACACCGCCTGGGCCCGGATCGTCGAGACGCTGATCGGCGCGATCGTCGGGATGGCGTTCAACCTGCTGTTCGCGCCGCCCGTGTGGGTGGAGGAGGCCGGCCGGTCGATCGAGGAGCTGGCGCGCCGGGTGCGGCAGCTGATGCTGCGGATCGGTGAGGAGGCGGCGGGCCGCCCGCCCGCCTCGCGCGCGGCGGCACGGCTGCACGAGGCGCGTCGCCTGGACCACGACATCAGCGAGGTGGACGCGGATCTGCGGCAGGCGGAGGAGAGTCTGCGGCTCAACCCGCGGGTGCGCGAGGGTCTGCTGCACCGGGTGGTGCTGCGCACCGGTCTCGACACGCTGGAGATCTGCACGGTGGTGCTGCGGGTCCTGGCGCGCACCCTGACCGACCTGGCCAAGGAGCGCGAGCCGGAACGGCTCTTCGAGGAGGAGACGGGGGCGGTCTTCGAGCAGCTGCTGGCGGAGATCGCCGACGCGGTGGTGAGCTTCGCCGTGCTGGTCACCACGAGCGTGAGCGCCAACGCCGAGTCGGCGGAGGAGCGGCTCGCCTCGCAGCTGCGCCAGGCGGCCGGGACCCGGGACAAGCTGGCGGAACTGCTGTACGCGGAGGCCGGGCGCGACCCGCAGCGCTGGCAGTTGCTCGGCGCCCTGCTGACGGAAGTCAACCGCATCCTCGACGAGATGAACACCGAGCACCGCACCCGACGGTTGTTCGAGGAGCTGGACCGGCACTCGCGGGAGCAGCGCGAGCGGCTGCCCAGGCTGACCCGGATGCGGGACCGGATGCACGTCCCGGCCCGGCTGCGGCGGGACCGCGGCGCGACATCGGGACGCCAGCGGTGAGCTCGGCACCCCGCCGGGGCGGCACCGTGCCCGGCCGGTGAGAGGCACACCCGACCGGCCGGCACGTGCCGCGCCCCCGACCCGGCGCGATGCCCCGGCGCGGGTGCCGCGCTCTGGGGACGCCGCTCTCTGCCTGGATGCCCGGCTCCGGCTTCGGGCGCCGCGACCGGAGCATGACCGGGTGTCCCCTGGGCCCGCCAGTGAGAGGCATACCCGACCGTTGGCGCCGCTTGAGTGCACCCGGTGCGGCGCCAGACCGGCCAGGGCGCCCGGCCGGCATCAGAAGCCGCGACCCGCCCGCACGACCGGGTGCCCCTCGCTCCCGGCCCTTGCGGCGCCCTCCGCGGGGCGCCGTACACCTGGGGCGGCACCTTGCCGGGCCACGGCCCGCTCCGGTTCCAGGCGCCGTGACCCCGCCGCGCAAACGAATGCCCCTTGCTCCCACCCGTACGGCGCCCCGTCCGGCGCCGTGGACCCCGGCGCTGCGCCATGCCCGGCCAGGGCGGCCGGACCGGCTTCTGGCGCCGCAACCCGCCTGCACCACCGGGTGTCCCCGCACCCGGCGGGTCGGAGGCGCACCTCAGGTGGCGTCGTGCACCCCGTACGTCACCGTGCCCGGCCGGGGCGGCGCCGTGCCCGGCCGGGGCGTCACCGTGCCCGGCCGGGGCGGCGCCGTGCCGGGGCGGGGCGGCGCCGTGCCGGGGCGGGGCGGTCGGCTTCGGCGTCGGACGCCACGACCCGCCCACGCCGGCGGGTGGCCCTTGCGTCCGGTGGGTGATCGACGTCAAGGTGGCCGTGGCGAGCGGGACGGGAGACGACCGAAGGTGCGTGTGATGAACAGGGCCGACTTGAGCAGGCGCCGCTTCGTGGGTGCGTTCGCGGGGACGGCCGCAGGAATGACGCTGCCCGCCTGCGACGACGGTCCCCCGCCGTCCGGGGCGCCGACCCCCTCCGCCCCGGCGACGGTGACCGGCCCGCCGTCGCCGAGCGGGACGCCCACGGGACCGCGCCCGCTGTACCTGGGCACGTACACCTCGGTCGACGGAGGGGGCGAGGGCATCGGGCTGGCCGTCTACGACCCGGCGTCGGGACGGATCACCGGCGCGGGCGCGATCGGTGACGTCGCCGACCCGTCGTACCTGGCCGTACACCCGGACGGCCGGACGCTGTACGCGGTGAACGAGCAGGAGGACGGCGCGGTGACCGCGGTCAGGCTGTCCGACCGGAAGGTCCTGGGCAGCGCCGGCACCGGGGGTTCGTCCCCCTGCCATCTGTCGGTGCATCCGGGCGGCCGGTACCTGCTGAGCGCCGACTACGGCTCGGGCACCGTCGCGGTGCACCGCATCGAGGCGTCGGGGGCGGTGGGCGAGCGCACGGCGCTGGTCACGCACTCCGAGCCGGCCCCGGGTCCGGGGCAACAGGGCCCGCACGCCCACCAGTTCATCACCGCGCCGGACGGGGGCCACGTACTCGCCGTGGACCTGGGCACCGACACGGTGTACACGTACCGCCTCGACGAGCGGGCGGGCACCCTGACCGAGGTGGCGCGGGCGAGCACCCGGCCCGGCGCCGGACCGCGCCACCTGACCTTCCATCCCGGGGGGCGGTACGCCTACCTCGCCAACGAGCTCGACAACACGGTGGCGGTGTGCGCGTACGAGCCCGGTCCGGGGCGGCTGCGGATCGGCGAGGCACAGCCGACGGGGACGGGGTCCGGCACCAGCTACCCGGCGCAGTTCGTCGTCACCGGCGACGGGCGGTACGCCTACCTCGCCAACCGGGGGCACAACAGCCTCACCCGGTACGCCGTCGAGGCGGACGGGGCCCGGCTGCGGCTGCTGGACACCGTGCCGGTGGGCGGTGACTTCCCGCGGCACATCGCCCTCTCCCCCGGCAGCGGGCTGCTGTTCGCGGCGAACCAGAAGTCGGGCGACGTCACCGTGTTCCACGTGGACGCCGACAGCGGCGAACTGCGGTCGGCCGGTGAGCCGTTCGCGTCACCCGTCGCCGTCTGTGCGCTGCCGCTGTAGCGCACGGGGGCGGGAGGCGGCGTTCGCCTGGGTGAGCAGCACGTGCATGCGTTCGGTGAGCTGGGAGACATCGTCGGCGGGCGCGTGGAACGGCAGCCGTACGTCGCCGTCGGTGCGCAGGCGTTCGACGCGCAGGGTCAGGCCGTGCCGGTCGACGGCGAGCGGCCGCACCCGGACCGCGCCCTGCAGGCCGGCCGAATCCACCAGGCGGGTCAGCCGTTCGACGGCGTCGCCGTGGCAGTCCGCCAGGTGGGTCAGCAGCCGCGCCTCGGCGCCGGCCAGCGGGTCGGGCGCGGCGGTGGCGAACTCGTCGCGGCCGACGACCAGCGCGCCGGACGGCCGGCGGAGCACGACACGGGTGGGTTCGAAGGCGAGCCGGCCGCCCTGGACGGCGAACCATCCTGCCAGCCAGACCCGGGCGCGGATGCGGTCGCGTACGGGGACGGGCGCGACGTCGGCGAACTCCAGTACGGCGGACGGCTCTCCGCGTGGCGCGCAGACAGCGGCCGTGAGCAGCGTGCTGTCCTCGGCCACGTCCAGCAGCACCCGCCCGTCGTCCGTCACGGTGTGCGCGCCGACGAGTTCCTCCCGGGTGCCCTCCGCGGTCACCGTGCAGGACCAGGCGGCGGCGAGCACCGAGCGGGCCCGCTCCGCCGCACCGGGCGCGGCGGCCCAGGCGTGCGTGTGGTCACCCATCCCAACCTCCTCTTAGGTAAGCCTTGCCTAACCTATCGGAGATCAGGGTGCGCGCCAACCGCCCCCGGTGATCTCCTCGGGACCTTTCAGGATGTGAGAACGCCCAGCAGGGCGCGTGCGCACAGGGCACGCACCTGCTCGCGCCCCAACTCCGAGCCGCGCAGCCACTCCAGACAGACCGCCGTGGTGAAGGCCAGCCAGCCGCGCACCGCGAGCCGGGTGTCCGGCCGGGTGCCCAGTACCGGACCGAACTCGGGGTCGGCGGCGAGCGCGGCGAGGATCTGCCGCTCCTGCGCGGCCAGCGCCCGCCGGTAGACCCGCCGCACCGCCTGGTCCCCCGCCGCGTCGGCGCGGTGGAACGCCCGGTAGCCGTGCGCGTGGGCCTCCACGTACTCCAGGTAGGTGTCGAGGCCCGCCGTCAGCTGCTCGCGCACCGGGACGCCGGGTACCGCCGCCGTCATGCGCAGCATCCGCTCGCTCTCGCGCTCCACCACGGCCGCGAAGAAGTCCCGTTTGGCCGGGAAGTAGTGGTAGAGCAGCCCGCGCGACACTCCGGCGATCTCGGCGACCTGCTCGATCCACACCTCGTCGTAGGGGCTCTCCGAGAACAACCGTGCGCCCACCGCGAGCAGTTGCTCCCGACGCTCCTCGGTGCTGAGCCGACGGCGTGTGCGCCCGCCCTCTTTCGCGGCCATTCCCGCACTGTAGTTGACGCCGCTCCGGCGGCCGGACCAGACTGGAGCCGCGTTATTGAACTCACGTGCAACACGTCGCACTCGCTCGCCGGATCGAAGGAGATCGCGCCATGGCGGAGACGACGGAACGGGCCGTACTGCCGAAGGGGTTCCGCAGCGCGGAGCAGGGCTGGCCCGCGCTGCGCCGCATACCGCACCCGCCGCACCGGCTGCCGCTGCTGGGCGACGTCATCGGGTCGAGCAGAAGCACCCCCGTGCAGGACTCGGTGCGTCTCGCCCGCCGGCTGGGCCCGATCTTCCGGCGCAACGCGTTCGGCAGGGAGTTCGTGTTCACGTGGGGCGCCCGGCTGGTGGCCGACCTGGCCGACGAGTCACGGTTCGCCAAACATGTGGGGCTCGGCGTGGCCAATCTGCGGCCGGTCGCGGGCGACGGGCTGTTCACCGCCTACAACCACGAGCCCAACTGGCAGTTGGCGCACGACGTGCTGGCGCCCGGGTTCAGCCGGGAGGCCATGGCCGCCTACCACCCCATGATGCTGGACGTGGCCGCGCGCCTGACCGAGCACTGGGACCGCGCGGCGGCCGGCGGCCGTTGGGTGGACGTCCCCGGCGACATGACCAAGCTGACGCTGGAGACGATCGCGCGCACCGGGTTCGGGCACGACTTCGGCTCCTTCGAACGGGCCCGTCCGCACCCGTTCGTCACGGCGATGGTCGGCACCCTCGGCCACGCCCAGCGGCTGAACAACGTCCCCCCGCCGCTGGCCCCGCTGCTGCTGCGCCGGGCCAACCGCCGCAACGCGACGGACATCGCGCGGCTGGAGCACATCGTCGACGAGGTGGTCCGCCGCCGGCGCGCGGACGGCCACGCCGAGGGCGATCTGCTGGACCGCATGCTGGAGACGGCCCACCCGGACACCGGGGAGCAGCTGTCACCGGAGAACGTCCGCCGCCAGGTCATCACCTTCCTGGTGGCCGGTCACGAGACCACCTCGGGCGCCCTGTCCTTCGCCCTCCACTACCTTTCCCTCCACCCCGAGGTGGCGGACCGCGCCCGCGCCGAGGTGGACCGCGTCTGGGGCGCCACGGACACGCCCGCCTACGAACAGGTCGCTCGCCTCCGCCACGTCCGCCGCGTCCTCGACGAGTCGCTGCGGCTGTGGCCGACGGCACCGGCCTACTCGCGCGAGGCGACCGAGGACACGGTGCTGGCCGACGAGCATCCGATGCGGCGCGGCGCGTGGACGCTGGTGCTGACGCCGATGCTGCACCGCGACCCCGAGGTGTGGGGCGCGGACGCCGACCGCTTCGACCCCGACCGCTTCGACCCGCGGGCGGTACGGTCCCGGCCGCCGCACACCTACAAGCCCTTCGGGACGGGCGCGCGGGCGTGCATCGGCCGTCAGTTCGCGCTGCACGAGGCGACGCTGGTCCTGGGCCTGCTGCTGCGCCGCTACGACCTGCACGCCGATCCCGGGTACCGCCTGCACGTGACGGAACGGCTCACCTTCATGCCGCGGGGGCTGCGGCTGCGTCCGGACCGCCGCCGCGCGCCCCGCCCGGACGCACCGGGCAGGGCGGCGGGCGAGGGGGCGGCGCCGGTGGGCGAGGAGCGCCGGACCGCGGGCTGAGCCCGCCGGCACGGCGCCCCGCGTCAGTGGTGGGCCGTCGGGTCGAAGCCCTCGGGGGCGCGGTCGAGGAAGGCGGTGATGGCGCTGATGCGGCCGTCCTCGTCGAACTCGATCACGTCGGTCCCCGTGGCGAAAGACGTGCCGTCGCCGGTCAGGATCTCCCACCGCAGCCGGGCCCGGCCGTGGTGCACCTCGGGCCGCTCGCGCCGGCGGACCGTGGCGGGTCCCCGGTGCGACACGAACTGGTCCCGGAAGTCCGCGAGCGCAGCGGCCCCCCGCAGGAAGCCGACGGCGGCGCGGTACTCGACCGTGTCGGTGAAGACCACCGAGGCCAGGCGGTGCCGTTCGCCCTCGGGGCCGGTGTTCCAGAAAAGCGTGTACCGCTCCAGTTGCTCGAACACGTCGGCGGCGCCCTCGTTCCGCCGTGCCGCCGGTGCTGTGGTTCCACTCATGACGGGTGTCCCTTCGTCCGGCGCGGTGCCGTACGGCGCACCGCGCTCCGGTCTCCGACTGTGCGAGCCCGCGGGCCGACTGTCGATGACCTGCCAGGTCATTGCCGTCGTGGCGCCCCACGCGGCAGCCTGGGGGCCATGACGAGGACCAACGCACCGGTCGGGACGCAGCTGCGGCAGTGGCGCGAGCGCCGCCGCCGTTCCCAGCTGGACGTGTCGCTCGCGGCCGAACTGTCCACCCGGCACCTGAGCTGCGTCGAGACCGGGCGTGCTAACCCGAGCCGGGAGATGATCCGGCGGCTGTGCGACGAGCTGGACGTGCCGCTGCGGGAGCGCAACCCGCTCTATCTGGCGGCCGGGTTCGCCCCGGTGCACGGCGAGCGCGCGTTCGCCGATCTGGGCGCGGCACGTACCGCCGTGGAGGCGGTGCTCGCGGGCCACGAGCCGAACCCGGCGCTCGCGGTGAACGTGCGCTGGGAGTTGCTGGCCGCGAACCGCGCGATGGGACTGTTCCTCGGCGATGCGCGGCGGGAGCCGTCGGAGCCGCCGTTCAACGTACTGAAGGCGACTTTGCGGCCCGACGGGATGGCCGGGCGCATCCTCAACCTCGCGGAGTGGCGCGCGCACATGCTGCGCCGGGTCCGCCGCCAGCTGGAGCGGACGGCCGACGCCGGTCTGGCCGAGCTGCTCGCCGAGCTGGAGAGCTACCCCGCCCCGCCGCGGACGGACCCGCCCGCCCCGGCCGGGGAGGCGAACGACCTGGTGGTCCCGTTGCACCTGGCATCCGAGCACGGGGAACTCGCCCTGCTGTACACCACGACGGTCTTCGGCTCACCGCGCGACGTGACACTGGACGAGATCGCCATCGAGACGTTCTTCCCCGCGGACCGCGACACGGCGGCACTCATCCGCAAACTGTCCGGCTGACGCCGCCCCTCCCCGGCCGGTTCCGTGAGGTGGGCCGGCCGCGAGCCGGTCAGTCGGCCTCGGGTGGCAGGGCCAGCCCCTCCAGCCGGTCCGGGTCGGCCAGGATGTACAGGGCCGTGATGCGGCCGTCCCGGACCGTGACGGACATGACCGAGTTGATGCGGCCGTCGGCCACGCCGACCAGGCCGGGGGCGCCGTTGACCAGGACGGGGCGGGCCCGCGCGTTGAAGCGGGCGAACAGCATCGCCGACTCGGCCACCTGCCGCGCGCCCCGCAGCGTCTTCGAGCCGGCCACTCCCCGGGCCGGCGCGCCCGCGTCCGCGCGCAGCACCACGTCCGGGTGCAGCACCGCGACCAGCGCCTCGAAGTCGCCGGTGCGTGACGCGGCGCGGAAGGCGTCGAGTGCCTGCCGCTGCCGTCCGGCGTCGGGATCGGCCGGCGGGGTGGCTGCGCGGACCCGGCGGCGGGCCCGGCTGGCGAGCTGCCGGGTCGCGGCGGCGCCGCGCTCCACCACCGGGGCGATGTCGTCGAAGGGCACGGCGAACATGTCGTGCAGCACGAACGCCAGCCGCTCGTCGGGGTCGAGGGTCTCCATCACGACCAGCAGGGCGATGCCCACCGAGTCGGCCTCCAGCGCCTCCTGCTCCGGGTCGACCCGGGACAGCGGCCGGAGCAGCGGGTCGGGGACGAAGGTGTCCTCCATCGGCTGCTCCCGGCGCGCCGTGCGCGACCGCAGCAGGTCCAGGCAGATCCTGCCGGTCACGGTGGTCAGCCAGCCGCCCAGGTTGTCGATCCCGCCGGGCTCCACCCGGCTCAGCCGCAGCCACGCCTCCTGCACGGCGTCCTCCGCCTCGGAGACCGAGCCGAGCATGCGGTAGGCGACCGCCTTGAGGTGGGCCCGGTGGTCCTCGAAGTCCCGCGCGAGCCGTTCCTCGTCTCCCCCCACGGCGGTCACCGGGGGAACAGCTCGAAGGCGACCGCGGGGCGGTTCCCGAACCGCTTCCCGGTCTCCTCGGCGAAGCCGGTCAGCAGCGTGCGCGCGTACGTCTCGGGGTCCTCGTCGGTGAGCGCCTCGATGTAGGTGCGGTGCTCCAGCAGGGAACGCACCGCCCGCTCCAGCCCCGCGGTGGCGTCCACGGCGTGGGTGGGCTCGCTGGATCCGGCGACCGCCACCCAGCGCACGCCGTCCCAGGGTTCGAGCCCCTGCTCGGTCAGCTCGGGGAAGATCCAGCGGTTGCCGGCGTCCCCGGCCGCGTCGAGCGTGGCCCGGCCGACGGCCACGTGGTCCGGGGTGTTCCAGGCGGTGCCGCCCCAGGTGTCCCGGTGGTTCAGGGTGATCACCAGCTCGGGCCGGTACCGGCGGATCGCCGCCGCGATGTCCCGGCGCAGGGCCGGACCGTACTCGATCACGCCGTCAGCGTGGTCGAGGAAGGCGACCTCCGAGACGCCCACCACGGCGGCGCTCGCCCGCTGCTCGCGCTCCCGGAGCGGTCCGCACGCACCCGGTTCCAGGGTGTCGATGCCCGCCTCGCCGCGGGTCGCGAGGACGTAGGAGACCTCGCGGCCCGCGTCGGTCCAGGCGGCGATCGCCGCCGCGCACCCGTACTCCAGGTCGTCCGGATGGGCGACCACGGCCAGGGCGCGCCCCCAGTCGTCGGGCAGGGGCGGGAGTTGACTGATCGTCGGCTCGGTCATGACCGGCAGACTAACCCCGTGCACCGACAGTGCACGGGGGCGCGCGGTCAGGCCTCGTCGCGGGCGAGGGCGAGCAGCCGGTCCAGGACCCGGGGGCCTCCGGTGCGGACGCCGTCGTGGTCGAACTCGTCGGTGACCCAGGTGCGCAGCCCGCGGATCGCGCGGGCGGTGGCCAGCGCGTGCGTGGTGTCGACGTACATGTCGTCGTGGTAGACGGCCGCCGCGACCGGGACCTCGTTGGCGGCCAGGCGCGCCGGGTCGTACAGCGGGGTCCAGTCGGTGCGCGCGGCGAGCAGTTCGGCGGTCTCCCGCAGCGGGCGCAGCGTCGGGTCGCAGTCGAAGATCCACGGGTGGACGGTCTCGCCGGTGAACAGCAGCGGCTCGTCGCCGGCGAGCGCCTTGGTCGCGTCGAACCGCGGGAACTCGGACCGTACGCGTTCGGCGGACCAGGCGGTGGGGCGGGCGTCCTGGGCGTAGATCGCCTCGTGCACCAGCGCGTACAGCGGGTGTCCGGCGAACGACAGCAGCGCCTGCGCCTGCTCCTGGAAGGCGTCGGAGAGCGCGGGACCGCCCGGGGTGGGGACGAACGCGTCCTCCAGGAGGTGGTGCAGGCGGTGGCTGCCGTCGCCGCCGCCGAGCATCAGGCCGAAGGACTGGAACGCCTCGACGGTGAACCGGTAGCCGTTCGGCAGGACCACGTCGTGGGTGAGGAGGTGGTCGGCGATGCGGCGGGCGCGCTCGACGTCCTGCGGGTAGCGGGCGTAGTGGGCGGCGACCTTCCGCTCGATGCGCGGGTAGGCGGCCCGGTAGACGTCGTCGGCGTGCGCGTCGAGGGAGGGCAGGCCGCCGGTGATCAGGGCGGTGTGCAGGCCCTCGGGGGCCAGGGAGAGGTAGGTGACGGTGCAGAATCCGCCGAAGCTCTGGCCGAGCACGGTCCACGGGGCGCCGCCGGTCACCTGGGGACGGATGGCCTCGCAGTCCCGCACGATCGAGTCGGATCGGAAGTGCGTGAGGTAGTCGGCCTGCTCGGCGGGGCCGCCGCGGAGCGGGAGCGTCTGCCGGTTGGCGGGGGTGGAGGCGCCGGTGCCGCGCTGGTCCAGCAGCAGCACCCGGTACTCCTCCAGGGCGCGGCCGAGCCAGGCCGGCTTGCCGACGAAACGGTTCGCCCCGAAGCCGGGGCCGCCCTGGAGGTAGAGCAGCCAGGGCAGGTCCTGGCCGGCCTTGTCACTGGCGACGACCTCGCGCGCGTACAGCTCGATCGTCTCCCCCGAGGGGTCGGCGTGATCGAGGGGCACGGTGAACCGGCGGTCGGTGAGGACCACGCCGGGCTGGCGGTAGGTGTCGGTCAACGGGACTCCCGGGACGAACGGATTGTCGGGCCGCGACCCAGTTCAGCACATGTTCCTGCGGCCAACGACCCCGGGATCATGAAATGTTCCCGGGCGGCGGTCAGCGGGCGGACAGGCTGGAGCGCCGGACCACCAGTTCCGGGGCGAGCACGACCCGGCGGTGCTCGTGCGGCGGGTCCGTCTCCTCGGTCTCCTCCAGCAGGAGTTCGGCCGCCAGCGCGCCCATGGTGACGGCGGGCTGGCGCACCGAGGTGAGCGGTACGGCCGCCGCGGCGGCGAACTCGATGTCGTCGTAGCCGACGATCGCCAGGTCGTCGGGGACGCGGACGCCGGCCGCGTACATCGCCTGGAGCACGCCGAGGGCGAGCAGGTCGTTGGCGCAGAACACGCCCGTGGGGCGGCGGGACAGGCCGAGGAGCCGGGCGCCCGCGTCGCGTCCGGCGGCGACGTCGAGCCGTTCGGTGGGCAGTTCGTGCAGGCTGTCGGGGCCGAGCCCGGCCTCGGCGAGGGCGTTCAGCGCGCCGGTGCGGCGGTCCCTGACCTGGTTCAGTCCGGGCGGGCCGCTGACGTAGGCGAGAGAGCGGTGCCCGGCGTCGACGAGGTGCCGTACGGCCAGGGCGCCGCCCGCCACGTCGTCCACGGAGACCGAGCACTCGGTGGTGCCCTCGGCGACCCGGTCGACCAGTACGAACGGGATGCCGTGCCGGCGGAACGCCTCGATGTTGCGGCCGGTGGCGTCGGCGGGGGTGAGCAGCACGCCCCGCACCCGCTGCTCCGCGAACAGCGACAGGTACTCGGCCTCCTCGCCGGGGCTCTGGGCGCTGTTGCAGACCATGACGCCGAGGCCGGCCTGGCGGGCGGCGCGCTCGGCGCCGCGGGCGACGTCGACGAAGAAGGGGTTGCCCATGTCGAGGACGAGCAGGCCCATGATGCGGCTGCGGCCGGCGCGCAGCTGGCGGGCGGACTCGCTGCGCACGTAGCCGAGCCGGTCGATGGCGGACAGCACCCGGGCCCGGGTCTCGGCGGCGACCGTGTCAGGGCGGTTGATCACGTTGGAGACGGTGCCTACGGAGACTCCGGCGACGCGGGCGACGTCCTTGATACCCACCGACTGGGCCATCGGACAGGAACCTCCAGGGGAACGAGGGGGCCGGGGGGCGGCGCGGCGGGCCATCACACTACCCGCACGGCCGCCCCTTTTCGGTCACGGGCGGAGTGGGGACGTGCCCGTCAGCGGGGGTGGAAGACCTCGGTGAGCGGGGTCATCGCGCGCGGTACTCGTCGATGCGGTCCTGGCGGACCTTGAGCAGGAAACACACGCGTCGCACGGGGTACCACCTCTCCGTCAGGGCCGGACCGGGGTCAGAAGTCGAACTCGTCGATGTTCCCGGCGTTGAAGACGGTGGGCTTGCCGAGGTTGATCACGCCGTCCTTGCCGATGGTGTAGTCACCCATCGCGCCGGCCGTGAACGTCTCTCCCTCCTGGCCGGTGATCTGGCCGGACGCGAGCGCGACCGCGGTGCGGGCGGCCAGCTCGCCGAGCTTGGCCGGGTCCCACAGCTCGAACGCCTCGACGGTGCCGTTCTTGACGTACTTGCGCATGTCGTTGGGGGTGCCGAGGCCGGTCAGCTTGACCTTGCCCTTGTACTTGGAGCCGGACAGGTACTGGGCGGCGGCCTTGATGCCGACGGTGGTCGGGGAGATGATCCCCTTCAGGTTCGGGTACTCCTGGAGCAGGCCCTGGGTCTGCTGGAAGGACTGCTGGGCGTCGTCGTTGCCGTAGGCGACCTCGACCAGCTTCATGTCCTTGTACTTGGGGTCCTTGAGCTCGTCCTTCATGAACTCGATCCAGGTGTTCTGGTTGGTCGCGGTCTGCGCGGCGGACAGGATCGCGATCTCGCCCTGGTGGCCGATCTGTTCGGCGAGCAGCTGCACCTCGGTGCGGCCGAGGTCCTCGGCGGACGCCTGGGAGACGAAGGCGTTGCGGCAGCCAGGGGTGGTGTCGGAGTCGTAGGTGACGACCTTGATGCCGTTCTTCATGGCCTGCTTGAGCGCGGTGCACAGCGCGCCGGGGTCCTGCGCGGACACGGCCATCGCGTCGACCTGCTGCTGGGTGAGGGTGTTGACGTAGGAGACCTGGCCGGCGGTGTCCGTGGCGCTGGTGGGGCCGACCTCCTTGAAGCTGGAGCCGAGTTCCTTCACCGCCTTCTCGCCGCCCTTGTCGGCGCTCGTGAAGTAGGGGTTGTTGACCTGCTTGGGCAGGAAGCCGACGGTCATGCCCTTCTTGGTGACCGCGTCCGGGTCGGCCTTGCCGGCCGAGGCGGCCGCTCCGCCCTCGTTCTTGACGTCCTCCTTGGTGGTGCCGCCGCAGGCGGTGGCGGCCAGGGCGAGGGAGGTGACGGCGGCGAGCGCCGCGCAGGTACGGCTCAGGGATGCCTTGCGCATGGTGGGTTCCTTAAGGAAGAGGACGGTTCAGGAGGTCGGTGCGGGCGTCCTGGGGTCCGGATCGGGTGCGGTGGCCGCCCTCCGTCCCGCCCGGGCGACGGCCGTCTGCCGGGCGACGCGCGGGCCGAGGACGGACAGCACCAGCAGCACGCCGGTCACGACGATCTGGGACTGCGCGGACACGTCCTTCAGGCTCATCACGTTCTGCAGTGCCCCCAGCAGGAACACACCGGCGACCGCGCCGCCGAGGGTGCCCTTGCCGCCGTCGAAGTCGATGCCGCCGAGCAGCACGGCCGCGACGACGGACAGTTCGAGGCCGGTGGCGTTGTCGTAGCGGGCGCTGGCGTAGTGCAGCGCCCAGAAAACGCCGGTGAGGGCCGACATCAGGCCGGTCACCGTGAACAGGATCAGCTTCTGCCGCCTGACGCGGACGCCGGCGAACCGGGCGGCCTCCTCGCCGGCCCCGATCGCGAACAGCGTCCGGCCGAACGGGGTGGCGTGCAGGGCGACGACGGCGATCGCGAGCAGCACCAGGAACGGCGGGAAGGCGTACGGGACGAAGGTGTCACCGATGCGTCCGGCGGCGAAGTCCAGGTAGGCGGACGGGAAGTCGGTGACCGCGTCGGAGCCGAGCACGATCTGCGCGATGCCCCGGTAGGCGGCGAGGGTGCCGATGGTGACGGCCAGGGAGGGCAGCCCGAGGCGGGTCACCAGCAGGCCGTTGACCAGGCCGCAGACCACGCCGATGAGCAGGCAGACCGGGATGATCGCCTCGATGGCCATGCCCTGGTTCCACAGGGCGCCCATCACCGCGCCGGACAGGCCCGCCGTGGACGCCACGGACAGGTCGATCTCGCCGGACACCACGAGCAGCGTCATGGGCAGGGCGATCAGCGCGATCGGCAGGGTGTTGCCGACGAGGAACGACAGGTTGAGGGCGTTGCCGAAGCCGTCGACGGTGGTGAACGACAGCAGCAGGACGACGACGAGCAGGGCGCCGACGACCGTGTCCCAGCGGACGGCGCGCGTCAGGGAGTCAGGCATGGCGGGCGTTCCTCTTCTTCAGGGCGGAGGCCACGCGCAGCGCGACGACCCGGTCGACCGCGATGGCGAGGACGAGCAGCACGCCGTTGATGGCGAGCACCCACACGGAGCTGACGCCGAGGGCGGGCAGCACGCTATTGATCGAGGTCAGCAGCAGCGCGCCGAGGGCGGCTCCGTAGACGCTTCCCGAGCCGCCGGTGAAGACGACGCCGCCGACCACGACGGCGCTGACGACGGTGAGTTCGTAGCCGGTGCCGGTTCCGGAGTCGACGTTGCCGAAGCGGGCGAGGTACAGCGCGCCGGCCAGACCGGCGAGGGCGCCGCAGAACGTGTACGCGGCGAGGATCCGCTTGCGCACCGGGATGCCGGCGAGCCGGGCCGCCTCCGGGTTGGAGCCGAGCGCGTACAGCTCGCGCCCACCGCCGAAGTGCCGCAGGTAGTACGCGGTCGCCACCAGCACCGCGAGGGCGATCAGCGCCAGGTACGGCACGGCGGAGAGGCCGCCGGAACCGAAGTCGACGAATCCGCCCGGGAGGTCGGCGGCGGTGATCTGGCGGGAGCCGACCCAGATCGAGTCGATGCCGCGGACGATGTACAGCGTGCCCAGGGTGACGACGAGGGCGGGCACCTGGCCGAGGGAGACGAGCAGGCCGTTGAGCAGACCGAAGCCGATGCCGAGCAGGACGGCGAGGGCGACGGCGACGACCGGGTTCCCGCCGCCCTGGAGGTGGAGACCGGCGGCGAAGGCGCTGATGCCGAGGGTGGAGCCGACGGACAGGTCGACGTTGCGGGTGATGACGACCAGGGACTGGCCGGTGGCGACCAGCACCAGGATGGTCGCGTTCAGCAGCAGGTCCTTGATGCCCTGCTCGGACAGGAACGCGCTGTTGCCGGCCTGGGTGACGGCGATCATCACCAGGAAAACGGCCAGGATGGCCAGTTCGCGCATCTTGAACACGCGGTCGACCAGTCGGGTGGCGCCGGTCTTCGGCACCTCGGCGACGGGTGCTTCGCCGGGAGCGGTGACCGTCATGCCGTGCCCCTTTCGTTCGCTTCTCCGCCCGTGCGGCGCGGAGGTGCGGGCGTCGTGTCCGTCTGCGGGCCGGTGGCCGCGCGTGCTCCCCCACTGCCTGAAGGGCGTGGGCGGTACCCCCGCCTCACGCGGCCCTCCCGGTGGCTGCGGCCATCACGGTTTCCTCGGTGGCGTCGGTGCGGGGAATCTCGGCGGTGAGCCGGCCCTCGTGCATCACCAGCACGCGGTCGGCCATGCCGAGGATCTCGGGCAGGTCGGAGGAGATCATCAGGACGGCCACGCCGTCGGCGGCGAGCTGTGACAGCAGCCGGTGCACCTCGGCCTTGGTGCCGACGTCGATGCCGCGCGTGGGCTCGTCGACGATCAGCACCTTCGGGTGGGTGGCGAGCCACTTGGCGAGGACGACCTTCTGCTGGTTGCCGCCGGACAGGGTGTTCACCGAGTCGGCGATCCGGGCGTACTTGACGCGCAGCTTGACGGCCCAGTCGAGGGAGCGGCTGCGCTCGGCGCCGCGGTCCATCAGGCCGGCCCGCACGGTGGTGCCGAGGCCGGTGAGGCCGATGTTGCGCTCGATGGACAGGTCCGTCACCAGGCCCTGGGCGCGCCGGTCCTCGGGAACCAGGGCGAGTCCGGCGGCCATGGCGGTGGAGGGGGCGCCGTTGGTGAGCTTCCGCCCGTCGACCTCCACCTCCCCGGCGTCCAGGCGGTCGATGCCGAACACCGCGCGGGCCACCTCGGTGCGTCCGGCGCCGACGAGTCCGGCGAGCCCTACGATCTCGCCGCGCCGTACGTCGAAGGAGACGTCGGTGAAGACCCCCTCGCGGGTCAGCCGCCGCACGCTGAGGGCCACCTCGCCGGGTGTCACCTCCTGTTTGGGGTAGAGCTCGGCCAGGTCGCGGCCGACCATGCGGCGGACCAGGTCGTCCTCGGTCATGCCGTCGAGGGGTTCGCTCGCGATCCAGGCGCCGTCGCGCAGGGTGGTGACGCGGCGGCAGATCTCGAAGATCTCCTCCAGGCGGTGCGAGATGAACAGGACGGCGGCGCCCTGGTCCCGCAGCGCGCGGACGACGCCGAAGAGACGGGCGACCTCGCTGTGCGTCAGGGCGGCGGTGGGCTCGTCCATGATCAGGACGCGGGCGTCGAAGGAGAGCGCCTTGGCGATCTCGACGATCTGCTGGTCGGCGATGGACAGTCCGCGGGCCGGACGGTCCGGATCGAGTGCGACGCCGAGCCGCTTCATCAGCGCGGCCGTGGCGTCGCGGGTGCGCTTGTGGTCGATCCGGCGCAGCGCGCGGCGGGGCCGGCGCCCCATGAAGATGTTCTCGGCGACCGACAGGTCGGGGAAGAGCGTCGGTTCCTGGTAGATGACGGCGATGCCGGCGTCGCGGGCGTCGCCCGGTCCATGGAAGACGACCGGCCTGCCGTCGAGCAGCACCTGGCCTGCGTCCGGCCGGTGCACTCCGGCGAGCGTCTTGATGAGGGTCGACTTGCCGGCTCCGTTCTCACCGGCCAGGGCGTGCACCTCCCCGGGGAACAGCTCCAGGGAGACGTCCCGCAGCGCGCGGACCGCGCCGAAGGACTTGGAGATGCCCTTGAGTGCGAGAACCGGGGCCGGACCCGTGTCGGACGGGTGGGTCATGAGGGCTCCTCGACGACGCCGGCGGGTCGGCCCTCACGGCGTCGTGAAAGGTTTCAACTGGGTTGCCGGGACGGTAGGCGCGTCACGCATGTCACGTCAATGGGTCCCGGTCGAGAAACTTTCGACGGCTGTCGGTTGCACCGAGGTCGTGGCGGATCGACGTGACCGCGAGGGTTGACACCCCTTCGGGGGGCACCTAGCTTCACGTTCTGAATCGTTTCATCAAGTGGTCGTCACGACCCGATGTCACAGGAGCCCTGACGTGACCGAGCGCGCCGCGGTGAAAGCCGCCCTCAAGACCCAGGCAGTCGAGACGCCGTCGTGGGCGTACGGGAACTCGGGCACCCGGTTCAAGGTGTTCGCGCAGCAGGGTGTCCCGCGTGATCCGCGGGAGAAGCTGGACGACGCGGCCAAGGTGCACGAGTTCACGGGTGTGGCGCCGACCGTGGCGCTGCACATCCCCTGGGACAGGGTCGACGACTACGTGGCGCTGGCCCGGCACGCCGAGGACCGCGGGCTGCGGCTGGGCGCGGTCAACTCCAACACGTTCCAGGACGACGACTACCGGCTGGGCTCCGTCTGCCACCCGGACGCGGCGGTGCGCAGGAAGGCCGTGGACCATCTCCTGGAATGCGTCGACATCATGGACGCGACCGGCTCCAAGGATCTCAAGCTGTGGTTCGCGGACGGGACCAACTACCCGGGGCAGGACGACATCCGGGCGCGGCAGGACCGGCTGGCGGAGGCGCTCGCCGAGGTGTACGGACGGCTCGGCGACGGCCAGCGGATGCTGCTGGAGTACAAGTTGTTCGAGCCGGCGTTCTACGCGACGGATGTGCCGGACTGGGGGACGGCGTACGCGCACTGCCTGAAGCTGGGGCCGAAGGCACAGGTCGTGGTCGACACGGGGCATCACGCGCCCGGCACCAACATCGAGTTCATCGTGGCGACGCTGCTGCGGGAGGGGAAGCTCGGGGGGTTCGACTTCAACTCGCGGTTCTACGCCGACGACGACCTGATGGTCGGCGCGGCCGACCCGTTCCAGCTGTTCCGGATCATGTACGAGGTGGTGCGCGGGGGCGGGTTCACGTCGGACGTGGCGTTCATGCTGGATCAGTGCCACAACGTGGAATCGAAGATTCCCGCGATCATCCGGTCCGTCATGAACGTGCAGGAGGCCACCGCCAAGGCGTTGCTCGTCGACCGGTCGGCGTTGGCCGATGCTCAGCGGGCGGGTGATGTGCTGGGGGCAAACGCCGTGGTGATGGACGCGTTCAACACGGACGTGCGTCCGCTTCTCCGGGAGGTGCGGGAGGAGATGGGGCTGGATGCCGATCCCATGGCGGCGTACGCGCGGTCGGGGTGGGCGGAGAGGATCGTGGCCGAGCGGGTGGGGGGTGCGCAGGCGGGCTGGGGGGCGTAGGCGTCTGCCGGGTTTCTGTTTCGTCGCCGGGTGCGGGTTCGTGGGGCTGGTCGCGCAGTTCCCCGCGCCCTTGGAGACGTGTTCTGCTCACCCCCTTTTGTTCAAGGACTGGTTGTCATGGTTCACCGTGAAGTTGCTGCTCTTCTCGCCCGGTCGCATCGGCTCGGGAGCGATCCCCGGAACACCAACTACGCCGGGGGGAACGCCTCCGCCAAGGGGCGGGAGGTCGATCCCGTCACCGGGGGCGATGTGGAGCTGATGTGGGTCAAGGGGTCCGGTGGGGATCTCGGGACGCTCACCGAGGGCGGGCTGGCCGTATTGCGGCTGGACCGGCTGCGGGCGCTCGTCGACGTGTATCCGGGAGTGGAGCGCGAGGACGAGATGGTGTCCGCGTTCGACTACTGCCTGCACGGCAAGGGGGGTGCCGCGCCCTCCATCGACACTGCGATGCACGGGCTGGTGGACGCCGCCCACGTCGACCATCTGCACCCCGACTCCGGCATCGCGCTGGCGTGTGCGGCCGACGGGGAGAAGCTGACCGCCGAGTGCTTCGGCGACACCGTGGTGTGGGTGCCGTGGCGGCGGCCCGGGTTCCAGCTGGGGCTGGACATCGCCGCCGTGAAGGCCGCCAATCCCCGGGCCGTCGGCTGTGTGTTGGGCGGACACGGGATCACCGCGTGGGGCGACACCTCCGAGGAGTGCGAGCGGAACTCGCTGCACATCATCCGTACCGCCGAGCGGTTCCTCGCCGAGCGGGGCCGGCCGGAGCCGTTCGGGCCGGTGGTCGAGGGGTACGGGGCGTTGCCGGAGGACGAGCGGCGGGAGCGGGCGGCGGCTCTGGCGCCGTTCGTGCGGGCGATCGCCTCGCAGGACCGGCCGCAGGTGGGGCACTTCGACGACTCCGACGCCGTGCTGGACTTCCTGGCGCGGGCCGGGCATCCGCGGCTCGCCGCGCTGGGGACGTCGTGCCCGGACCACTTCCTGCGCACCAAGGTGCGTCCGCTGGTGCTGGATCTGCCGCCGTCCGCGCCGCTCGACGAGGCGGTGACGCGGCTGGAGGAGCTGCACGCGGACTACCGGCAGGAGTACGCCGCCTACTACGAGCGGCACGCGGAGCCCGGCTCCCCCGCGATGCGCGGCGCCGACCCGGCGATCGTGCTGGTGCCAGGGGTGGGCATGTTCAGCTTCGGCAAGGACAAGCAGACGGCGCGGGTGGCCGGGGAGTTCTACCGCAACGCGATCAACGTGATGCGCGGGGCCGAGGCGGTGTCCAGGTACGCGCCGATCGAGGAGTCGGAGAAGTTCCGCATCGAGTACTGGGCGCTGGAGGAGGCCAAGCTGCGCCGGATGCCGCCGCCGAAGCCGCTGGCGACCCGGGTGGCACTGGTGACCGGGGCGGGCAGCGGGATCGGGAAGGCCATCGCGCGGCGGCTGGCCGCCGAGGGCGCGTGTGTCGTCGTGGCCGATCTGAACGGGGAGAGCGCGGCTCAGGTCGCGGAAGAGCTGAGCGGGCCCGACAAGGCCGTCGCGGTGACCGTGGACGTGACGGACGAGGAGCAGATCACCGCCGCCTTCCGGGAGGCCGTGCTCGCCTTCGGCGGGGTGGACCTGGTGGTGAACAACGCCGGGATCTCCCTCTCCAAGCCCCTGCTGGAGACGTCCGCGAAGGACTGGGACCTCCAGCACGCCGTCATGGCCCGGGGTTCGTTCCTGGTGTCGCGGGAGGCGGCGCGGGTGATGACCGCCCAGCGACTGGGCGGCGACATCGTGTACATCGCCAGCAAGAACGCGGTGTTCGCCGGCCCGAACAACATCGCGTACTCGGCGACCAAGGCCGACCAGGCGCACCAGGTGCGGCTGCTGGCGGCGGAGCTGGGTGAGCACGGCATCCGGGTCAACGGCGTCAACCCCGACGGTGTGGTGCGTGGTTCGGGGATCTTCGCGGGCGGGTGGGGTGCTCGGCGGGCGGCCGTGTACGGGGTGCCGGAGGAGAAGCTGGGTGAGTTCTACGCGCAGCGGACGCTGCTGAAGCGCGAGGTGCTGCCGGAGCACGTGGCGAACGCGGTGTTCGCGCTGACGGGCGGTGACCTCACCCACACCACCGGGCTGCACGTCCCGGTCGACGCCGGTGTCGCCGCCGCGTTCCTCCGATGAGCGGCGGGGTGGGGGTGTACGCGGCGGTCGACCTCGGTGCGTCCAGCGGGCGCGTCATGGTCGGCCGGGTGGGCCCCGGCAGCCTGGAGCTGATGGAGGCGCACCGTTTTCCGAACCGTCCGGTGCGGGTGCCGGAGGGGCTGCGCTGGGACGTGCTGGGGCTGTACGCCGGGGTGCTGGACGGGCTGCGGGCGGCCGGGGCCGTCGATTCGGTCGGCATCGACGGCTGGGCCGTCGACCACGGGCTGCTCGACGCGGACGGGGCGCTGCTCGGCAACCCGGTGCACTACCGCGACGGCCGGACGGACACGGTCGCCGAGAAGGTGTGGGCGACCGTGCCGGCCTCGGAGCTGTACGCGGCGACCGGGCTGCAGTACGCGCCGTTCAACACGCTGTACCAGCTCGTCGCGGCCCGGGGGACGCGGCAGTTCGCGCAGGCCGAGCGGCTGCTGCTGGTGCCCGACCTGCTGGCGTACTGGCTGACCGGGGAGCAGGGCACCGAGCTGACCAACGCCTCCACGACCCAGCTGATCGACCCGCGCACCCGTACCTGGGCGCACGGGGTGGCAAAGCGGCTGGGCATCGACCTCGGACTGTTCCCGCCGCTGCGCCTGCCGGGCGACCCGGCGGGGATGCTGCGGCCCGGGGTGCTGGAGGAAACCGGGCTGAGCGGGCCGGTGCCGGTGACGGCGGTCGCCTCCCACGACACGGCGTCGGCGGTGGCCGCGGTGCCGGCGGACGGCGAGCGGTTCGCGTACATCTGCACCGGCACCTGGTCGCTGGCCGGGCTGGAGCTGGACGAGCCGGTGCTAACCGAGGAGAGCCGGGCCGCCAACTTCACCAACGAACTGGGCCTGGACGGCACCGTCCGTTACCTGCGCAACATCATGGGGCTGTGGCTGCTCCAGGAGTGCCTGCGGGCCTGGGGTGAGCCGGACCTGGGCGCGCTGCTGTGCGAGGCGGCCGAGGTGCCGGCGCTGCGGGCGGTGGTGGACGCCGGGGACTCCGCGTTCCTCGCGCCGGGGCGGATGCCGGAGCGGATCGCCGAGGCGTGCCGCGCCACGGTTCAGCCGGTGCCGGACTCCCCCGCCGCGACCGTGCGCTGCATCCTCGACTCGCTCGCCCTGGCCCACCGCACCGCCGTCGAGGACGCCCAGCGGCTCGCCGGACGGACGGTGGACGTGGTGCACGTGGTGGGCGGCGGCACCCGCAACGCCCTGCTGTGCCAGCTGACCGCCGACGCCTGCGGGCTGCCGGTGGTGGCCGGACCGACGGAGGCGGCGGCGCTCGGCAACGTCCTCGTGCAGGCCCGCGCCGCCGGACGGGTCGGCGACCTCCCCGGCATGCGGCGGCTGTCGGCCGCCACCCAGCCGCTGACCCGGTACGAGCCGCGCGGCGGCACCCGGCCGTGGGCCGCCGCCCGCGCCCGGCTCGCCCGGGACTGACCGGGTCTCCCCCGTGCCGCCGGCCCCGCACTACCCTGCATCCCACCCGCCGATCGACCGGACGAGGAGCCGCGATGCGCGTCGCCCTGTTCCTGACCTGCGTCAACGACACGCTCTATCCGGACACCGGACGCGCCGTGGTGAAGCTCCTGACCCGGCTCGGTGTCGACGTCGACTTCCCCATGGCGCAGACCTGTTGCGGCCAGGCCCACTACAACACCGGGTACCGGCACGAGACGGAGCCGATGGCCCGCCGCTTCGCCGACGTCTTCCGGGACTACGAGGCGATCGTGACGCCGTCCGGGTCCTGCGGGGCGATGGTGCGGGAGCTGTACCCGCGGATGGGTGAGCGGGCCCGGTCCGAGGGGCGCGGGGACGGTCTCGCGACGGTGCTCGCGCCGGTGGTGCCGAAGACGTACGAGCTGACCGAGTTCCTGGTGGACGTGCTGGGGGTGACGGACGTCGGGGCGTACTACCCGCACCGGGTGACGTACCACCCGACCTGTCACGGGCTGCGCTCGCTGGGGCTGGGCGAGCGGCCGCTGCGGCTGCTGCGGGCGGTGAAGGGGCTGGAGCTGGTGGAGCTGCCGGGCGCGGACGAGTGCTGCGGGTTCGGCGGCACCTTCGCGCTGAAGAACGCCGACGTGTCGGCGGCGATGGGCGCCGACAAGGTGCGCAACGCCGAGTCGACGGGCGCCGAGGTGCTGTGCGCGGCGGACAACTCCTGTCTGATGCACATCGGCGGCACGATGACGCGGCTGCGGACCGGTATGCGGCCGGTGCACATCGCGGAGATCCTGGCGAGCACGGAGGAGGAGCCGGCCGTATGAGCGGAACGTTCGTCGGTATGCCCGCTTTCCCCGCGGCGGCCCGGGAGGCCGTGCGGGACAGCACCCTGCGCGGCAATCTGCGGCACGCCACGCACACGATCCGCGCCAAGCGGGCGCGGGCGGTGGCGGAGCTGGACGACTGGGAGCGGCTGCGGCAGGCGGGGAAGCGGATCAAGGACCGCACGCTGCGTCATCTCGACCGCTACCTGGTGCAGTTGGAGGAGTCGGTGACGGCGGCGGGCGGCACCGTCCACTGGGCCGCCGACGCCGACGAGGCCAACCGGATCGTCGCGGAGCTGGTGAGGGCGACCGGCGAGACGGAGGTCGTCAAGGTCAAGTCGATGGCCACGCAGGAGATCGCCCTGAACGAGGCACTGGAGGCGCAGGGGATCCGCGCATACGAGACCGATCTCGCCGAGCTGATCGTGCAGTTGGGCAGGGACCGGCCGTCGCACATCCTCGTTCCGGCGATCCACCGCAACCGCGGGGAGATCCGGGAGATCTTCACCCGGGAGATGGGCGAGTGGGGCCGTCCCGCCCCGGAAGGGCTGACGGACACGCCCGCCGATCTCGCCGAGGCGGCGCGGCTGCATCTGCGGGAGAAGTTCCTGCGCGCCAAGGTCGGCATCTCCGGCGCCAACTTCATGGTCGCCGAGACCGGCACGCTGGTGGTGGTGGAGTCCGAGGGCAACGGGCGGATGTGCCTCACCCTGCCGGAGACGCTGATCTCGGTGGTGGGCATCGAGAAGATCGTGCCGACCTGGCAGGACCTGGAGGTGTTCCTGCAGACCCTCCCCCGCTCCTCCACGGCCGAGCGGATGAACCCGTACACCTCGATGTGGACCGGGACGACGGACGGGGACGGTCCGCGTACCTTCCACCTCGTCCTGCTGGACAACGGCCGCACCGACACCCTCGCCGACGAGGTCGGCCGGCAGGCGCTGCGCTGCATCCGCTGTTCGGCCTGCCTGAACGTCTGCCCGGTGTACGAGCGGGCCGGCGGCCACGCCTACGGTTCGGTGTACCCCGGCCCGATCGGCGCCATCCTCAGCCCTCAACTGCGGGGCACGGGCAGCGAGATCGACGCGTCCCTGCCGTACGCCTCGTCGCTGTGCGGGGCCTGCTACGAGGTGTGCCCGGTCGCCATCGACATCCCCGAGGTGCTGGTGCATCTGCGGGAGCGGGTGGTGGAGGGCGGCGAGGCCGTCCGTGAGGGCAACAAGGTGCGGCTTCGGCCGGCGAAGGGGCACGCCGCCGAGCGGGCGGCGATGCGCGCGGCCCGCTGGGCGTTCACCCGCCCCGGGGTGCTGCGCACCGGCCAGCGGCTCGCCTCGCACACGCGTCGGCTGCATCCGCGCACCCTGCCGGGGCCCGGCCGGGCGTGGAGCGGGACCCGGGACCTGCCGCCCGTGCCGGCGGAGCCGTTCCGGGACTGGTGGCAGCGGACGCACGGCGGGAAGGGCGGTGGCTCGTGAACAGCAGGGAGCGGATCCTGGGCCGGGTGCGGCGCGCGCTGGCGGACGTACCGCCCGGTGAGGACCCGCCGGTCGAGCGCGGCTACCTGCGCGAGCACGGGGAGCGGACCGCCGAGGAGACGGTGGACCTGCTGGCGGAGAACCTGGCGGACTACCGGGCCGTCGTGCACCGCACGGAAGCCGGCGCGCTGGCCGGAGTCCTCGCCGGGCTGCTGGCGGCGCGGGGCGCGTCGACCGTGCTCGTGCCGCCCGGACTGGACGAGGGGTGGCTCGCGGCGGCCGAGGTGACCCGGGTGCCGGACGAGGGGACGAGCACCCCGCACGAACTGGACCGGGTCGACAGCGTCGTCACCGCCTGCGCCGTGGCCGTCGCCGAGACCGGCACCCTCGTGCTGGACGGCTCCCCCGACCAGGGCCGGCGCCGGATCAGCCTCGTCCCCGACCACCACATCTGCGTGGTCCGCGTCCCGGACCAGGTGGTCGTGTCCGTCCCGCAGGCCCTGGAACGCCTCGACCCCACCCGCCCGTTGACCTGGATCTCCGGCCCTTCGGCGACCAGCGACATCGAACTCGACCGGGTCGAGGGCGTGCACGGGCCGCGCACCCTGGAGGTCGTCCTGGTCCGGTGACCCCCCTCCCGGGGGTGTCGCTGCGTACACCCCCGGGACGGGCCCTGCGCCCCGTGTGGACCGCTCGCCTCCTCCGTAGCGTCGTGACCAGGGCACAGGGCGTGCCGGACGGAGGAGATGACGATGGTGCGCGACAGGGCACGGCACACGCCCGGCACGGAACCCGCCGCAGAGGCGCTGCGCCTGGTGAAGGTCACCAAGTCGTACGGCGCGGACGGCAGCGCCGTGACCGCCCTCGACGGGGTGACACTCGGCCTCGCGCGGGGCACGTTCACGGCGGTGATGGGGCCGTCCGGCTCGGGCAAGTCGACGCTGCTGCAGTGCGCGGCGGGCCTGGAGCGGCCGGACAGCGGGATCGTACGGGTCGACGGGACCGAGCTGACGGGTGCCGGCGAGACGGAGCTGACGAAGTTCCGGCGCGGGCGGGTGGGGTTCGTGTTCCAGCAGTACAACCTGCTGGAGACGCTGACCGTCGCGCAGAACACCGTGTTGCCGCTGAAGCTGGCCGGCCGGCGGGTGGACCGGCGGCGGGCCACGGAGATCCTCACCGCCGTAGGGCTCGGCGACCGGCTCGGACACCGCCCCGGCCAGCTGTCGGGCGGTCAGCGGCAGCGGGTGGCGATCGCGCGGGCCCTGGTCACCGAGCCGCGGGTGATCTTCGCCGACGAGCCGACCGGCGCGCTGGACACGCGCAGCGCGCGGGAGGTGCTGGAGCTGCTGCGGCAGGCGGTGCGGGCGCACGGGCGGACCGTGGTGATGGTGACGCACGACCCGGTCGCGGCCTCCTGGGCGGACAGTGTGCTGTTCCTCGCGGACGGCAGGCTGGCCGGGCGGATGGACGCGCCGACGGCGGACGCGGTGGCGGAGCGGCTGGCGCACCTCGGCGACGAGACGTCCGTGGGGGTGTGAGCGATGCTCGTACTGGCTCTGCGGTCGGTCCGGCAGCGGCCCGGACGGTTCCTCGCGACGCTGCTGTCCGCGTTCCTGGGCGCGGCGATCGTCATGACGTTCAACTCGATGCACGACACCGCCGGGCAGCCGGGCGTGGACCCGGTGAGCTCGGAGACTCTGCGCACGGCCGCCGGTGTGGTCGGCGGTTACGGGACGCTGCTGGTGTTCTTCGCCGTCGCCTCGGCGCTGACGGTGAACGTGCGGCAGCGGGCGGCCGAGCTGGAGCTGCTGCGCTGCTCGGGGGCGACGCCCGGGCAGCTCCGGCGGATGGTGGTGGGCGAGGCGGTGGCCGTGGCCCTGGTGGGCGCGGCGGTGGCGACGCTCCCGGCGGTGCTGGGCGGGCGGCTGCTGCTGGAGGTGTTCCAGGACACCGGGCAGGTGGCGGGGTCGGTGGATCATTCCTTCGGTGCCGTCGCGCTGTCGTCCGGCGTCGGCATCACCCTGGCCGCCTCGGCGGGTGCGGCACTGCTGGCGCTGCGCCGGGTCACGCGGGGGCGGCGCCCGCGGGGCGCGGGACGGCGGCGGCCGTTCTTCGCGTACGCGGCGCTGGTGGCGGGCGGGGCCGCGGCGTGCTCCACGTTCGCGTTCTCCGCGACGGACGACACGCTGATGGCGTTCCCGGCGCAGGGCGCGATCCTGCTGTCGGTGGGGTGCGCGCTGATGGCGCCGCGGCTGCTGACGGGCGTGCTCGGCCGGCTGGCGCCGGGCGGGGCGAGCGGCTGGCTGGCGGTGCGGAACCTGCGGCAGCGGGCCGACGAGCCGGCCGGGACCCTGATGGCGCTGATCCTGTTCACGGCGGTGTCCACGGCCACGCTGACCATGCAGGCGGTGGAGAGCGACGAGGTGGCGGCCTCCGGCCTGGTGAAGTCCGTCGACGCCAGGAACCTGGAGACCCTCAACTACACGGTGGTCGGCATCGTCGTGGTGTTCGTCTGCGTGATGCTGGTCAACGCGCTGTACGCGGCGACCACCTACCGGAGCCGGGAGTTCGGGCAGCAGCGTCTCGCCGGGGCGACGCCCGGTCAGGTGCTGGGCGTGGTGGGCGCCGAGGGGCTGGTCCTGACGGTCGTCGGGCTGCTGTTCGGCACCCTCGCGGCACTGGCCGGGATCGTGCCGTTCACCGTGGTCCGCACCGACGCGGTGCTGCCGGGGCAGCTGACGGGCGTGTGGATCGCTGTCGCCTCGGTCGGTGCCACGGCGACGCTGGGCACGCTCCTGTTCACGGCGCGGCGCGTGCTGCGCACCCCGGCGGTGCGGGCGGTGGGCGCGACCGCGTGACACAGCGGTGAGCAAGCGCTTAGATAGGTGTCCGGGCATCCTCGGGGTGCCCGGACACCGCCGTTCCCGCGCCCAGCCGGAGGCCGCAGTTGTTCACTTCCGTCGACGACGTCTCCGCGCGCCTCGCCGAGACCGGCTATCTCGCCTCCCCGGCGGTCGCCACCACCGTCTTCCTCGCCGCCCGGCTCGGCAAGCCGCTGCTGGTGGAGGGCCCCGCCGGGGTGGGCAAGACCGAGCTGGCCAAGGCCGTCGCCCGCGCCTGCGACGCCCGGCTGGTCCGGCTCCAGTGCTACGAGGGCGTGGACGAGTCACGCGCGCTGTACGAGTGGAACCACGCCAAGCAGCTGCTGCGGATCAGCGCGGGGAGGGGCGAGACGTGGGACGAGGCCCGCACGGACATCTTCGGTGAGGAGTTCCTCCTCCCCCGTCCGCTGCTCACCGCGATCCGCGGCGACGACCCCAAGGTGCTGCTGATCGACGAGACCGACAAGGCGGACGTCGAGATCGAGGGGCTGCTCCTCGAAGTGCTCGGCGACTTCCAGGTGACGGTCCCCGAGCTGGGCACCGTCGCAGCGACCCGGCGGCCGTTCACCGTCCTCACCTCCAACGCCACCCGCGAGCTGTCCGAGGCGCTGCGCCGGCGCTGCCTGTTCCTGCACATCGGGTTCCCCGACGCCGGGCTGGAGCGGCGGATCGTCCGACTGAAGGTGCCGGACATCGACGCCGCGCTGGCGGAGTCCGTGGTGCGGGTGGTGGGGGCGCTGCGCGCGATGGACCTGCGCAAGGCGCCGTCGGTCGCCGAGACCGTCGACTGGGCCCGCACCCTGCTGGCGCTCGGCGCGAGCACCCTCGACGAGACGGTCGTACGGGACAGTCTGGGCGTGGTCCTCAAGCACCAGGACGACATCCAGAAGGCGGCGGCCAAGCTCGGCCTGGACGCGCTGTGAGCACCGCCGCGGACACGGACCTGGTGACCAGGCTGACCGGCCTGGTCGACGTGCTGCGCGGGCACGGCCTGCGGATCGGCACCGGGGAGACCGTGGACGCGGCGCGCGCGGTGGAGGCGCTCGGCCTCGACGACCGGGAGCTGCTGCGCGAGGGCCTGGCGGCGACCCTGCTGCACGGCGCCGACGCGCGCCCGGTGTTCGACGCGGTCTTCGACCTGTACTTCCCGCGAGGGGTGGGCCTGCCGGAGACCGGCCGCGACACCGGCCGCGACGCGCTGCGCGACCGGCTGGCCGAGGCGCTCGCCGCCGACGACACCGCGGCGATGGCCCGGCTCGCGGTGGAGGCGGTCGACGGCTTCGGCGGGTACGGCAGTGCACCCGGTTCGGACGGCTGGTCGTCGTACCAGGCGCTGGACCGGCTGCGCCCGCAGACACTGCTGGCCCGGGTGCGCGACGAGGTGCGCGGACGGGACGGGTCCGGGAGCTTCGCCGACCGGCTGCTGGAGGACGAGATCCGTCGCCGCATCGAGGAGTTCCGGCGGCTGGTCACCGCGGAGGCGCGGCGCCGGGTCGCGGAACGCCGGGGCCGCGACCAGGTCGCCCGCCGCGCGGTCGCCCCGACCGCCGACCGGGTCGACTTCCTGTTCGCGGGCAAGGACCGGCTGGCCGAGCTGCGCCGCACGGTACAGCCGCTGGCCCGCAAACTGGCGACGCGAATGGCCGCACGGCGCCGCAGGGCCGCCCGCGGCACCATCGACCTGCGCCGGACGCTGCGCGGCTCACTGTCGACGGGCGGGGTGCCCGTACGTCCGGTGCTGCGCCGGCGCCGGCCCGCCCGGCCCGAACTGGTGCTGCTGTGCGACGTGTCGGGCTCGGTGGCCGGGTTCTCCGACTTCACGATGCTGCTGGTGCAGGCGCTGCACGACCAGTTCTCCCGGGTGCGGGTGTTCGCCTTCGTCAACCGGGTCGACGAGGTGACCCGCCTCCTGGTGCACGGCGCGGCCGACCCGGAGGGCCTGGGCGCCCGCATCCGCGCGGAGGCCGAGCTCACCGCCTGGCACGGCAGCAGCGACTACGGCGCCGCCCTGGGCGAGTTCACCGAGCGGTACGGCGACGCGGTGGGCCCGCGCACCACGGTGTTCGTGCTCGGTGACGCCCGCACCAACATGGCCGACCCGAACCTGCCGGCCGTCCGCGACCTGACCCGCCGCGCCCGCCGCGTCCACTGGCTCAACCCCGAACAACGCGCCCTGTGGGGCACCGGCGACTCCGCCGCCCCGGCGTACGCGGAACTGGTGGACATGCGGGAGTGCAGGAACGTACGGCAACTGAACGCGCTGGTGGGGCGGTTGCTGCCGGTGTGAGGAGGACCTGTCGACAACGGTGCTGGTCACAGCCGTGACACCACACTCAGGGAATCCGGCAATCGGCTAGCATCCCGCCATGTCCGACACCCCCGCGCAGCGCCGGCTGCGCACCGACGCGCGGACCGCGACCGCCGCGGTCCGTCAGTTCCCCCCGGTCCCGGTCATCGAGGCGGAAGCCCTGTTGCGCGCCTTGGGCGCCAAGGAGACCGTACTGGCCCTGTACCGCCAGGGTCCGGGGCATGCCGCGCTGACCGCGGACGCGCTGATCCTGCTGAACCGGAGCACCGTGACCCGTGTGCCCCGGCCCCTGGAGATCCGAGGCCCGGCCTACGGCGCACGGCGCAACGTCGACGTGTCGGTGTACGGACAGTACGTCACCCTCTGGGGGTCGCAGGTCGACAAGAACGGGGACCTTCTCGTCCGGGCCGCGGCGCCGGATGACGTCCCGCCGGCTCACCAACCGACCGTCGCCCCGGCGGCCGCCGACGGGAGCGACAGCGTTCCGGACAGCCACAAGGGCGTGCTGGCAACGGCACTGCGACCGGGCGAGAAGGTGCGGGCCGTCTACCACGACGGCTGGGGCCGCGCCGTCCTCACGGACAGCGGGCTCATCCTGCTGCACAGCCTCGTGTCTCCTCGGGCCACTCGGGTTCCAGGGCCTGTGCACATCCTGCGCCGGGCATCGGGGTTCCTCGATTCCGTCGAGATCCTCGTCGACGGACGGCCGCACAAGCTGTGGGGCTCGAAGACCGACCCGAAGGGCGCCCTCCTCGAGGCGGCCGGCGGCATGGTGCCCGCCGGCTCCCCGCTGCGGCCGGGGCGCCGAAGGCGGATGCTCACCTGGGCACGCAGACATCCCGTTCTGACGACGTTGCTCGCGGTCCCGGTCGCAGCCGGCGTCATAGGCAGCGCGACCGGGGCCGACGGAGAGGCAGGCGCGGCCCAGGACGCACGGACCAGCACGGAGATCCTGGTACCGGACTACGGGGGCACCGCGCTCACCACAGCTACAGCACGCGCTCGCGCGGCAGGCTGGGCGACGGTTGCCGCGTCCGACGCCACCTCGGCCCTGCGGACCGTCGCGCCCGGCGACATGGGCTGGCAGGTCTGCTTCCAGCTTCCCACCTCCGGCGAGACCGTACGTCCTGCCTCCCGGACGCTGACCCTGTACGCGGTCCCCGAGCGCGAGGAGTGCCCGGAGCGGCTGCACGGCCCCGGCCGGATCGTGATGCCCGATCTCGTCGGAACGCCGTTCGGTGAAGCCTCGGACACGCTCGACGGTCTCGGTGCCCGTAACGTGCTCGCCCTGCACGCGCACACGGGTGGGCGTCTCCTCGACGGAGAACGGGACCTGGACGACTGGCCGGTGTGCCGACAGGACCCGGAGGCCGACTCGGAGACGACCACGAACGCCTTCGTCCGTCTGTGGCTGGTCAGGCCCGGCGAGCCCTGCGCGAAACCCAGCCCCACGCCGACGCCCGCCCCCGAGCCCAAGCCGAAGCCCAAGCCGAAACCGAAGCCCTCGTACGGCGGCGGCTCGGGCGGAAGTTCGACGGGTGGGAACAGCGGCGGTTCCGACGGCACGAGCTCGACGAGTGGCGGAGGGTCCACCGGAGGAAGCACCTCGAGCGGGGGCACCTCCGGTGGGTCGGGGTCCGGCGGGGGCGGCCAAGCCGGCATCGGCTTCGGTCAGTTCTGCTCACCTGTGGGTGCCACGGCGACGACCGCGGACGGCCGTCCTGCCAAGTGCTTCATGGGCAGGGACGGCCAGGCACGCTGGGGGTACAACTCCGGCTGAGGGCGGTGCGGTCAGGCCGCCGTCGGCGTCCAGCGCTGGGCGTCGGTGGCGTTGCAGTCGTAGATCTGGAGCTGGGTGCCGTCCTCGGTGCTTGCGGCCGGGTCGTCCAGGCAGCGGCCCGACTGGGGGTTGATCAGGGACGAGTCGGGGCCGGTGACCCAGCGCTGGGCTCCGGTGCCGTTGCACTGCCAGAGCTGGACCTTGGTGCCGTTGGCGGTTCCGCCGCCGCTGACGTCGAGGCAGCGGCCCAGGGCGCTCAGCGTGCCGCCCGGGCCGGGCAGGAACGTCCACCGCTGGGCCGCCGTGCCGTTGCAGGTCCAGAGCTGCACGGGGGTGCCGTCGGCGGCGTTGGAGGCGCGGACGTCGACGCACTTGCCGGGGACGGCCGAGCGGAAGGTGGCCGTACGGGTCAGGCCGTCGGACGCCAGGGCGGACCGCACCAGCGCGGCCGCCGCGCTCATCCCCGCCTCGTTGGGGTGGTAGGTGGAGCGGCCCGCGGCCGGGCGGTAGGACTCCACCCACGGGCTCGCGGAGCACGCGTCGTGGCCGCGGCTCGCCCCGGCCAGGTCGACCAGGGTCGCTCCCGTCGCGGCTGCCGCGTCGGCGGTGGCGGCCGCCAGGCGCGCGGCGATGCTCCGTTCGTACGCCGCCTGTTCGGCGGTCAGCGGCGCGTCGGCACACCCCCCGGAGTCCGGCAACAGGGTGAAGTAGGTGACCAGGTGGACGCGGGCCTCGGGCGCGGCGGCACGGACCGCCTGCACGATGTCCGCGATGCGGCCGGGCAGTTCGGGGAAGGTCCGCTCGATGGCGTCGCGGTTCACCGTCGGGCAGGTGGTGCCGCCGCTCGCCTGGCAGGAGTAGGCGTTGATGCTGCCGAGGTAGTTGACGTCGTTGCCGCCGATCGTGATCGTGACCAGGCGGGTGCCCGGGGTCACGGCCCGGATCTGCGGCGGGCGGGTGCCCTGCCGGTCCCGCAGCACGTGCCAGGTGGTCGCCCCGCTGCACGACACGTCCGTCAGGTCGGCGCCGATGGAACGGGCCACGATGCCGGGGTAGTTGTTGGCCGACCGGGCGCAGTCGGAGGCTCCGTCGCTGGACTGGAGGGGCGGGATGCCCGGTCCCGCGGCGAACGAACTGCCCAGCGCCACATAGTCCGTCCCCGCGTCGGCGTCCACGGACTGCGGCTGCGCGGAGGCGGGGACGGCCGGTGCGGCGACGACCGCGGCCCACGCCGCCGCCAGGGCGCACACGGCTCGCGCCCACGTCCGGACCGGTAAGCGGTGTGTCGCGCGCGAACCCGGCATCGGCAACTCCTCCACGCAGAGCGGGCAACCGTCACAACGTTGTAAACGGACCCTAGCCGTGTGTCCGGGTCACGCCAAGACCGCCTGCGCGCCGTATCGGGAGAGGATCGGTGCATGGACGCATCCTCAGCGCAGATCGACGCCCTGATCCTCGACGCGACGGACCCCGAACGGCTCGCCGCCTTCTGGTCGGACGTGCTCGGCCGGCCGGTCGTGGGGCGCACGGGCCCCTACGTCTGGCTGCGCCGCGAGAACGGCCTGACCCTCGGCTTCCAACGCACCGACGCCCCCAAGCCGGGCAAGAACCGGATGCACGTCGACATCGCCGCCCCCGATCCCGCCGCCGAGCAGCGCCGCATCGAGGCGCTCGGCGGGCGTCGCCTGGAAGGCTACGAGGACGGCGGCTTCCTGGTGATGGCGGACCCCGAGGGCAACGAGTTCTGCGTCATCCCCACGGGGCCCGTCGACCTCGACGACGAGGGCCGCGCCCACTACCTCGACTGACGTCGCGAGGGGCGAGCCCGGCACGTGTACCGAAGAAGATCTCGGAGCGGTCGTCCAGCCTCTCCGCCACGGTGCGGCCATGGCGAGCTTCATGCTGGTCGCAGGCGCGCGACTCGGATCGTGGGCCTGGGCCCCCGCTCCTTCCCGTCACCGGCCCGGCGGGACGAGGGCCGGCTCCTACCCCTTCATCGTCCGCCCGTCCACTCGGGGCGCCGTCCGGGTGAGGGGGCCCGCGCGGGCGCGTTCAGCCGGCGGGGCCGCAGAGCCGGGCGAAGCGTGCGGCGTCCACGTTGCCGCCGGACAGGATCAGTCCGACGCGGGGCGGGAGCGGGCCCGCGCGCCCGGTGAGCAGCGCGGCGAGCGGGGTGGCGCCGCTCGGTTCGAGGACGATCTTCAGCCGGGTGAAGGCGAACCGCATCGCGTCCTTGATCGCCTCGTCGTCGACCAGCACGACACCGTCCAGCAGGCGGCGGTTGACCGCGAAGGTCAGTTCGCCCGGGGCGGGGACGGCCTGGCCGTCGGCGATGGTGCGCGGCACGGGAACGGTGATCCGCCGTCCGGCCTCCAGGGACCGCTTGGTGTCGTCCCCCGCCTCCGGTTCGACGCCGGTCACCCGGGTCGCCGGGTGCAGGCCCTTGACCGCGGTGGCGCTTCCGGCGACCAGTCCCCCGCCGCCGACCGGCACGACCAGCGCGCCCAGCTCACCGGTCTCCTCGACGAGTTCGAGCGCGGCGGTGCCCTGCCCGGCGATGACGTGCGGATGGTCGTAGGGCGGTACGAGGGTCAGGCCCCGTTCGGCGGCGAGGGCCTCGGCGACGGCCGCGCGGTCCCCGGTGTACCGGTCGTAGGTGACGATCGTCGCGCCGTACCCCTCGGTGGCCGCGCGCTTGGACGGCGGGGCGTCCTCGGGCATGACGACGACGGCGGTGGTGCCCAGTTCCCGGGCGGCGAGGGCGACGGCCTGGGCGTGGTTGCCGGAGGAGTAGGCGACCACGCCCCGGGACAGTTGCCCGGGGGTGAGCCGGGACACGGCGTTGTAGGCGCCGCGGAACTTGAAGGCGCCGACCCGCTGGAAGTTCTCGCACTTCAGGTGCACCTCGGCGCCGACGAGCGCGTCCAGGGTGCGGGAGCGCAGTACGGGGGTGCGGTGGGCGACGCCCCGAAGACGGGCGGCGGCGGAGCGGACGTCGTCCAGGGTGATCGGCGGGGTGGTGGTCGTCACGCGGTCCCTCCGGAGGAAGTCGGTGACTTCAGCCTACGCATCCGGCGTCCGGCGACGTGCCCGGTCACCGCGGTCCGCGCCGGGGAATACCGGGGTGACCGGTCCGGTTGTCGGGCGCGAAGGAGGTGCCGAGTGGACACGACGTACTACGACCACGGAACGCCCGCCGAGCGCTGGGAGCGCGCCGGGATGTTCTTCGACGCCAAGGACTACACCGCCGCCGCACGGGTCCTGGGCAGCCTGGTCGAGGAGGTGCCGGAGCAGACCGGACCGCGTCTGCTGCTCGCCCGCGCCTACTACCACTCGGCCCAGCTGCGCCGCGCGGAGGCCGAGTTGCGGTTCCTCGTGGACCGCGACCCGGTGGAGCACTACGCCCGGCTGATGCTGGGCCGCACCCTGCAGCGGCAGGGGCGGGACGACGAGGCGCAGTCGCATCTGCGGCTCGCGGCCGCGCTGGGCGGGGAGTTCGACGACGTGTAGGCCGAAGGCCCGCGACACCGGTGCCCGGTTCCCCTCGGGGGGGCCGGGCACCGCGCGTTCAGGGGGCCGCGGGGGCGCCGCCGTGCGGCAGACGGCGGCGCGCGATCCGTGGTCCAAGGGCCGTTGCGCTCCCTGGGAGACGCGTGTGAGCTGCGGCGCGCGCCGGCGTCGCGTGCGATCCTGGCGGGATGGGAACTCCGAGCGATCGCGTGCCGTTGGCCGAACGGGTCGAGCAACTGCTCGACGGAGAAGGTCCGTTGCGCATCGTCGCGGCGGGCGATCCGGTGCTGCGGGGCGGCACCGAGCCGTACGACGGCCAGCTGGACCCCGCGCTGCTGGCGCGGTTCGTGCAGGCCCTGCGGATCACCATGCGGACGGCCCCGGGTGTCGGACTGGCCGCGCCGCAGGTGGGGGTGGCGCTGCGGATCGCGGTGATCGAGGACCCGGCGCCGGTGCCCGAGGAGGTGCGGATCGCGCGCGGGCGGGTGCCGCAGCCGTTCCGGGTGCTGGTGAACCCGGCGTACGAGCCGGTCGGCGCCGAGCGGGCCGCCTTCTTCGAGGGGTGTCTGAGCGTGCCGGGCTACCAGGCGGTGGTGGCGCGGCCCGCCGCGGTGCGGCTGACCGGGCAGGACGAACACGGACGGGCGCTGGACGAGGTGTTCACCGGCTGGCCCGCCCGCATCGTGCAGCACGAGACCGACCACCTGGACGGCACGCTGTACCTGGACCGGGCCGAGCCGCGCTCGCTGTCCTCGAACGATTCGGCGGCCCGGAACTGGGCGCAGCCGACGGCGGAGGAGGCGGCGCGGGCGCTGGGCTTCGACCTGCCGTGACCCGCGCACGGCCGGTTCGCGGACGCCCGCCCCGGCCGATTGGTTTCCGCGCGCGCCCGCCCCTCCCCACCAGCACCGTGCGTCCGGCCGGTGAGACCCTGCGGCCGTCCGCCCCGCCGCATGCCCGCTCGGTGAGGTTCCGCGGGCGCGCCCCCGCCCGGTGGAATCTTGCCGCCGTCCACCCCGCCTCCCGCCGGCCCGGATGCGACGGCCGAGGCTGCTGCCCGTGACGGCCCCCGGAGCCCGGGACGTCGAGGAGACGGTCAGGTTCCGCGGGCGCCCTCCCCTGGCGCGCGTCCGGCCGGTCAGGCGTCCCGGTAGGCCTCCAGCAGGCGCAGCCACACCTCGCTGATGGTGGGGTACGACGGGACGGCGTGCCAGAGCCGGTCGACCGGGACCCGGGCGGCCACCGCGACCGTCGCCGCGTGGATCAGCTCGCCGACGCCGGGGCCGACCAGGGTGAGGCCGCGCAGGATCTCGTCCTCGAGGTCGACGACCATGCGGGCCCGGCCCCGGTAGTCGTCGCCGTACAGGCTCGCGCCCGCCACCGAGGACAGGTCGACGTCCACGGCCCGCACCCGGTGGCCGGCCTGCTCGGCCTCCGCCAGGGTGAGGCCTACGGACGCCACCTCCGGATCGGTGAAGACGACCTGCGGGACGGCCGCGTGGTCGGCGGTGGCGGCGTGCGCGCCCCAGTCCTCGGCGCGCACCGGCTCCCCCGCGGCCCGGGTGACGATGGCGGCGCCCGCGATGCGGGCCTGGTACTTGCCCTGGTGGGTGAGCAGGGCGCGGTGGTTGACGTCGCCGACGGCGTACAGCCAGTCGTGGCCGGTCACCCGCAGGCTGTCGTCCACGTCGAGCCAGGAACCGGGCTCCAGACCGACCGTCTCCAGGCCGAGGTCGTCGGTGCGGGGGGCGCGGCCGGTCGCGAAGAGGATCTCGTCGGCCTCGATCCGGTCGCCGGTGTCGGTGAGGACGACGACGGTGCCGTTCTCCCGGGTCACGGACTTCACGGAGGTGCCGGTGCGGACCTGCGCGCCGGCTTCGGTGAGGGCCTCGGCGACCAGGTCGCCGGCGAAGGGCTCCATGCGGCCCAGCAGGCGTTCGCCGCGCACCAGGACGGTGACGCGGGAGCCGAGCGCCTGCCAGGCGCAGGCCATCTCGGTGGCGACGACCCCGCCGCCCACCACGACCAGCCGGCCGGGCGCGGAGTGCGCGCTGGTGGCCTCGCGGCTGGTCCACGGGCGGACCTCGTCCAGACCGGGCAGGCCGGGCAGCCGGGCCCGGCTGCCGGTGCAGACGGCGACGGCGTGCCGGGCGGTGAGGACGGTCCGGTCGCCGTCGGGGCCGGTGACCGTGACGGTGCGCGGTCCGCTGAGCCGTCCCTGCCCGCGGTACAGGTCTGCGCCGGTGCCCTCCAGCCACTGGACCTGGCCGTCGTCCTTCCAGCCCGAGGTGAAGGAGTCGCGCCGGGCGAGCACCGCGGCGGTGTCCAGGGGGCCCTGGACGGCCGCGCTCAGACCGGGCAGGCGGCGGGCGTCGGCCTGGGTGAGGACCGGGCGCAGCAGGGCCTTGCTGGGCATGCACGCCCAGTAGGAGCACTCCCCGCCGACGAGTTCGCTCTCCACCACCGCGGTGCTGAGCCCGGCGGCGCGGGTGCGGTCGGCGACGTTCTCGCCCACCGGCCCGGCGCCGATCACCACGACGTCGTAGGCGGTCGCTTCCGTGTGCGTCGATTGCGTTTCCGTCATGGCGTCAGTCTGGTGGGTGGTGTGCCGGGTGGCCACATGGGTAGGGGCGCGGAATACGTGACCGGTCGGCCGTGTTGTGCCGACGCCCGAGCCGACAGCAGGAAGAGGGACCAGACCATGAGCACCACCGTCGAACTCACCAAGGAGAACTTCGACCAGACGGTCACCGACAACGAGTTCGTGCTGATCGACTTCTGGGCGGACTGGTGCGGGCCCTGCAAGCAGTTCGCACCCGTGTACGAGAAGGCGGCCGAGGCCAACCCGGACCTCGTGTTCGGCAAGGTGGACACCGAGGCGCAGCCGGAGCTGGCCGCCGCCTTCGGCATCCAGTCGATCCCGACGCTGATGATCGTCCGCGACCAGGTCGCCGTGTTCGCCCAGCCGGGTGCCCTTCCCGAGGCCGCGCTGACGGACGTCATCGGACAGGCCCGGAAGCTGGACATGGACCAGGTCCGCCAGCAGGTCGCCGAGCAGCAGGCGCAGCAGGGCGAGAACCCGGGCGCCTGACAGCAGGCCGAACACCCGCACGCCTGACGCACTCGGGGCACGGCACGTCCTGAGACGTCAGAAGGGGTAGCGCGCCACGTCCGCGCGCACCGTGGTCCACCGCAGCTCGGTGAACGCCTCCAGGTTGGCCTCGCCGCCGAAACGGGCGCCGGTACCGGACGCGGCCACTCCGCCGAAGGGCGCGACGGCCTCGTCGTTCACGGTCTGGTCGTTGATGTGCACGATGCCCGTGGGGATCCGGTCCGCCAGCTCCAGGGCGCGCGCCGGGTCCGCCGCGACGATGCCGACGGCCAGTCCGTAGGGGGTCGCGGTGGCCAGGGCGACCGCCTCCTCGGCGGTCGTGAAGGACCGCACCGGGGCCACCGGACCGAAGACCTCCTCCGTGTAGGCGGGCGTGAGGTCGTCCGCCTCGGCGAGCACGGTGGGCCGGTAGAACAGCCGCTCGTGGGTGCCCCCGGCCGCCAGCCGGGCGCCGCCCGCGGTGCTGGACTCGACCAGACCGCGCACCTTGCCGAGCTGGCCCCCGTCGATGAGCGGCCCCAGCTGGACCTGCTCCCGGTGCGGGTCGCCGACGCTCAGCGCGTCCGCGTGGGCGGCCAGCCGGTCGACGTACTCCTCGTACAGCGACGCGTGGACCAGATGCCGGCCCGTCGTCATGCAGATCTGCCCCTGGTGGAAGAACGACCCCCAGGCGGCCGTGGAGGTCACCGCGTCCAGGTCGGCGTCCTCCAGCACGACGAGCGCGGAGTTCCCGCCCAGTTCCAGGTGCGCCCGCTTCAGGTGCCGGCCCGCGGCCTCCCCCACCGCGCGGCCCGCGGCCGTGGAGCCGGTGAAGGAGATCACCGGGATGTGCGGGTCGGTGACCATGGCCTGTCCCGTATCGGCCCCGCCGGGCAGGACCCGCAGCAGGTCGTCGGGCAGGCCCGCCTCGGCGAAGACGGCGGCCAGGGCCAGTCCCCCGCACACCGCAGTACGCGGGTCCGGTTTGAGGACGACCGCGTTGCCGAGGGCGAGGGCCGGGGCCACGGAGCGGATCGACAGGATGAGCGGCGCGTTGAACGGGGCGATCACGCCCACCACGCCGGCCGGCACCCGGCGGGTGTAGGACAGGCGGGGTTCCTCGGTGGGCAGCACCTGTCCGGCGGGGCGGGAGGCGAGGGCGGCGGCCTCGTAGCACTCCTGCGCGGCGACGTGCAGCTCGAAGTCGGCCTTGCCGGGGATGCTGCCGGCCTCCCGGACCAGCCACTCCCGCAGCGCGGCGTGGCCGTCGAACAGGTCACCGGCCTTGCGGAGCACCGCGGCCCGCCGGACGTGCGGGGACCTCGCCCAGTCCGCCTGGGCGGCATGCGCGGCCTCCGCGGCGGGCTCGACGTCCTCGGCGGCGGCGAGGGTGACGGTGCCGAGGGTCTCGCCGGTGGCGGGCTCGGTGACGGTGTGCTCGGGCCCCTTCAGCGGGCGGGACGATCCGGTGGTGAGGTCGGGCCAGGTCATGACGCCTCCTCCGTCGGGTCCCGGCCCGGCGCGGGGTGCGGCGCCCGGACCGGGTCGGTCCTCAGCCGCGTACCCCGCAGGCGAGGCGGACAACACCGCGCGGGCGTGCGCGGCATAGCAACGAGCCGGGGGATGTCGCGCAACCCGGCGCTCACGGGGTGCCGTCGCGCCCACCCTCCCCCATCGCCCCAGCGGCACGACTGCCCGCAGAGCGGCGCCCCCAAGGGGCGCGAGGAACTGCGCGACCAGCCCCCGACCACCCGCACCCGGCACACAGCAGCACCCGACACCCCAGTAGCCGTCAGGGGCGGGACAGCGCCCCCAAGGGGCGCGAGGAACTGCGCGACCAGCCCCCGACCACCCGCACCCGGCATCCGCCGGCCCCCGGCACTCCAGTGGCCGTCGACTCGGGACGCGGGCGTCAGCTGGACTCCCGGTGCACGACAGAAGCGCCGAGCACCTTGTGCGCCTCCGGCGCGGCAGCCGGATCGCGGACCGCGCGGTCGACGAGGTCGGCCAGTTCCTGGCCGGACGGCAGTTCGAGGTGGACGGTGCTCAGCCGGGGCCGCAGCAGCCGCCCCAGCATCAGATTGTCCGCGCCGACCACGGCCGTCTCCTCGGGGACGCGGATCCCCTCCTCCTGGAGCGCCCGCATCAGCAGCATCGCGTACTCGTCGTTGTACGTGAACACGGCGTCCAGGCCCAGGTCCCGCCAGCGGGCGGCGAGCCGCGCGGCGGACTCCTCGTCGTGGTCGAGCGGCAGCTCGGTCACGGTCGCGTCGGTGCCGCGCACGGCGGCGCGCACCCCGGCGAGGCGTGGCGCGGAGAACGTGTCCAGGCCCGGCTCCCCCGGCACGACCACGCCGATCCGCCGGCGGCCCCGGTCGAAGAGGTGGGCGCCGGCGCTGTATCCGACGACGTCGTGGTCCATCAGCAGGGCGTGCGCGCCCTCGACGGTCTCGGGGCCGAGGGTGACGACGGCCCGCGCGCCGGAGCGCTTGAGCACCTCCACACCGCGCGGCCCGAGCCCGGAGCCCGGTACCAGCACGGCCACCGGGCGCAGCTCCGCCCAGGCGCGGGCGGCCTCGTCGTCATGCACGCCGACGGTGCCGTGCTGCACGACCGTGTAGTCGAGCAGGCTCAGCGCGGACTGGAGGTCGTTGATGAACTGGCTGTACAGGGGGCCGACGGGGAACGCGGGCGCGGGCATCAGGACCATACGGCTGTGCCCGGCGCGCAGGCTGCGGGCCGCCGCGTGCGGCACGTATCCGAGTTCCCGCGCGGCCTCGCGGACCCGGCGGCGGGTGGGTTCGCTGATCCGGACGGCACCGGCGTTGTTCAGCACGTAGGAGACGGTCGCGCGCGAGACGCCGGCCAGGCGGGCCACATCGGCGCTCGTGGGCACGGAGCGCGTCGGTGCGGGGGGCGCGGGGGCGGGCGGGTTCGGTATCTGCACCATGACGTACGGCATCTTCGCAGAAGCCGTAACGCGGTCTCCCCTCGGGGGAGTTGAGGGCGCGGACCGACACGAAGGGCGTGGTCAGGCGGTGGTGCCGGTGACCCGGTCGACCAGGTCCACCCAGGCGTCCTCCAGCCGCTGCGGGGGCATGCCGCACCCGTGGATCAGGTGGTGGACCAGGGCGGGGTCGAGCCGGGCCAGGAGCGTGTGGGCGAGCAGCTCGCAGTCGGCGTCCGGGACGGCCTGGCGCAGCAGCAGCGTGACGTGGTGCAGCCGGACCCGGTAGGGCGGGACGGTGAAGCGGCGGCCCGCGTCCGGTTCGGCCGCGAGCTGGAGCTCCAGGTCCTCCACGGTGCGGCGCAGGGCGGCGCGGCCGAAGGCGCGCAGCCGCTCGACCGGGGGCGCGCCCGGGCCGAGGGGCGGGGGCCCGGTGAGGAACGCGGCCTGGAGCTTCTTCTCACTGTGGTCCAGGAGTGCCATCAGCAGGCCGGTGCGGTCGCCGAAGCGGCGGAAGACCGTGCCCTTGCCGACGCCGGCCGCCGCGGCGACCTCTTCCATGGTGACGGCGTCGGCCCCGCGGGCGGCCACGAGCGAGGCCGCGGCCTCCAGCAGACGGGCCCTGTTGCGGGCGGCGTCGGCACGCAGGCAGGGCTCGTCGTCGTCGAGGCCGAGGCGTAGCAGCTGCTGGGGCTCGACCGGCTCCTGAGGCGGCGGGACGGACGGCGGGGCGGCGGACATGGAGCCAGCGTAAAGCATCCGGAATGAAACTGGACCCTGGTCCGTTTGGAGTGCTACAACTGCAAAGCGGACCCCGGTCCGCATTGTGTCGCAGGTCTCACAGTCCACCCCCTGGAGTTCCCTCATGTCTGTTCGCATCCTCGCCCTCGTCGGCAGCCTTCGCGCCGGTTCGCACAACCGTCAGCTCGCCGAGGCCGCGGTCAAGCTCGCTCCGGCGGGCGCCGATGTCGCGCTCTACGAGGGGCTCGCGGAGATCCCGTTCTACAACGAGGACGTCGACGTCGAGGGTGGCGTCCCGGCCGCCGCGGCGAAGCTGCGCGAGGCCGCGGCCGACGCGGACGCGCTGCTGCTCTTCACGCCCGAGTACAACGGCACCATCCCGGCCGTGCTGAAGAACGCCATCGACTGGCTGTCCCGCCCGTTCGGCGCCGGCGCCATCAGCGGCAAGCCGGTCGTCGTGGTCGGCACCGCCTTCGGCCAGTACGGCGGCGTGTGGGCGCAGGACGAGGCCCGCAAGGCCGTGGGCATCGCCGGCGGCAAGGTGGTCGAGGACATCAAGCTGTCGATCCCCGGCTCCGTGACCCGCTTCGCCGAGACCCACCCGGCGGACGACAGCGAGGTCGCCGAGCAGCTGACCGAGGTCCTCAACAGCCTCCACGCGCTGGTCGACGCCGAACAGACCGCCGCCTGACCCCACTCGAAGGGCCGGAAGCCACACAGGCTCCCGGCCCTTCGCCGTACGTGCGTGCGGCGGGCCACCCCGCCACCACTGCTAAACCGGGAGTACGCCTCCAGCCGGTCCCAGCGGCTTGAACATGTGCACGTCCGCGTGGCCACCGGGGATGCCCAGGGTTCGGCCGGTCTCGACATAGCCGTGCCGCTGGTAGAAGCCCGGGGCCTGGAAAGTGAAGGAAGAGACAGCTACGCGGTCACAGCCGCGTCGCCGGGCCTCAGCCTCCGCGGCGTGCAGCATCCTGCCGCCCCAGCCGTCCTCGCGGTCGCCCTCACGCACCCACAGCAGTTCGATGCCGCACAAGCCGCCCCAGGTCCAGGCAGCCAGTCCGCCGATCAGCTCACCCACTTCATCGGTCACCTTGACCGAGAACATGTCGCGATCGGCTGAGCCTGTCGCTGCCGCGTTGAAGGCGATGAGTTCGGCAGTCAGACGTTCGTTGAGTTCGGCGTCGCGTGCGCCGGTGGTCAGGGCCGGGCCGGAGCTGTGGTGGGTCGTCACCGCGCGGAGTATGCCAGCCCCGTGGGACCCTCGCAGCCGAATACCGGGGCCTTGATCCACTACGGAGACGCCCGGCCAGGAGCCGCCGCGGCCTCGCCCGGAGCGGGCGGTGCGGGGATGCCGGCGCCCCGCACCGCCCAACGGCCCCGCACCGCCCAACGGCCTCGGCCCGCCACGGGCCCCCTACGCCGCCGGCTGCTCCCGGAGGGGGGCATGGTGGATCGGGGTGGTGGTTGTCGTCAGGGGGGTGCCTGTGCCTCCGTGACGGGTGGCGATGATTTCCGCCGCTATGGAGACCGCCGTCTCCTCCGGGGTGCGGGCGCCCAGGTCGAGGCCGATCGGGGAACGCAGGCGGGACAGTTCCCGCTCCCCCACGCCCGCCTCCCGCAGCCGGCGCAGGCGGTCGGTGTGGGTGCGGCGCGAGCCCATCGCGCCGACGAACGCCACCGGCAGCCCCAGCGCCACCTGAAGCAGCGGCACGTCGAACTTCGCGTCGTGCGTGAGCACGCACAGCACCGTGCGCGCGTCGGTGTGCGTGGTGCGCAGATAGCGGTGCGGCCAGTCGACGACGATCTCGTCGGCCTCCGGGAAGCGGGCCCGGGTGGCGAACACCGGCCGGGCGTCGCACACGGTGACGTGGTAGCCGAGGAGCGACCCCACCCGTACCAGCGCCGCCGCGAAGTCGACAGCGCCGAAGACGATCATCCGGGCCGGCGGGACGGAGCTCTGCACGAACAGCGTCAGACGGTCCGCGCAGTACGGATCCCCGCCGGTCCCGACGGTGACCGTGCCGGTCCGGCCGGCGTCCAGCAGGTCACGGGCCGTGGCGGCCGCCGACCGGTCCAGCTCGGCGGAGTCGCCGAGGCCGCCCTCGTACGTGCCGTCCGGGCGGACGTGGAGCGCTCGCCCGAGCAGGTCCTGTGGGCCCTGGGTCACCCACGCCAGCGCCCCCGCCCCGCCCCGGGCCAGGTCCAACAGCACCGACTCCAGCACCGCCCTGGCGGGGCTGTCCGCGCCGACCGGTGTCACCAGCACCTCGATGGTGCCGCCGCAGGTCAGGCCGACCGCGAAGGCGTCCTCGTCGCTGTAGCCGAACCGCTCGGTCCTGCTCCCCCCGTCGTCGAGGGCTTCGACGCACAGGTCGTACACCGCGCCCTCGACGCAGCCGCCGGACACCGAGCCGATCACCGTGCCGTCCCGGTCGACGGCGAGGGCCGCGCCGGGGCCGCGCGGCGCGCTGCCGCCCACGGAGACGACCGTGGCCACGGCGAACTCCCGGCCCTCGGCCAGCCATCGCCGCAGGTCATCGGCGGGGTCAAGCATGCGGACCTCCCGCCCGCAGCACCCGGTCCGGACGGATCGGCAGGCTGCGGTGACGTACGCCGGTGGCGTGCCACACCGCGTTGGCGACGGCCGCCGCCGCGCCGACGATGCCGACCTCGCCGATCCCCTTGATGCCGACCGGGTCCTCGGGGTCGTGGTCGTCGACCCAGTCGACCTCGATCGCCGGCACGTCGGCGTGCGTGGCGACGTGGTAGCCGGCCAGGTCGGCGCCGTAGAGGCCGCCCGAGGCGGGGTCGCGCACCGCCTCCTCGTGCAGGGCCATGGAGATGCCCCAGGTCAGCCCGCCGACGAGCTGGTTGCGCGCGGTGAGCGGGTTGACGATCCGGCCCGCGGCGAAGACACCCAGCATCCGCCGCACCCGCACCTCGCCGGTGGATACGTCCACGGCGACCTCGGCGAACTGGGCGCCCCAGCTGTGCCGTTCCTTCGCCGCGAGGGCGGCGATCGCCTGGGTGGTGTCGGACCGTACGGTGATGCCCTCCGGCGGTACCGTGCCGCCTGGCACCAGGCGTTCGCGCAGGTCCTCGGCGGCCGCGGCGACCGCCCAGCCCCAGGACCGCGTGCCCATGGAGCCCGCGGCGATGCCCGACGGGCCGAAGTCGCTGTCGCCGAGGTGCACGCGGATCCGCTCCGCCGGCACCCGCAGCGCGTCCGCGGCGATCAGGGTGAGCGCCGTACGCGCCCCGGTGCCGATGTCCGACGCGGAGATCCGGACGGTGAACGTGCCGTCGGCCTCCGCCGTCACCGCCGCCGTGGACGGCAGGGTGCCCGCCGGGAAGGACGCGGCGGCCGTGCCGGTGCCGAGCAGCCACCGCCCGTCGCGGCGCACTCCGGGGCGCGGGTCGCGGGCGTCCCAGCCGAAGCGGCGGGCGCCCTCGCGGAAGCAGGCGGCGAGGTTGCGGCCGGCGAACGGCAGTCCGCTGACCGGGCCGCTCTCCGGCTCGTTGCGCAGCCGCAGCTCGATCGGGTCGACGCCGCACTTCTCGGCCAGCTCGTCGAGCGCGCACTCCAGCGCGAACGACCCCGGTGCCTCCCCCGGCGCCCGCATCCACGTCGGCGACGGCACGTCCAGCCGTACGACGCGGTTCTCGGTGCGGTGAGCGGTGGCGTCGTACATCGTGCGGGCCACGCCCGCGCCCGGTTCGACGAACTCGTAGACCGTGGAGGTCTGGTTGAGCGAGACGTGCTCCAGGGCGCGCAGCCGTCCGTCGGGGCCGGCGCCGAGCCTGACCCGCTGCACGGTGGGGCTGCGGTAGCCGGTGACGGAGAACATCTGGCGGCGGGTCAGCGCCACCCGCACCGGGCGGCCGAGTGCGGCGGCGGCCATCGCGGCGGCCACCTGGGGCGCGCGTACGCCCTTGCTGCCGAAGCCGCCGCCGACGTGCTCGGAGCGGACCCGCACCGCGGACGGGTCGAGGGAGAACGTCCGGGCGAGTTCGTCGGCGACCCAGGTGATGCCCTGGTTGGAGTCGACGACGTCGAGCCGGCCGCCGTCCCACCGCGCCGTCGCCACGTGCGGCTCCATCATGGCGTGGTGCTCCTCGGGAGTGGTGTACTCCTCGTCCAGCACATGGGCGGAGGCGGCGAGTTCGGCCTCCAGGTCACCCTTCTCCGTCGTGCCGGGCATGTGTCCCGCGGCGGGGTAGGCGTCGGGCCGGTCCGCCGAGAGCGCGATGTCGTGCGGCTCCTCGTCGTAGGTGACGGTGAGGGCGTCGGCGGCCGCGCGCGCCTGCTCGGGCGTCTCGGCGACGACGAGGGCGACGGGCCAGCCGGCGTGCGGGACGCGGTCGTGCTGGAAGACCGCGGCGGTCGGGTCCGGCGGCACACCGAGCATGCCGATGTAGTCGGTGGTCAGGCGGGAGGCGTTGCCGTGGTGGAGGACGGTCAGCACTCCCGGCATGCCGAGCACCGGCCCGGTGCCGACGGAACGGATCCGGCCGCGGGCCGCGGTGGACAGCACCAGGACGCCGTGGGCGAGCCCGTCGAAGGGGACGTCCCCGCCGTAGCGGGCGGCGCCGGTGACCTTGTCGCGGCCCTCGACACGGGTGTGGGCGGTGCCGACCGCCCCCGGGGCGGCGGGGCGCTGGGGTGCGACGGTCATCGGGCGGCCTCCTCGGCGAGTTCGGTCAGCACGGCCACGACGAGGTTGCGCAGGAGGGTCACCTTGTAGCCGTTGTGGGGCAGGGGCCGGGCAGCGGCGAGTTCGGCGTCGGCGGCCGCGGCGAAGTACTCGGCGGTGGCCGGGGCGCCAACGAGGATCCGTTCGGCGAGCCGGGCCCGCCAGGGCCGGGAGGCGACCGCGCCGAGGGCGAGCCGGGCGTCGCAGATCACACCGTCCGCCACGTCGAGCGCGCCGGCGACCGAACCGATGGCGAAGGCGTACGAGGCGCGTTCGCGGACCTTGCGGTAGCGGGAGCGGGCCGCGACGCGGGCGGGCGGCAGGGTGACGTGGGTGATGAGCGCGCCGGGCGGCAGGACGGTCTCGCGGTGCGGGGTGTCGCCGACCGGCAGGTAGAAGTCCGTCAGCGGGGTCTCACCGGGGCCGTCGGCGGTCCGCCAGGAGACGACCGCGTCGAAGGCGGTGAGGGCGACGCCCATGTCGGAGGGGTGCACGGCCACGCAGTGCTCGGAGGCGCCGAGGACGGCGTGGTTGTGGTGCTCTCCCTCGACGGCGGGGCAACCGCTGCCGGGGTCACGCTTGTTGCAGGGCCGGGTGATGTCGGTGAAGTAGCCGCAGCGGGTGCGCTGGAGCAGGTTGCCGCCGACGGTGGCCATGTTGCGCAGCTGGCCGGAGGCGCCGGCCAGCACGGCCTGGGTGAGCGCCGGGTAGCGGTCGCGGATCAGAAGGTGCGCGGCGAGGTCGGCGTTGGTGACGGTGGCGCCGATGCGCACCGCGCCGTCGTGGTCGGCCTCGATCCGGTCGAGCGGGAGGGAGCGTACGTCGACGAGCCGGGCCGGGGACTCGACGCCGTTCTTCATCAGGTCGACGAGGTTGGTCCCGCCGCCCAGGTAGCGGGCGTCCGGGTCGGCGTCGAGCAGGGCGACCGCGCCGGTGACGTCGTCGGCGCGCCGGTAGTCGAACTCCTTCATGCGGCGGTCTCCTCGGTGGTGTGCTGTGCGGATGCCTCGGCGGCGGCGCGGGCGACCGCCTGGGCGATCTGTCCGTAGGCGCCGCAGCGGCAGAGGTTGCCGCTCATGCGCTCCTTGATCTCCTCCGGGGTCAAGGGCGGCGGGGCGGCCTCGGAGCCCACGTCCTCGGTGACGGCGCTGGGCCAGCCGGCGGCGTGCTCCTCGATGACGGCGACGGCGGAACAGATCTGTCCGGGGGTGCAGTAGCCGCACTGGAAGCCGTCCAGGTCGAGGAAGGCCTGCTGCACCGGATGCAGGGTGTCCCCGTCGGCGACCCCTTCGACGGTGGTGATCGCGCGTTGCTCGGAGGCGACGGCCAGTTGGAGGCAGGAGACGGTGCGGCGGCCGTCGACGAGGACGGTGCAGGCCCCGCACTGTCCGTGGTCGCAGCCCTTCTTGGTGCCGGTGAGGTCGAGGCGCTCGCGCAGGGCGTCGAGCAGGGTGGTGCGGTGGTCGACGGACAGCGTGTGTTTCTCGCCGTTGATGTTCAGGGTGACGGTGCTGGACGTCGAGAGCGTCATGGAACGGCCTTCTTTCACGGAACTCACGGAGAACTCGGAATTCGGACATACGGACAACTCGGCAGTACGGAGATCTGGGATCGGGACGGCGGGCGTGGTCGTGGCGCTGTGCGAGGCGTGCGGTCCGCGGGATCGGTGACGTGCGCGGGTGCGGTGGCGGGGGTGCACCGGTCGTACGGGGCATGCGGGAGGGCTCCCGTGCCGTCCGGGTACGCCGATACGATGGACCGGTACCGGACAGCTGTCCGGTACTGCGAAAACGTAGTGGACAGCTGTCCGCTTATCAAGGACGGGTTTCGGTCACGACCCGGGAGGAGGACCGGTGGGCGAGCACAAGGACGCGTCCCGGAGCACGGAGACACCCCAGAGGGCGGACGCACAGCGCAACCGCGAGCGCATCCTCGCCGTGGCGGTGACCGAACTGACGCGTGACGCGGACACCCCGCTGAGCGTGATCGCCAAGAAGGCGTGCGTCGGGCAGGGCACGTTCTACCGGAACTTCCCCAGCCGGGAGGCGCTGGTCCTGGAGATCTACCGGTACGAGATGCAGCAGGTCGCCGACAGCGCGGACCAGCTGCTCGGCAGCCGGGAGCCCGACCGGGCGCTGCGCGAGTGGATGGACCGGCTCACGCGGTTCAGCATGACCAAGGCCGGCCTCGCGGACGCCATCCGGCAGGCCACCAGCGGACCGGACAGCCCGGGGAAACCGGGGCACGGCTCGCTCGTCGAGGCGGCGGACCGCCTGCTGCGCGCGTGCGACGAGGCGGGGGTCATCCGTCCGGGGGTCACCGCGGACGACCTGATCCTGGCGATCGGCGGCCTCTGGCACATGGACCCGGCCGGTGACTGGCAGCCCCGTGCCACCCGCCTCCTGGACCTCGTGATGGACGGCCTGCGGGTGGGAGCGCCGGGGCGCGGGGAGGGCGGGGTGCCCGCGTCCTGACACCCGGTTCCCGCACGCGGGACGACGCGGGACGTGTGCGCGTGGACCCCGCGAGGACTCCAAAACGGCGGGCGGACGCGAGGACTCCAAAACGGCGGGCGGACGCCGGGGCGGCCGGGCGTGGGTCAGGTGATCGTTGTGGGGGCCAGGGCGCGTAGTTCGCGGAGGGCAGCCGCGACCGCCGGGCGGGCGTGGCCACCGCTGCGGGTGCAGGTCAGCAGCCTGCGGTGCGGGTCGCCCGCGCACCGCACGCGGCTGATAGGGAGGTCCGGGGTCACCTGGGCCAGCCGCGGGACGAGGGCCACCCCGAGGCCGTGCGCGACCAGGTGGGCGGTCGCGTTCCAGTCGCCGGCGTGGTGCACGACCTCCGGGGCGAAGCCGGCGGCCCCGCAGGCGGCCAAGACCTGGAGCCGGCACGGGCTCTCCGGCACCGGCGCGATCCACGGCTCGCGCGCCGCCTCGGCCAGATCGACCCTCTCCTCCCCCGCCAGCGGGTGCCCGGCCGGTACGACCAGGTCGAACGGGTCGTCCAGCAGCGGCTGTTGATCGAAACGCGTGTCGCTCATCGGCGGGTTGTGCGGGGTGGACTCCACCACGGCCAGATCGGCGGCGCCCGCGAAGAGCAGGTCGAAGATGGCCGGAACCACCGCCTCCGTGATCCGTACGGACAGCCGCGGGTGCCGTTCGCCGAGCCGCGCCGCCATCGGCGCCAGCAGTACCGAGACGGCGACCGGGAACCCGGTGACCCGCAGCACCCCCGCGGGGTCGCCGTGGTCGGCCCGCAGATCCAGCTCGGCCTGGTCCCAGCGCGCCTGGATGGCGTCGGCGTGCGCCAGCAGGCTCTCGGCGGCCGGGGTGAGCCGGATCCCGCGGCCCTGCGGTTCCAGCAGGTCGACGCCGAGGTCCCGGGCGAGCTGGCGGATCTGCTGGGAGGCGGCCGAGGGCGTGAAGTGCAGGGCACGGGCCGCCGCGGTGACCGTGCCGTAGTGGGCGACCGCCCGGAGGACGTGGAGCCGGCGCAGGTCAATCATGTAGCCGAGGCTTCACGGTGGCGTGCACAAAGTCAACCTGGACGTGAAAGGACAGTACGACGCACCCTTGCTGTGTCGGGACAGTCGACAGGGCACACACGTCACGTGAGGCACGTGAGAACCAAGGAGTCGCCATGACCAGCACGACCGGCACCACGGGCACGACCGGCACCGTCTGCCCGTACTGCGGGTGGCCGGACGACGCCGAGCCGTTCCAGATGGTCTCCCGGCACGCGACCGCTTCCGGCAGCACCGTGTGGACACGCTGCGGCTGCGGTTCGCTCCAGGTCCGCGCCGTGGACACGGGCGGCGCCCGCGTCGTGTCCCGCAGCCGGCCCGCCGACGCCCCGGCCGTCCGTACCGACCGCCGGTGAGCGTTGACAGGCGGCTCGCCCCGGCCGTACTAATCGCGTAGTGATCGCGGACCGGTCGCAGTCGGCGGGAAACCGGCGCCCCCGGGGGCAGGCAGGAGGCGTGGACGTGCGGAGACTCCCCTTGTCCGGGGTGACGGTGGTGAGCGTGGAGCAGGCCGTGGCCGCTCCCTACGCCACCCGGCAGCTGGCCGACCTCGGCGCCCGGGTGATCAAGGTGGAGCGGCCGGTCGAGGGCGACTTCGCCCGGCGGTACGACACCACCGTGCACGGCAACTCCAGCTACTTCGTATGGATCAACCGCTCGAAGGAGTCCCTCACCCTGGACCTGAAGGATCCGCGCGGCCGGGACATCCTGCACGAACTGCTGCGGGACGCCGACGTGTTCGTGCAGAACCTCGCGCCGGGCGCGGCCGGCCGGCTGGGTCTGGGGACCGAGGAGCTGGCCCGCCGCCATCCGCGGCTGATCCCCTGCACGATCTCCGGCTGGGGCACCAGCGGCCCGTGGGCCGACCGCAAGGCGTACGACCTGCTGGTGCAGTGCCAGACGGGGCTGGTGTCACTGACCGGGACCCCGGAGGAGACCGCCCGCACCGGAATCTCCGTCGCCGACATCGCCGCCGGGATGTACGCCTACAGCGGTGTGCTCACCGCGCTGTACACCCGCGCCACCACCGGCGAGGTGCACCCGGTGGAGGTCTCCCTGTTCGAGGCGCTCGCCGAGTGGATGGGGCAGCCCGCCTACTACACCCGCCACGGCGGCGGCCAGCCCCCGCGGCTGGGCACGCAGCACGCCACGATCGCCCCGTACGGCACGTTCCGGGCCGCCGACGGCCGCGAGGTGCTGTTCTCCATCCAGAACGAACGTGAGTGGGCGGCGCTGTGCCGGGAGTTCCTGGGGCGCCCCGAGCTGATCGACGACCCGCGGTTCGCGACGAGCTCCGCCCGGGTGGCCCACCGGGCGGAGGTGAACGCGATCGTGGCCGGGCGCTGCGCCCGCGACGACGCGGAGGACCTGCTGGGGGCCCTGGAGGCGGCGGGTATCGCCTGCGCCGGGGTGAACGACGTCGCGGCGTTCCTCGACCACCCGGTGCTCGCGGCGCGCGACCGGTGGCGTGAGGTGGACGTACCGGGCGGCACCGTCGAGGCGCTGCTGCCACCGGCGGACCTCGCCGGCCTGCCGGCCCGCATGGACCCGGTCCCGGCCGTGGGCGAACACACGGAACCGATCCTGCGCGCACTGGGCCGTACCCCCGAAGACATCGCGGCCCTCCGGTCCGACGCCGTGATCTGACGGCCCCGCCCGAACGGCCCGCGGACAGTCCCGGCGGGCGGACCGCCGTCACCGATTGGCCTGGCCCGGGCACGCGTGCGTGCCGCTCCGTCCGCCTGGCCCCGCATGCCGGCACGCGCCCGGGCGCAGTGAGCGCTTCTCCGGCGCCGCCGTCGGGGAGTCGCCGCCCATGGGCGTGAGCTGTCGGGCGGCGCTCCGCCGGCCGGGCGCTACGGCTGTCGCTGTTCGCGCAGCGCTCGCAGGACCTCCTCGTCCGTCAGCTGGTCGAAGGTGTCGTACCACTGGCCGACGGCCATGAAGGCGGCCGGTTCGTGCAGGCAGATCACCTCGTCGGCCTCGGTGCGCAGCGTCGCCACGCCCTCCGGTGAGCCGACCGGGGCGGCCAGCACCAGTCGGCCGGGGTTCCGGACCCGCAGGGCACGGAGGGCGGCGCGGGCGGTGGAGCCGGTCGCCAGGCCGTCGTCCACGACGACCACGGTCCGGCCCCTCAGGTCCGGCGCGGGGCGTCCCTGCCGGTAGAGCCGTTCGCGGCGGAGCAGTTCCGCCCGCTCCCGCTCGACGACCGCCGCGAGGTCGGCCTCGCTCAGGCCCAGGCTGCGCAGGGACTCGCCGTCGTACACGGGCACGCCGTCGCCGGCCATGGCGCCGACGGCGAACTCCTCGTGCGCGGGGGCGCCGACCTTGCGGACGACGAGGACGTCGAGGGGCGCGCCGAGCGCGCCGGCGACCTCGGCGGCGACGGCGACGCCGCCCCGGGGCAGGGCCAGCACGACGGGGTCCGGCAGGGCGCCCGCGTCCTGCCTCTCCCGCAGCCGCGCGGCCAGTTCGCGTCCGGCGTGCCGTCGATCACGGAACCGCATGACGGCTGCCCTCCCTCCGCACCGGGCCGGTGCCGGGTCCACCGTGACGCGGACCCCGGTCGGCACCCGCGTACCCGCTCCCCCGGCACGCGAAGCACCGGCGCGGGGCATGGGCGCCGTGGCGTCGGGCAGTCGTGGTGCATGGTCGGTGACACGAGTGACCCGGGGCAGGCGCCACGACGGGACCTCAGCGGGCACCGCTCGGTGGCGCAGGAGGACGAGGTACGCATCGAGGCCTGGGCGGCGAGCCGGGAGCACTGTCTGGCGGAGGCCGTGGTGGCGATGGTGGAGTGCTTCGCGGACGTGTCCGGGGTGAGACCGACCGGGGTGGGCCGCATCCGGCTGGCCGAGGCGTGCGACGAGGACCTGCTGGCCGCGCTGCTCGACGAGATCCTGTACCGGCTGGAGGCGTACGGGCAGGTACCGGTGGACGTGGAGGCCGACGAGGCGGAGGGCGGACTGGACGTGCGGCTGGCGGTCGCGGGCCTGGCGGACGTACGGGTCACCGGGGAGGTGCCGACGGACGTGGGCTGGGAGGACCTGCGGCTGTGGCCGGGACCGTACGGCTGGTCGTGCGAGATGACCGTGGACGGCTGAACAGGCACGGGACGGCCGCCCGTCCCCCGGCCAGCGGGCCGGCGTGGCCTTGCTGATGTCCGCCGGGCGGGGTGCGGCCCCGCCGCGGCGGCGAGGTCACCGAGGCTGACGCCCACGGCGCAGCCGTCCGCGGCGGGCGCTGGTGGCGGTGACGCCGACGGCCTCAGCCGTGGCTCAGGACGTTGACCACGCGGCCGTCGGGGTCGCGGACGAAGAAGCGGCGGACTCCCCACTCCTCGTCCTGCAGGGGGTGGACGATCTCCGCGCCGCTGTCCCGCAGGACCGCGTAGGCCGCGTCCACGTCGTCCACCTCGACGCTCAGGTCGGGGACGACAGGCGCGGTCCTGTCCTCGGTCATGACGCTGATCTGCGCCGTCCTGCCGTCCGGTGGGGCCAGCGTGACGATCCAGCCGTGGTTCATGACCTCCTTGAGGCCCAGCAGTCCGTAGAACCGCCGGTTCTCCTCCACCGCCTCGGATTGGAGGTTGGGCACGACTCGGCGAACGGTCATCGACGACTCCCTGCGTGGACGGTCCGGCGGGTGGATCTCCCTGTGTACTACGGAACGTCCGGCGACGAGGCGGGTACGGGCGCCCGCGCGTCCAGCAGGCCCTCGCCGCGCAGGTCCGCCGGAGCCGCGCGGGGACGCGGGCGCCGTACGCCGCGCTGTTGCGCCGTACCTCCTCCGGGGTGCGCATGCCGACGCCGACGCCTCCGACGGCGGGGTCGATCCGGTCGACGCCCATCCGCGTGAGCGAGTCCTCGACGCTGCGCAACACCCCGGTCACGATGAAGTCCCACACCTGGCGGTGCGTGGCGGGCACCTGGACGAACTCGTCCGTCCGGCCCCCGGGGTCCTGCGGCTCGAGGAGCCTGCCGACCTTCGTGGGCAGCGTCCACTCCTCGCGCGGCCTGTTCCGCAGAAGGTCACCGACCCGGCGCTCGGAGTGCCCGATGCCGTGGTGCGGGGAGGTGTCGTAGTAGCGGATTCCGCTGTCCCCCGCCGTCTCGAGCGCCTGCGCCGCGGTGTCGTCCACGACCGGTGCGACGAGCCAGCCCGCCGAGGGGACCGCCCCCGAAACCCGGCTCCGTGACGTGTACGTCGCTTCTGCCGAGCCGGTTCTGCTTCACGGGCGGTTCCCTCCGTTCTCGCGGGCTTCTCCGGGCGGTTCGGTCAGACCGCGCCCGGGATCTCCTCCGTGACGCCGTTCAGGGGGGAGTCCGGGTCCGTGCCGTAGGGGCGGGTGAGGATCTCCAGGCCGTGGCCTGCCGGGTCGCGGAAGTACACGCCCCGGCCGCCGTCGTCGCGGTTGAGACGGCGCGGGTACCTGCCGTGCGGGTCGGCCTGGACGGGGACCCGTGCGGCCACGAGCCGGGCGAGGATCGCGTCGAACTCCTCCTCGCCGACGAGGAACGCGTAGTGCTGGACGGGGATGTCGATGTCGACGGTGGCGAAGTCCAGGGTGACGCCGTTGGCGGTGGTCACCGGGAGGAACATCCCGGCGGGCGGTCCGGGCCGCAGGCCGAGGATCTCGGCGACGAAGCGGGCGGACTTCTCACGGTCGGGGGTGAGGACGATGGTGTGGTTGAACTCGACAGGCAAGGTCAATGCCTCCGGGGCATCCGCGGCGCCTCCATGCCTCACCCTGCCGGTGACCGGCACGCGATGCCGCGGGCGACACGTTAGGCGACGGCGTCGGCGGGCGTCGAGCGGATTTCCGGGCGCCCTCTCCCACGTCCCGGTGCGGGCGTTCGACTTGGAGATGTCAGGCCTGGGCCGTGGGCCGGACGACGATCTCGTTGACGTCGACGCCCGCGGGCTGCTCGATCGCGTAGCCGATGGCGGAGGCGATCGCGGACGGCGGCATCGCGATCTCGTCCCGCATCCGGGTCAGGGCGGCGGACACCTCGGGGGAGGCCGTCTTGCCGACCCCCTCGGTGTGGGTGAAGCCGGGCGACACGACGGTCACGCTCAGGCCGGGCCCCGATTCCTGGCGCAGCCCCTCGCAGATCACGTTCACCGCCGCCTTGGTGGCCGCGTAGACGGCCTGCGGGGACTTGACGACGTAGGCCGAGGTGGAGCTGACGGTGACGAAGTGGCCCGATCCCTGCCGACGGAAGACGGGCAGGGCCGCTCCGATGCCGTTGAGCAGGCCGGTGACGTGGGTGGCGACCATGGCGTCCCAGTCGTCCTGGCGCAGTTCGTCGAACGGTGAGACGGCCATGACGCCCGCGTTGGAGACGAGCACGTCGAGGCGGCCGTACCTTTCGACCGCGGTGTCGGTGAGGCGGCGGAGGTCCTCCCGGCGCGTGACGTCGACGATCACACCGGTGGCGGTCCCGCCCTTCGCCGTGATGCCGTCCACCACGGCGGCGAGCCGGTCCGCGCGCCGGGCCCCGAGCACGAGCCGGGCCCCCTTTTCGGCGAGGAAGTGCGCTGTCGCCTCACCGATGCCGCTGCTGGCACCGGTGATCGCGACGACCTTGTCCTGGAGGGTCGGCATGACCGGGGTCCTTCCGAGAGGGGCGCAGGCGCACGAGGTGAGCGGGTCCGCGGGGTGCGCGGGCCCGCACGTGGCCTACTGTGGAAGCGGGGACATCCCCACTTGAACCAAGGTAAGTGGGGAGCTCCCCACTTAGCAAGTCCCAGCCGCCGTGGGCGGCATCCCCGGGAAGGAAAGACGTCAGAGATGGCCGACGAAGCGCACCGCCCGCTGCGCGCCGACGCACGGCGGAACCGGGACAAGATCCTCACCACCGCCGCGCGCGTGTTCACCACGGAGGGCCTGAACGCGCAGATGGACCGGATCGCCAAGGAGGCGGGCGTCGGCAGCGCGACCCTGTACCGCAACTTCCCCACCCGGGAGGCCCTGGTCGAGGCGGTCTACCGCAACGAGGTGGCCCAGCTGTGCGACTCCGTCCCCCCCCTGCTGGCGGAGAAGTCGCCCGACGACGCCCTGCGCGCGTGGACGCGACTCTTCCTGGACTACGTCACCACCAAGCACGGCATGATCGACGCCCTGCGCGCCATCGCCGCGACGGGAGGCAACCCCTACGGGCACAGCAGGGAGATGATCCTCGCCTCCGTCACCACGCTCATGGACGCGTGCGTGGCGGCCGGGACGATCCGTGCCGACATCCCCCCGGGCGACATCAGCGCCGCGCTGGAGGGCATCGCCCTGACGTCGGCGGGCGCGGAGCACCGGCAGCAGGCGGAGCGCCTGCTCGACCTCATGCTGGACGGCCTGAAGACCCGCGCGTGATGGAAGGACCGGCCTCCCCGCGGGTGGGGAGGCCGCTCGGTTCACGCCCCGGGCCGGTCCGTTCACGCCCCGGGCCGGTCCGTTCACGCCCCGGCGGCCACCGCCGCCTCGTCGACGCGTCCGGCCACCCAGGCGAGGAAGGCCCGGACCTCCGCCGTGGGAAGCGTGAGCGCCTCCGCGCGGGGGCGCTCGAAGCTGCGCAGGGCCTCGGTCACCAGGGCCCGGAAGACCGGCTCGGAGGCGGCGACGACCTCGCCCGCCCTGCGCTTGGCGAACCAGTGGCCCGTGCGGCAGTAGACGGCCGCGCGGCAGCCGTTGAGCACCCTGTTGTCCGCCAGGTGCCCCTCGCCGTCGGCGTGCTCCCGCACGGAGGCGCGGAGCGCGCCGAGGACGGCGGTGCGGTCCGGCGCGGCGATCACGTCCCGTGCCGGGGCGCCGTACAGCGGGAGGCCGGCCTGGTGGGCGACGGACCGGTCGATGACGTACCAGAAGGCCGGCGCGTCCTCGGCGTCCCGACTGGCTCGCCCGGGCAGGAGCGGTCCGGTGTTGAGGTCGAGCAGATAGCCCGCCGCGCTCGACGGCCGGGCGGTGAAGCCGGAGCCGTAGACGACCAGTTCCAGCCCGGCCGCGGGGCAGGGCAGGGCGGGGTGGGCGAGCGTTCCGGCCAGCGCGGACAGGGCAGGGCGCGGGAGGGCGGGGTCCACCACGACCGTCACGTCGACGTCGCTGCGGCCGTGCCGGTAGTCGCCCAGGGCGAGGGACCCGACCGCGAGGACGCTCACCAGGTGCGGTCCGCAGACGTCGCCGGTCCGGCGGACCAGCTCCCCGAGATAGGTCCGCAGTTCGGGCGGCGGCAGCGGTGGTCGGCTCATGCCCCCAGTGTCGGTCCCGGCGGGGACGCCGGGGAAGGTCACGCCCACAGTTCGTCGCTGTCGCACACGCGTGCGCCCATGTTGCGTTCCATCATGCGCAGGGCGGCGTCCGCGAGGTCGGCGTGGATGTGCGCGACGGCGTCGCGGGGCACGGTCACGTCGAGGTGCCGGATGTGCGCGTCGAGCGAGGAGTACAGGACGCACTGCTCGGTGACCTGACCGCACATCACGAGCTGGTCGATCCCCTGCTGGGACAGCAGGTAGCCGAGCGGGGTCTCGAAGAAGATCGAGTGCCGGGCCTTGACCACGAAGAGGGACGACTCGTCCGGCACCAGCGGCTCCACCAGGTTCGCGTACGGCCCCGCCAGCGCCTTGTCGAGCAGCTCACCGTGGTGCGAGCGCCACTCGCCGAAGTTGTCGTTGACGTAGATCACCGGCGCGTCCCGCCGGCGCGCCCGGTCCAGCAGGCGGGAGATCACCGGGACCACCGTCTCGGCGGACGGCAGCAGCTGGTCGGCGTCCGGGTGGTCGTAGGTGTTGATCATGTCGATGACGATCAGTGCGGTCTTGCCCATGCGTACCGGGTGCCACCCGCGGGGGCAGGTCAGACATCATTCCGCCGACTGCGGCCCGGAAAACCCACGTGAGCGCCACGCCGGCCCGCACGTGCCCGTCGGCGGAGGGTCCGGCGACGTCGACGGGGCCGTCCGGCCCTGTTCCCGGGGCCCGTGGGCACCGACCATGGGGAGATGTTCCCCAGCGATGGCTTCCGGGCGCTCGACCGGCAGGAGTGCCTGCGCCTGCTCGGCAAGGTGCCGGTCGGTCGCGTCGTGTACACCCGGCAGGCGCTGCCCGCGGTGCTGCCCGTGAACTTCTCCCTGGACACGGCCGGGGCCGTGGTGCTGTGCACCTCCGCGGAGTCCGACCTGGTGCGGGCGGCCGACGGTGTGGTGGTCGCGTTCGAGGCCGACGACTTCCAGGGCGGGCGCCTGACGGGATGGAGCGTGGTGGTGACCGGCCGGGCGGCCGTGGTGAGCGACCCGGCCGAGCACGAGCGGCTGCTGCGCACCGGTCCCCGGTCATGGACGCCGATGCGGGACGGCGTGTTCCTACGGATCGAGAGCGAGATGGTGACCGGCCGGGAACTCACGGGGGGCACGGACCGACCACAGGTGCCCCCTGAGGGGTCAACCGGTCAACCCCCTTGCGCGGCACCGCCGGACGGGTGACGTACGGTTCCGCCTGTGACCGCCTACACCGCTGAGAACGCCCCGGGCCGCCACGGCCCCCACGCCACCGTCGAGACCGAGCCCCGCGCCGTGGGCCGGGTGCGCACCGAGTACTCGCCCGCGCACGACGGCGACCCGGACCCCGGGGAGATCGTCTGGACCTGGGTCCCGTTCGAGGAGAACGACGGCCGCGGCAAGGACCGGCCGGTGCTGGTGGTGGCCCGTGAGGCGGCGGGGTCGTTCCTCGCCGTGCAGCTGACGAGCAAGCGGCACGCGGGTGACCGGGAGTGGGTGCCGATCGGCAGCGGCCCGTGGGACCGCTCGGGCCGTGACTCCTGGGTCGACGTCGACCGCGTCCTGCGACTGCACGAGGAGGGCATGCGCCGCGAGGCGTGCGCCCTGGACCGCATGCGGTTCAACCTGGTGCGGCAGCGCCTCAGGGAGCGCTACGGCTGGGAGTGACCGCCGGCTCGGCCGTCAGGTCCGCGAACGTCCGGGCGAACGCCGCGCGCGTCGCACTGTCGCGGGCGCGGTCCAGGATGCCGAACACCACGTGCTCGAAGACGCCGTGGAAGCGCCCGCCGGGGCCCAGGTGCACGCGGAACGCCTCCGCCACCTGCGCCGGGTCGTTGCGGAACACCCCGCAGCCCCAGGCGCCGAGCACCAGCCGCCGGTGGCCGTGGGCGCCCGCGGTCTCCAGGACCCGCCCGGCGCGGCGGGCCAGCACGGCGGACAGCTCCTCCGCGCGCTCCGGCGCCTTGGCGCGGATCACGCCCGCGTTGGGCGCCGGAGAGGTGAGGAAACCGGCCGTGAACGGCGCGTCGAGCAGGCGGCCGCGGTCGTCCCGGAACACCGGCACGGCGGGTGAGTGGATCACGCGGTCGGTGTAGAACGGATCGCGGTGGGCGCGGTGGTGCGCGTAGAACTCGGGGGCCCGCAGCAGGCAGGTGTACAGCGCCGAGGCGCGGCACAGCGCCTCCTCCTGGGCCTGCGCGCCGTTGAGGTAGCCCCCGCCCGGGTTGCGCGCCGAGGCGAAGTTCAGCACGGCCGCGGGACGTGCGGCGTCCGGGCCGGTGAGGCGCCGGGCGGCCTGCAGGCTGCTCTCGCCGGTCACCTCGAACCGCGTCGCCACCGGCTCGAAGGCCGGTACCGGGACCGGCTCGGGTCCGTACAGCCGCGTGCCCTGTCCGGCCGCCTCGACCGCCGCGGCGACGGACACCGTGTGCCCGCCCGGTGCCCGGTAGGCGCCCTCCGCCACGATCCGTTCCGTCTCACGGGCGATGCCCCGCAGGCGCGCGCTCACGGCGCCACCCCCGTAGCCGCCGTGAGCGCGCCCCACGGGTTCCCCCTCGTCGTGCTCATGCACGCATCCTGAGCGATGCTGGTGACGCGGCGCAACGCGGTTTTCACCGGCCCCGGACGGTCCGGGCCGGTGCGCCGAAACCCCCGGTGACGGGCGGAACGAAAGGATGACCGACCCCTTACGCCGCCCCAGGCGCTCTTGTGCCGGGCGATCCGAGGGTTTTGGGTGGACGCGTTGGTGCCGGCCGGGACCGACCTGACTCCGGGCCGGCGACATGGTGGTGTCTCAGGAGGATTCCCGCATGTCCGATCCGTCGAGCGGTTGTGCGCCTTCCCGCACGGCCGTCACCGAAGCCGGGGCGGAGGCCCTGATACGCGGCATCTGCTTCAAGACCGGTCCGCCCCGCCTTCTCGGTGTGGAAGTGGAATGGCTGGTCCACGAGCTGCGCGACCCGCGGCTTCCCGTCCCTCACGAACGACTCGAGGCGGCCTACTCCGTTCTGCGGAACGTACCCCTCCGCTCGGCGCTCACCGTCGAGCCCGGTGGTCAGCTGGAGCTCAGCTCGCCGCCCGCCGCGACCCTCACCGAGTGCGTCGACACCGTCTCCGCCGATCTGGACGCCGTGCGCGCCGTCCTGCGCGAGGACGGCCTGGTGCTGTCCGGCATGGGCCACGATCCCTGGCGGACCCCCCGCAGGTTCCTGCACCGGCCGCGCTACGACGCGATGGAGGCCGCCCTGGACCGCACCGGCGCGGGCGGCCGTTTCATGATGTGCGCCTCCGCCTCGGTGCAGGTGTGCGTGGACGCCGGGCACGAGGAGCCCGGGCCGCTCGGTCACGTCCGGCGCTGGTGGCTGGCCCACCTGCTGGGCGCCGTCCTGGTGGCGGCCTTCGCGAACTCGCCGCTCTCCGCGGGCCGGCCGACCGGCTGGCGGTCCACGCGGCAGCTGCGCTGGGCGCAGATCGGCACGGGACGGGCGGGCGCCCCGGCGCTGGACGCCGACCCGCGCGCCACCTGGGCCCGGCACGTGCTGGACGCGCCCGTGATGTGCGTGCGCCGGGACGACGACCGGCCGTGGGACGTGCCGGACGGCCTGTCCTTCCGGCACTGGACGCGGCAGCGCACACCCCGCGTCCCGACCCACGACGACCTCGACTACCACGTCACGACCCTGTTCCCGCCGGTCAGACCCCGGGGCCATCTGGAACTGCGGATGATCGACGCGCAGCCCGGCGAGGACGGCTGGACGGTGCCGCTGGCCGTGACGGCGGCGCTGTTCGACGACCCGGAGGCCGCCGAGACCGCCTACCGGACGGTGAAGCCCCTGGCCGAGCGGACGGCGGGCCTGCCCGCGCCGCACAACCCGCTGTGGCGGGACGCGGCCCGGGACGGACTTGGCGACCCGGAACTGCGCGAGGCCGCCGCCGTCTGCTTCGCGGCGGCCCTCGCCGCCCTGCCCCGGCTGGGGGCCGCGCCCGCGCTGGTCGACAGGGTCGCCGCGTTCCGGGACCGGTACGTCGCCCGGGGCCGCTGCCCCGCCGACGACCTGCTCGACACCTGGCGCGCGGGGCACGACGGGCGTGCGGCCGCATCCGGCGCGCCCTCCCCCTCCACCCACCCGCACGGGAAGGACACCCCCTCATGACCGACCCCGCCCTCGACGCCGAGACCCTGCGTGAGCGCGCGGTCGCCTCGCTGGTCGTCGCCCGGGACCGCACCACGCTGCTGACCAGCTGTGTGGAGGAACCCGACCTGACCGCGCAGCATTCGCCGCTGATGTCACCCCTGGTGTGGGACCTGGCGCACATCGGCAACCAGGAGGAGCAGTGGCTGCTGCGGGCGGTCGCCGGCCACGAGGCGATACGCCCGGAGATCGACAGCCTCTACGACGCCTTCGAGCACCCGCGGGCCGCGCGTCCGAGCCTGCCCCTGCTCTCGCCCGAGGAGGCCCGCCGGTACGCGTCCGACGTGCGCGGGCGGGCGCTGGACGTGCTGGAGCACACGGCGTTCGACGGCACGCGACTGACGGAGGCCGGCTTCGCCTTCGGGATGATCGCCCAGCACGAGCAGCAGCACGACGAGACGATGCTGATCACGCACCAGCTGCGCCGGGGCCCGGCGGCCCTCACCGCGCCCGACCCGGAGCCGGTGACGCCGTTCACCGGGCCGGCTGAGGTGCTGGTGCCGGGCGGCCCGTTCACCATGGGCACCTCGTCCGAGCCGTGGGCGCTGGACAACGAACGCCCGGCCCACCGCCGCGAGGTGGCGCCCTTCTTCATCGACACGACGCCGGTGACGAACGGCGCCTACCAGGCGTTCATCGAGGCCGGCGGGTACGACCAGCAGCGCTGGTGGACCCCCGAGGGCTGGGCCCATGTGCGCCGCAACTCCCTCACCGCGCCGCTGTACTGGCGCCGGGACGGCGGGCAGTGGCTGCGGCGCCGCTTCGGCGTCACCGAGCCGGTGCCGCCGGACGAGCCGGTGGTGCACGTGTGCTGGTTCGAGGCCGACGCCTACGCCCGCTGGGCCGGGCGGCGGCTCCCCACCGAGACGGAGTGGGAGAAGGCCGCCCGGCACGACCCCGCCACCGGCCGGTCGACGCGCTACCCCTGGGGCGACGCCGACCCCACCTCCGCGCACGCCAACCTGGGCCAGCGCCATCTGCGTCCCGCACCGGCCGGCAGCTACCCGGCCGGGGCGTCGCCGCTGGGCGTGCGGCAGCTGATCGGGGACGTGTGGGAGTGGACGGCGAGCGACTTCCTGCCGTACCCGGGCTTCCGGGCGTTCCCGTACAAGGAGTACTCGGAGGTCTTCTTCGGGCCGGAGCACAAGGTGCTGCGCGGCGGTTCCTTCGCCGTGGACCCGGTCGCCTGCCGGGGCACCTTCCGCAACTGGGACTATCCGATCCGGCGGCAGATCTTCTCCGGGTTCCGCACCGCCCGCTCGGTGGAGGACGCCTGATGTGCCGGCACCTGGCCTACGTGGGGCCCGAGGAGCCGTTGGGCGCGCTGCTGGTGCGGCCGGCGCACGGCCTGTACCGGCAGTCGTGGGCGCCGCGCCGGCAGCGCCACGGCACGGTCAACGCCGACGGCTTCGGCGTCGGCTGGTACGCCGACGGCGACCCGGTCCCGGCCCGCTACCGGCGGGCCGGGCCGGTGTGGGCGGACCTGTCGTTCACGGATCTCGCCCGGGTGGTGCGCACCCGGGCCCTGCTCGCCGCCGTACGGGACGCGACGCTGTCGGGTGCCGACGCGGAGGCGGCCGCGGCGCCGTTCGCCTCCGGCACCTGGCTGTTCAGTCACAACGGCGCGGTGCCGGGGTGGCCGGGTTCGCTGGCGCCGCTGGCGGCGACACTGCCCGCCGAGGACCTGCTGTCGCTGGAGGCCCGTAACGACTCGGCGTTCGTGTGGGCGCTGGTGCTGGCCCGGCTGCGGGCCGGCGACACCATGGGCCAGGCGCTGGCCGACACGGTCGCCGAGGTCGCGGAGGCGGCCCCCGCCGCCCGGCTGAACCTGCTGCTCACCGACGGCGACACCGTCACCGCGACCGCCTGGGGCGACACCTTGTGGTACCTCGCCCGGACGGGCGGCGGCACCGTCGTCGCCTCCGAGCCCTACGACGACGATCCGCACTGGCAGGAGGTGCCCGACCGCACCCTGCTGGCCGCGAGCCGCACGGACGTGCTGCTCACCCCGCTCAAGGAGCCCCTCACGTGAGTCCGTTCCATCTCACCCGCACCCTCCCCGAGGACGCCACCGGCGCCGCCCTGCGCGCCGACGTCCGGGCGGGACTGACCGGCAGCCCCAAGACGCTGCCGCCCAAGTGGTTCTACGACGCACGGGGCAGCGAGCTGTTCGAGGAGATCACCGCGCTGCCCGAGTACTACCCGACGCGCGCCGAGCGGGAGATCCTGCTCGCCCGCGCGGACGAGATCGCCGCCGCGTCCGGCGCCCGCACCCTGGTGGAGCTGGGCTCGGGCTCCTCGGAGAAGACGCGGCACCTGATCGCCGCCCTCACCGGCCTGCACACCTACGTCCCGGTCGACGTCAGCGAGTCCGCGCTGACCGGCGCCGGGCGGGCGCTGGGCGCCGAGCGGCCGGGTCTGGACGTGCACGCGCTGGTCGCGGACTTCACCGCGCGGCTGACACTCCCGGACACCCCGGGCCCGCGTCTGGTGGCGTTCCTCGGGGGCACGGTCGGCAATCTGCTGCCGGCCGAGCGGGCCGCGTTCCTCGCCTCCGTGCGCGCCCTGCTCGCCCCGGGCGACGCGCTGCTGCTGGGCACGGACCTGGTGAAGGACGAGCGGGTGCTGGTCCGGGCGTACGACGACGCGGCGGGAGTGACGGCCGCGTTCAACAAGAACGTGCTGAGCGTGGTCAACCGGGAGCTCGGCGCCGACTTCGACCCGGACGCCTTCGCCCACGTGGCCCTGTGGGACGCCGGGCACGAGTGGATCGAGATGCGGCTGCGTGCGCGCACCGCGCAGTCCGTGAAGATCCCGGCGCTCGAGCTGGTGGTGGACTTCGCGGAGGGCGAGGAGCTGCGCACCGAGGTGTCGGCGAAGTTCCGGCAGGAGGGCGTACGTGCCGAACTGGCCGCCGGGGGGCTGGAGCTGACGCGGTGGTGGACGGACGCGGAGGCGCGGTTCGCGCTGTCACTCAGCATCGCCCGCTGACCTGGCCGCCGGGCAGGGCCACGGGAGGTCCCCTGGCGCAGCCTGTCCGGCACGGTCCGCCGGACAGGCGCCAGGGTCCTCCCGCATGATTCGGACGAGAGGCCTCAGTCGAAGGCGAGGGTGTCCGTGACGCGCCGTGCGGCGCGTTCGGCCTCCTCGGCGGGGTCGGCGCCGGTGAGCACCTTCGTCATGTACTCCTTGATCGGGTTGTCGGCCTCGACCACGCTCCACCGGGGCGTGGCCGGGGTCGCCCGGCCCCGTGCGGCGCCGGCCGCCATGGCCTCCAGCCCCTCCTCCCCCGCGACCGACTCGGCGAGGCCGGCCTTGTTGGGGACGTAGTTCATGGTGCGGGCGAGTTCGGTGTTCCACCGGGAGCCGGTGAGGGCGGCGACCACCTCGACGGCGGCGTCCTCGGCGTCGGTGTTGGCGGGGACGACGAGGTCGGAGCCTCCGGTGAAGACGGCCCCGGGCCGGCCCGCCTTCTTGCCGGGCACGGGGAAGTAGCCGATCAGGTCCGCGAGTTCGGGGTTCTGCTTGACGATCGTGGGGACCAGGCCGGGGACGGCCACGATCTGGGCGACCCGGCCCTCGGCGAACACGCCCGCCTGCGGAGGGTGTTCCTCGTCGGCGTCGGCCGGTCCGTCGCCGAGCTGCTGGAGCCGGCGGTAGAAGTCCATGCCGCGCAGCGCGGCCGGGCTGTCCAGCGCGCCCCGCCAGACGCCGTCGCGCTCGGTGGCGAGTTCGCCGCCCTCCTCCCAGATGAAGCCGGCCAGCGTGTACCAGTCCTGTCCGGCGAGGTAGATGCCCTGGGTCCGGTCGGTGTCGAGCCGTTCGGTGATCTCCAGCCACTCGTCGCGGGTCTCCGGCGGGGCGGTGACGCCGGCCGCGCGGAACAGGTCCTTGCGGTAGACGACGACGCGGTTGGCGGCGTACCAGGGGATGCCGTACTGCTGGGAGCCCCAGCGGCCGGGTTCGGCGAGGCCGGGCAGCCAGTCGTCGCGGCCCCAGTCGCGCATCGACTCCAGCGTGAGGTCGAGCAGCCCGTCGCCCTCCGCGTAGGCGGACACCTGGGTGTTGCCGACCTCGATGACGTCGGGCCCGTCCGCGTCCCGGCCGCGCAGGGCCTGCTGGACCTTCTCGCCGATGCCGGTCCACTCCTGGACGCGGATGTCCAGGTCGATTCCGTCGTGTTCGCTCTCGAACTCCTCGGTGAAGCGGTCCAGGAAGTCCTGCGAGGCACTGTGCTGCATCAGCCACACGGTGACGGTGCGCCGCTCCGCCGCGCTGTCGGAGATCAGACCGCAGCCGCCGAGGAGGAAGGCGGACACACAGACGAGGGCGAGCAGACGGCGTCTCACGTGGGGTCCTGTTTCTGTCTGCGGACAGGGCGGGGCCCGGCGTGGGGGGCGAGCCGGAGCTCGGACGGGTGCCCAGCATCTTGGTATGGACCAATGCTCGGGTCAAGGCCGTCAGGCGAACGGGGCCGACGTCTCGCGCCCGGCCCGCAGGTGGGGCACGGTGGAGTGACGTGTGCCACAGGCGGTGGGAGCCACCGCGAGAGGAGCGAGACATGTCGAACCACACCTACCGGGTCACCGAGATCGTCGGCACGTCGCATGAGGGCGTCGACGCGGCCGTGCGCAACGGCATCGAGCGGGCGTCGCAGACGCTGCGCAATCTGGACTGGTTCGAGGTGACGCAGGTGCGCGGGCAGATCGAGGAGGGGCAGATCGCGCACTGGCAGGTGGGGTTGAAGGTGGGCTTCCGGCTGGAGGGGTCGGACTGAACCACCTCCAGGTCAGGTCCGCCCCTCACGCTCCTGAGCGTCCTTCAGCTCGCCCGAGGGCGACGTCCACCGGGCGTGGACGACGGTGAATCCGGCCCGCCGGGCGTCCGCGCAGACCAGTTCGTCGTCGTCGACGAGCACACGCACCTCGCGGGTCCGGGCCAGGCGGCGCAGCACGGCGAGCTTGGTGTGCCGGGCGGGGCGGCGGTCGGCGTTGCCGCGCATGTGCACGTCCCCCTCGGGCAGCCCCTGCGCGGCCAGCCAGCCCAGCGTGTCGCGGCGGCAGCGCTCGGGCCGTCCGGTGAGGTAGACGATCTCGCACTCCTCGGCACTCTCCCGCACCAGGGCGACACCCTCGGCGAGCGGCGGATCCTGGGGCGCGGCGGCGAAGAAGCCGTCCCAGTCGCGCGGCCCGCGCTCCAGGAAGTGCTGCCGGTGCGCGGTGTCGGCGAGGGTGTTGTCGAGGTCGAACACGGCCAGCGGACGGTCGGCGCGGCGCGTCGGGCCGGTTCGGCGGTCGCGGTCGGTGTGGTCGGTGCGGTCGGTCACGCTGCCACCCTAGACAGCGGCCGCAGGAATCCTGGCGGCCGCGGGGCGTTGAAACCGGTATGAGTTCCGTGATCGCCGCGACCCGCTTCTCCGTCCTCGACCGCTCACGCGTCCGCGAGGGGCACACCGCTCCCGAGGCCCTGCGGGACACGGTGGCCCTCGCCCAGGAGGCGGAGCGGCTCGGGTACCACCGGTTCTGGGTCGCCGAGCACCACGGCGTGCCCGGTGTGGCCGGTTCGGCGCCGACCGTGCTGGCGGCGGCCGTCGCCGGGGCGACCCGCACCCTGCGCGTGGGCACCGGCGGGGTGATGCTGCCCAACCACCGGCCGCTGGTCGTGGCCGAGCAGTTCGGCGTGCTCGCCTCGCTGTTCCCCGGGCGGATCGACATGGGCCTGGGCCGCTCGGTCGGGTTCACCGGCGGGGTGCGCAAGGCGCTGGGGCGGGACAAGGAGGACGCGGAGGACTTCGCCGCCCAGCTCGACGAACTGCTCGGCTGGTTCCACGGCACCTCGCTCACGGGCGTGCACGCCCGGCCGTCCGAGGGCCTGAGCGTGCCGCCGTTCGTACTGGCGATGGGCGAGGGCGCCACGATCGCCGCCCGCGCCGGACTGCCGATGGTCATCGGCGACCTGCGCGACCGGGACCGGATGCGCCAGGGCATCGACCGCTACCGGCAGCTGTTCCGGCCCTCCGCGTGGGCGAGCGAGCCGTACGTGATCGTCTCCGGCACCGTGGCGGTGGCGGAGACGGCCGAGCGGGCCCGGCGGCTGCTGGTCCCGGAGGCCTGGTCGATGGCGTACTCCCGCACCCACGGCAGCTTCCCGCCGCTGCCGCCGGCCGAGCGCGTCGAGGCACTGACACTGACCGGCAAGGAGCGCGACCTCTACGAGGCGGGCCTGACCGGACAGCTCGCGGGCACCGAGGAGCAGGTGATGGAGGGGCTGGAGTCGCTGCTGAAGGACACCGGGGCGCAGGAGGTGCTCGTCACCACCAGCACCTACGACCGCGAGGCGCTGCTGGAGTCCTATCGGCGCCTCGCCGTCATCGCCGGACTCCCGGGCAGCGCGACGCGCCGGTGACGGGCACCGGCGCGTGCGGGAGAGCGGGAGTCGGGGGCTGCTAGCGGCCCTTGCCAGGGACATCGCGACCCCGGCCCGGTACGTCACGGCCGCGGCCCGGGACGTCGCGGCCCCGGCGGCCTGATTCCTCGGTCATCTCCGTCTCGGCCTCGATGCGCTCCTTGCGCACCTGGCCGTGCACGGTCTCGTTCGTGGTCGTCTCCTCGGTGGTCATCCGGACCCGCTCGACCGGTACCGCCTCGGTGGTGACCACGGGGCGCTCCTCGTGCAGCGTCACCTCGTGCTGATCCTCCTTGAAGTCGGGACCGGACACGGCGTCGCCGCGGTTGGCGTCGGTGATCGGCTCGCGCTCCACGCGTACTTCCTCGTGGCGGACCGGGACGGTCTGCTGGACCTCCTCGGTCACCACGTACTTGCGCAGCCGCGCCCGGCCGGACTCGTGCCGCTCGACGCCGACGTGCATCCGCTCCTCGGAGCGGGTCATCGCGTCACCGCTGTCACGCCCCTTGGCCTCGCGGCCACGCGTCATGGACTCGCCCCGGCCGGACATGGCGCCCGCGGCCCCGGCCGAGCCGGCGCGTTCGGACATGCCAGCGCGCTGGGACGTGGGGGGTGCGCCCGTCCTGCCGGCGATGTCACCCCGGCGTCCGGTCGACGTCCCCGCGGCTCCCGCGGCACCGGCCGCGCCCGCGGCGCCCGCCGCTCCGGCCGCGCCCGAGGGCCCGGCCTTGCCCTTGGTCCCGCCGCTGTCGTCGGGATCGGTCAGGACGTTGTCCCAGTTGATGCCGTAGTACTCGTACAGCCGGTGCTCCTCGTCCACCGACAGGTGGCCGCCCGCGTCGATGTCGACGTTGGGCGCACCCTTGACCTTGTCCTTGGGGTACGGCACCTCGAGGTGGTCCTGCACCATGGAGGCGTCGCGGATGGGCACGAACGACTCACTGGAGCCGAACATCCCGGTCTTGACGGTCACCCACTCGGGGCGTCCACTCGCGTCGTCGAGGAAGACGTGCTTCGCGTCGCCGATCTTGTTGCCGTCCCCGTCGTACACGGGGTGATCCAGCAGGATCGAGATCTCATCGCGGGTGATCATCTGACATCACCCTCCTCTCGGGTCACTCCTCTCCGGTTCTCCTGATCAGAGGGCTGAAAACGGTACAAAGGTAACTAATCGCACTTTATTTTCGACAGTGCTGACCGTGAGTGACCGCCGAGGACGCGAGACGGGGCCGGAAGGAGCACCTTCTTCCGGCCCCGCCCGTCCGCACCTGCCGGCGAACGTCGGTGAGGAGTGGCTGCCCGGGCGGCTACCGCTTGCCCGCCTTGCGGGTCGCCCGCAGCCACTCCTTGTTCATGCCCGTGATGGAGGTCAGCGGGATGCCCTTGGGGCAGGCGGTGGCGCACTCCCCGGCGAGGGTGCAGCCGCCGAAGCCCTCCTCGTCCATCTGCGCCACCATGTCCAGCACCCGCGTCTCGCGCTCGGGCGCGCCCTGCGGCAGCACGTTGAGGTGGTTGACCTTGGCGGAGGTGAACAGCATCGCCGCGCCGTTGGGGCAGGCCGCGACGCACGCGCCGCAGCCGATGCACTCGGCGTGCTCGAAGGCGAAGTCCGCGTCCGGCTTGGGCACCGGCGTGGCGTGGGCCTCGGGGGCGGAGCCGGTCGGCGCGGTGACGTAACCGCCGGCCTGGATGATGCGGTCGAAGGCGGAGCGGTCGACGACCAGGTCCTTGACCACCGGGAAGGCGGCGGCCCGCCACGGCTCGACGTCGATGGTGTCGCCGTCCTCGAAGGACCGCATGTGGAGCTGACAGGTGGTGGTGCGCTCGGGCCCGTGGGCGTCGCCGTTGATGACCAGCGAGCAGGCGCCGCAGATGCCCTCGCGGCAGTCGTGGTCGAAGGCGACCGGGTCGTCGCCCTTGAGGATGAGCTCCTCGTTGAGGGTGTCGAGCATCTCCAGGAAGGACATGTCGGGTGAGATGCCGTCCACCTCGTACGTGGACATGGTGCCGTCGGCGTCGGCGTTCTTCTGCCGCCAGACGCGCAGGGTGAGCTTCATGCGTAGCTCCGCTGGGTGGGGTGGACGTACTCGAAGACCAGGTCTTCCTTGTGCAGGGTGGGCGCCTCGCCGGTGCCGGTGAACTCCCAGGCGGCCGCGTAGGCGAACTCGTCGTCCCTGCGGGCCGCTTCGCCGTCCGGTGTCTGGGACTCCTCGCGGAAGTGGCCGCCGCAGGACTCGGCGCGGTGCAGCGCGTCGAGGCACATCAGCTCGGCGAGCTCCAGGTAGTCGACGATGCGGTTGGCCTTCTCCAGCGACTGGTTGAACTCCTCACCGGTGCCGGGGACCTTGATCCGGCGCCAGAACTCCTCGCGAATCTGCGGAATGCGCTCCAGGGCCTTGCGCAACCCGGAGTCGCTGCGGGCCATGCCGCAGAACTCCCACATCAGTTCGCCCAGTTCGCGGTGGAAGGAGTCGGGGGTGCGGTCGCCGTCGACGGACAGCAGCAGGTTGAGCCGGTCCTCGGTCTCGGCCAGCACCTCCTGCACGGCGGGGTGCTCGTCGGTCACCTCGCCCTGGCGCGGATTGCGGGCCAGGTAGTCGTTGAGGGTCGCCGGCAGCACGAAGTAGCCGTCGGCCAGGCCCTGCATCAGCGCGGACGCGCCGAGCCGGTTGGCGCCGTGGTCGGAGAAGTTGGCCTCACCGATCGCGAACAGGCCGGGGACGGTGGTCTGCAGGTCGTAGTCGACCCACAGGCCGCCCATCGTGTAGTGCACCGCGGGGTAGATCCGCATGGGCACCTCGTACGGGTCCTCGTCGGTGATCCGCTGGTACATGTCGAAGAGGTTGCCGTACTTGGCCTCGACCGCCTCGCGGCCCATGCGCCGGATGGCGTCGGCGAAGTCCAGGTAGACGCCCTGGCCGCCGGGGCCCACTCCCCTGCCCTCGTCGCAGACGTTCTTCGCGGCGCGGGATGCGATGTCGCGGGGCACCAGGTTGCCGAAGGAGGGGTAGATGCGCTCCAGGTAGTAGTCGCGCTCGTCCTCGGGGATCTGCGCGGGCGGCCGGGTGTCGCCCTTGGCCTTGGGCACCCAGATACGGCCGTCGTTGCGCAGCGACTCGCTCATCAGGGTGAGCTTGGACTGGTGGTCGCCCGTGCGCGGGATGCAGGTGGGGTGGATCTGGGTGAAGCACGGGTTGGCGAAGTACGCCCCGCGCCGGTGCGCGCGCCAGACGGCGGTGGCGTTGGAGTTCATGGCGTTCGTCGACAGGTAGAAGACGTTGCCGTAGCCGCCGGTCGCCAGGACGACGGCGTCCGCGAACCAGGTGGAGATCTTCCCGGTGATCAGGTCGCGGGCCACGATGCCGCGGGCCCGGCCGTCGACGACGATCAGGTCGAGCATCTCGGTGCGCGGGTGCATCTCCACGTTGCCGGCCGCGATCTGCCGGCTGAGCGCCTGGTAGGCGCCGAGGAGGAGCTGCTGACCCGTCTGACCGCGGGCGTAGAAGGTGCGGGAGACCTGGACGCCGCCGAAGGAGCGGGTGTCGAGCAGGCCGCCGTACTCGCGGGCGAAGGGCACGCCCTGCGCGACGCACTGGTCGATGATCTCCACCGAGATCTGCGCGAGGCGGTGCACGTTGGACTCGCGGGCGCGGAAGTCGCCGCCCTTGACGGTGTCGTAGAAGAGACGGTGGACGGAGTCGCCGTCGTTACGGTAGTTCTTCGCCGCGTTGATGCCGCCCTGCGCGGCGATGGAGTGGGCCCGGCGCGGGGAGTCCTGGTAGCAGAACTGGACGACGTGGTAGCCCTGTTCGGCCAGCGTGGCCCCGGCGGAGCCGCCCGCGAGGCCGGTGCCGACGACGATCACGGTGTGCTTGCGCCGGTTGGCGGGGTTGACCAGCTTGGCCTCGAAGCGGCGCGTGTCCCAGCGTTCGTGGACCGGTCCTTCGGGGGCCTTGGTGTCGGTGACCGGCTCGCCGGTCGTGTAGTCGGTGTACGAGGTCATGGTCAGCTCACCACTCCGGTCATGACGCCCACGGGTACGGCGACGAAGCCGGCCGTGAGCAGCAGCGCAAGGGCGTTGGCGGTGGTCTTGAGGGCGCGGTCGCGGGTGCGGCTGCCGGCGCCGAGGGTCTGGGCGGCGCTCCAGAAGCCGTGCCGGACGTGCAGGCCGACGGCCAGCATCGCGACGATGTAGAGGGTGTTCCCGTACCAGGTGGAGAAGGTGTCCACGACGTTCTGGTAGGGCTTTCCGGACTCGAAGCCGCCGGAGTGGACGGTGCCGGTGGTCAGGTCGAGGACGTGCCAGACGATGAACAGGGCGAGGATGACCCCGCCCCAGCGCATGGTGCGGGTGGCGTAACTGGCGCGCGCCTTCTTGTGGACGTACTTGGTCGGGCGCGCCTTGATGTCGCGGCGGCTGAGCTGGTAGGCGGAGACGGCGTGGGCGACCACGGCGAGGACGAGCACCACGCGGACGACCCACAGCGTCCACTCGTAGTGCATGAACGGCTCGCCGACCGTCCGCAGCCAGTGGGCGTAGTGGTTGAACTCGCCGGCCCCGAAGAAGATCTTCAGGTTCCCGATCATGTGGACGACCAGGTACAGCAGCATCATCAGGCCGCTGACCGCCATCACTGTCTTCTTGCCGACGGTCGAGTCCCACACGGTGCGTGCCATGGACGGCCGTCGGTCCGTCCGCGTTGCCAGAGCCATGTCACCAGACGCTAGGGCCGAAGGGCCTCATCGGTCCAAGACATGGTCCGGCTCGTTTCGATAGGAGTCGCCTATCATGGCCGGGTGCACTTCCAGCAGCTCCAGTACTTCGTGGCCGTCGCCGAGACACGGCACTTCACCCGCGCCGCGGAGCTGGTCCACGTCGCCCAGCCGTCGCTCTCGCAGCAGATCAAGGCGCTGGAGCGGGAGCTGGGGGCGGATCTGTTCCGGCGGGCGCGCGGCAACATCACGCTGACCGACGCGGGCGAGGCGCTGCTGCCGCTGGCCCGGCGCATCCTGGCCGACGCGGACACCGCCCGGCACGAGGTGCAGGAGGTGGCGCAGCTGCGCAGCGGCCGGGTGCGGCTGGGCGCGACCCCGAGCCTGTGCACGGGTCTGCTGCCGGACGTGCTGCGCGCCTTCCACGACCGCTATCCGGGCGTACGGCTGCTGGTCGAGGAGGGCGGCTCGCACGACCTGGTGCGCGAGCTGGCCCGCGGCGCCCTGGACCTGGCGCTGGTCGTGCTGCCGCTGCCCACCCCCTCCCCCGCGCTGACCACCGTGGAGCTGCTGCGCGAGGACCTGGTGGTCGTCTCCTCACCGGACGCCCCGCGCCCGGGTGGGGGGCGGCGCACCGTGCGCATCGCCGACCTGGAGGGCGAGCGCCTGGTGATGTTCCGGCACGGCTACGACCTGCGGGAGCTGACGGTGGCCGCGTGCCGGGCGGAGGGCTTCGAGCCGGGGTTCGCGGTGGAGGGCGGGGAGATGGACGCGGTGCTTGGCTTCGTCCGGGCGGGGCTGGGCGTCGCGGTGGTGCCCCGCATGGTGGCCGCCCGCTCCGGTCACGGCCTGCGCGTCACCCCCCTGGCCCGCCCGGGACTGCACCGCACGATCGCCCTGGCCCACCGCAGCGACGTGGCACCGCCGCGGGCGGCCAGGGAGCTGCAGCGGATGCTGCTGGAGCGGTGAGCGTCCCGGCCCCGCCCGAGACGCTCACCAGGTGGGGATGAAGCCTCCGTCGATGATCAGATCGCTGCCGGTGATGTTGCGGGACTGGTCGCCGGCGAGGAAGAGCACGAGGCCTGCGATCTCGGCGGGCCGGGAGAAGCGGCCGGTGACGGTGGCCTTGGACGCCTGGGCGACCACCTCCTCCGCGGTGATGCCCGCGGTGCCCGAGACCGTCCGCGCCACTCCCTCACCGCCCAGCCACAGCTCCGTCTCGACCGGGCCCGGGCTGACGGTGTTGACCCGAATGCCCTTCGGGCCGACCTCCTTCGACAGCGCCTTGGAGAACGCCACCAGGGCGGCCTTGCCCGCGCTGTAGTCGATCACCAGCGGATCCGGGAGGGTGGCGTTGACGGAGCCGACCGTGATCACCGAGGCGTCGCCGGCGTCCAGCATCACGGGCAGCGCGGCCCGAGTGACCCGTACGGCCGCCAGCAGGTTGAGGTCGATCGTGCGCCGCCAGTCCTCGTCAGTGACCGACAGGAAGCCGCCGGTGCGGGCGGGTGCCGTGCCGACGTTGTTGACCAGGACGTCGATGCGCCCGCCCGCCGCGCCGACGAGCTCTTCGGCCGCCCGCGGCTCGGCGAGGTCGACCGGCACCCAGGTCACCGAACCCTCCTTCACCAGGCTCTCCAGCCGCTCGGAGGTGGTGCGCGACCCCGCCACGACCTGAGCGCCGGCCTGTGCGAGTGCCTCGACGACCGCCAGGCCGATGCCCTTGCTCGCTCCCGTCACGACGGCGGTCCTGCCCTGCAGTTCCGTGCTCATGCTGTCCCACTCCGATCGGACCCGGGTGCCCCCTTGGGACATGCTGCCCCTTGTGGGGCAGGCCCGCCGCCCGAACGCCGGTCACCGGCGCACCGCCGACGCCCGTCGCACGCCGTGTCAGCCGCGGACGGTCAGCAGGTCCGGCATGCCGATGCGTTGGTAGGACTCGGCACGGACGGCGTCGGCGACGTCGCTGAACCGCTCTGAGCCGTCGTCGGCCGGGGCGATGGTGGTCCGGAACGGCCGTTCGCCCTTCGGGATGCCGACGACACGGACGGCGGCGCGGGCGACCACCGGACGTCGGCGTCGTCCGGTGCCAGGGCCGCCAGCGCCTGGCCCACGTCGTCCATGAGCCCGCCGTAGCCTCACCCCGTCGCGTCCACCAGCGCCAGGTCGTGCAGCCGCTCCGGTGGGCCCGGGCGGGCGTAGTACCAGCCCTGTGCCGTGTCGCAGCCGAGGATGCGGAGCTGTTCGGCCTGGGCGCCGGTCTCCACGCCCTCCACGGTGACCGCGAGGTCGAGGGAGTGGGCCAGCGAGACGATGCCCTCGACGATCTTGAGGTCGACCGGGTCGGCGGGGAACCGCTGCATGCTCTGCGTGAAGGAGCGGTCCAGCTTGAGGACGCTCACCGGGAGCCGGCGCAGGTTGGCGAGGTTGGAGTAGCCGGTGCCGAAGTCGTCCAGGGCGATGTCGACGCCCATCTCGGCGAGCCTGCGCAGCGGCTTGAGGAGGTCGTCGTCGGCGCCGATGAGCGCCGACTCGGTGACCTCCAGGCACAGCGCGTCGGGCGTGACGCCCGTGCGTTCCAGGATCTCGACGGTGTCCTGCACCAGGCCCGGGTGGGTGAGCTGGCAGGGCGAGAGATTCACGTTGATGCGCAGCGGGCCGAGCCGCTCGCCACCGTGGGCGTCGCGCCAGGCGCGGGCCTGCCGCACCGACTGCTCCAGCACCCAGCGGCCGAGCGGCACGATGAGGCCGGTGTGCTCGGCGAGCGGGATGAAGCGGTCCGGGGACAGCACCCCGTGCTGCGGGTGCAGCCAGCGCACCAGCGCCTCGGCGCCCCGGACGCTGCCGTCGCCGAGGTGCACCAGGGGCTGGTACTCGATGAAGAACTCGCCCCGGTCCAGGGCCGTGGGCAGCGCCGTGGTGAGTCCGTGCCGGGTGATGGCGCGGGCGTCGGCCTCCGGGTCCGCCAGCTCGAAGCGGTTGCCGCCGGCCGCCTTGGCCCGGTACATGGTGATGTCGGCGCTGCGCAGCACCTCCGCCGCGCTGCGTTCCCCGGCCGGGCCCTCGACGACGCCGATGCTGCCGCGCACGGTGAGGTCCCGGCCGTCGATGCTGATCGGCGCCAGCAGCGCGTTCATGATCCGGCCGGCCAGCTCGTCGACCGTGCGCCGGGTGTCGGGGCCGGTGGTGAGGGCCACGAACTCGTCGCCGCCGAGCCGGGCCACCATCTCGCCGGGCGCGGTGGCGCAGGACTGCAGCCGGTCGGCGACCTCGACGAGCAGGCGGTCGCCGGCCGCGTGGCCGAGGCTGTCGTTGACGGTCTTGAAGCCGTCCAGGTCGAGGTAGCACAGCCCGAACCGCTGGTCCCGGCCGGCCGAGAGCGCCTTCTCCAGGCGTTCGAAGAAGAACGTGCGGTTGGGCAGCCCGGTGAGCGCGTCGTGCGTGGCCTCGTAGCGCAGCCGGAGGTTGAGCAGCCGCCGCTCGGTGGTGTCCTCCATCAGCGCGAGCTGGTACTGCGGTGCGCCGTCGGCGTCGCGCAGCAGGGAGACCGTCAGGTTGGTCCACAGGACCGTTCCGTCGGGGCGGTAGAAGGCCTTCTCGAGGTGGTAGTGCTCGCGCTCGCCGCCGACCAGTTCCTCGTAGAGGCGCCAGGTCTGCGGGGCGTCGTCGGGGTGCGTCCAGTCCTTGACGTTGCGGCCGAGCAGCGCCTGCTCCGACAGTCCGAACATGCGCCGCAGCGCGTTGTTGACCTGGAGGATGTTGCCGTCGAGGTCGGCGATGCCGATGCCTATGGCGGCGCCCTCGAAGACCGCGCGGAACCGGGTCTCGGTGGCGTGCAGCGCCTGCGCCACCACGCCCTGCGCCTCCAGCGCGGCCTGGGCGATGGCCTCCTGCTCGGCCAGCGTCCGCTCGCGCAGGGCCTGCGCGAAGCCCGCGGCCATGGCGTGCTGGAGGCGGGAGCTGCGGGCCCTGAGGGTCTCCCGGTCGCCGTCCTCGCCGCAGTACAGGACCAGGTAGGCGTCCACGCAGTCCAGGGTGCGGCTGAGCGCCTCCGGGTCGGTGCAGTGGGCCGCCACCAGCGCGGCGCCGGCCGCGCGGCCCGTGTCCGCGTCGAAGGAGCGCGCCCGCAGCGCCTCGCTCAGCAGCCGGGCCACCGGCAGCAGCCGCTCCTCGAACTCCGGCCGGGTCGAGGCGGTCGAGGTGACCGGGTAGACGGCCCGGCTCCAGATCGTCGCGAACCGGCGCAGTCTGTCCTCCGGCCCGTCCGGCTCGCCGCTCACGCCGTACGCCCCACTCCCGCGAGACCGGAGAAGGCGTAGGGATCCTCGTCCTCCGGTGCGGTGTCCGGGCGCCAGCGCGGCATCGGCACCAGTCCGGGTTCCACCATGTCGTACCCCTCGAAGAACCGCGCGATGTCGTCGCGCGTGCGCATGATCAGCGGGTTGCGCATGTCTCGGTACACGTCCACCGCCCCCTCGGCCCGCTCCGGCGGCAACGGGATTCCCTCGTACGTGGCATGGCTGAGCACCAGCATGCTGCCGGGTGCCAGGGCCTCGCGCAGTTCGGCCACCGCCCCGTACGGGTCGTCCGCGTCTTCCACGAAGTGAAGTATGGCAACGAGAAGCAGCGCCACCGGCCGATTCAGGTCGATCAGCCGCGCGACTTCGTCACTGCCGAGGATCTCCTGCGGCTTGCGGAGGTCGGCGGCGAGGATGCCGGCGCCGTCGTTGCCCTCCAGCACCACCTTGCTGTGCGCGACCGCGACGGGGTCGTGGTCGACGTACATCACCCGGGCCCGGGGGTCGGCCGCCTGGGCCACCTCGTGCACGTTGCCGAAGGTGGGGATGCCGGAGCCGATGTCCAGGAACTGGGTGACGCCCTCGGCGACGGCGAACCGTACCGCCCGTCGCATGAACGCCCGGTTCGCCTGCATGACCTTGGGCAGTCCCGGCATGAACTCCATGGCCCTGCGGGCCGCTTCCCGGTCGACCTCGAAGTTGTGCGAACCGCCCAGGTAGTAGTCGTACATCCGGGAGACACTGGGCACCGTGATGTCGATGTTCCGAGGGGCCCAGGCGGGACGCTCCATCTAGCTCTCCAAGACGTAGGCGATCCGGTGTTCGAGCAGAGGCTACTGATCGCCCGCCAACAGGGCGACCCCAAACGGAAATTGACCATCCGTTCCCGGTCACTGCCTCTGGCACGTGCCGCTTTGCGGAAGCACAGGATTGTTACGTGTCGTGCCCGCACCGCTCCGGAGCGTTCCGGGGGACGCGGAGAGAACAGGGGAAAACGGCCCGCCCCTCCGCGGGCGGCGGAGGGGCGGGCACGGGGCCGGCGGTGTCGGAGTGGACGACACCCTGGGGAGGTTGCTACTTCTCCGACGCGCCGACCGGCTTTCCGTCGGGCCGTACGGCGTACCAAGTACCGCCGACGCCCTGACCGTTGGTGTCGCCGGGGGCCTTGTCACCGGCGAAGGTGTAGATGGGCCAGCAGTTGATCGTCTGCTGGTCGGCGCCGTCGGGACGGGTGAAGGTCATGTAGCCCTTCCTCTGGATGCCCTTGGTGTCACCGAAGGCGACCGGCGAGACCACCGGCCACTTCTTCAGGCAGTCGCCGGTGCAGGCCGACACGGGCTTCGGCCACGCCTCGTCCTTCATGAACCGGTAGACGGTCATGCCGTTCTTGTCGACGACGATCTCGCCGAGCTCGGAGTCCTCCCGGGTGGAGAGTCCGGGCTGGTCGGCCGACCGCGCCTTCTTCCCCTCGGGGGTGAACGCGAACCACTTGCCGCCGACACCCTGCCCCTTGACGTCACCGGCGTTGACGTCCTTGACGTACCGGTAGGCGGGCCAGCCGTCGACGGTCAGCTGCTTGGTGCCGTCGGCCCGGGTGACTTGGCCCAGCAGCGCCTTGTCGATGCCCTCGCCGGCCGAGGCGTCGTCCGCGGGCACCGGCGGCCAGGTCTTCGCGCAGTCCCCGTCGCAGTTGGTCTTCGGCGGGTTCGCCGAGTCCTGGTCGAAGCGGTAGAGCGTGAGACCCAGTTCGTCGGTCACGACCTTGCCGAGCTTGGCGTCGGTCGCCACGTTGAGCCGGCCCGCCGTGTTGGCCGGCTGGCTCGGGGCCGGGGAGGTCTGGCCCGCCTGCGCACCGCTGCCGACGCCGCCCAGGTCGCCCGGCGCCGTGACCCCCACGTTCTGGCTGGAGGGCGGCTGGCCGTCCTGACCGCACGCCGTCGTCAGGGTCAGCACCGCCGCGGCGCTCACCACCAGTGAGGCGGTCCGCCAGGAGGTATTCATCGTCAGCTCCAGATGATCGCAGAGGTGTTGCAGCGCCCTGCTGCGCCGCCGCTCGACGATGGGTACGCACGGGGGCACAGGTTGTGTTCAACGGCGGCCCGTATTTCTTTTCTTAACTCCTTCGGGGCATTCCCCGGGCTCCCGCGCGTGGCCGGGTCCCTGACGACTCATGATCTTCGTCGTGCAAGCACTCGTACCGACCCAAACCCGTACGGCGGCGCGCGCGTTGGCCGTGGCCGCGCTGCTGTGGGCCGTCGCCGGCGCACCCGGTCCTGCGGCGGCCGACGCCTGCGCGTACGCCTCGACGGGACCGGGCGGCACGGAGGCGGTGGCGATCGCGGGCAATGTCGCCTGGACGGACTTCCCGCCCTGCTCCCCGCCTCCGCCCTCCCCGACCCCTACGCCCACCCCCACGCCGACGCCGACCCCGCCGCCTCCTCCCCCACCACCGCCGCCCCCTCCGGAGCCGACCCCGCCACCGCCGCCGCCGAAGCCCAGCCCCACCCCGACTCCGACACCGCCGCCGCCCGCGGCCCGCCCGGCACCGCCCCCGCCCCGGCCCGCGCCGGCCGTCACGCCGACGCCGCGCCCGGTGCGCCCGGCACCGCCGCCGCCGAAGGCCCCGAAGCCGTCGGCCACCCCGGCGCCGCGCCCGTCGGTGCGGCCCGTGACCTACCCGCGCCACCGCGCGGTCGAGGTGAAGCGGCCGGCCCGGAGCACGACCTCGCCGCTCGTCTTCGTCCTGCTCATCACCCTCCCCGCGGTCGTCGCCGTCGCCGCTCTCCGCCCGCGCTGACGACCGCCCCGCCACCGACCGACCCTCTCTTCCTGGAGGCACCTCTTGCCGGAATGGCTTGTTCTCACCCTCGCCATGCTCGCCGCCTGTGCCGTCGTGGTGATCATCACGCTCCTACGGCACCGGAGGGCGGCCGAGGACGAGGACCCCAGCGAGACGCCGGACGTCATCGAGTACATGACGATGTGGATCGGCGTGGTGTACGCCATCGTCCTGGGACTCGCCATCGCCGGCGTCTGGGAGGGCCGCAGCGCCGCCCAGGACAACGTCCGGGCGGAGGCGGTCGCCCTGCACGAGGTCTCCGAGCGGGTGCGGGTCTACCCCGCTGAGATCCGTGACCTGATCCGGGACGATGTCAACGCCTATGTCGGACACGTCGTCACCACCGAGTGGCGCACCATGGCCGACCACGACCGGGTCACCGACGAGGGCACCGAACTCCTCGACCGGCTCCGCCGGGACGTCACCGACTACGAGCCGCGCAACGACTTCGAGGCGCAGGCCTACCAGCCGCTGGTGGACCAGGTGGCCGCCGCCGACCAGGCGCGCAGCGCGCGGGCGGAGTCGACCGGGGCGACCATGCCGGGCGTGGTGTGGTTCGGCCTGGTGACGGGCGCCGTCATCACGATCGGCATGATCTTCGCGCTGCAGATCCGGCGCACCCGCCGCGAACTGATCCTGGCCGGGCTGTTCTCGGCGCTGATCGCCTTCCTGCTCTTCCTGATCTGGGACTTCGACGCGCCGTACAGCCGGGGCCTCGCCGCGACCGCGGACCCGTTCCTGCGGCTGTTCCCCGACGTCAAGGGCTGACCGTACGGCTGCCGCCCCCTACCTCGGCGGTAGGGGGCGGCCGTCACGCGGGGGCCTTGCCGGTGTTCAGCGGCGTACGCCGAACTCCCCAGTCAGCGGGCCGATCCCCACCGGGTAGCTCCCCGTGGCCGCCCGGCGGACGGTGAAGCGCACCGTCACCTCCTGACCGGGGCGGACCGTGACGTCCTGGTGCTGCTCGGGCTCGCCCGCCACCGTCAGCACGGCGGTGTACGTGCCCTTCACCTCGCCCACGTTCCTCACCCGTGCCGTCACGTGCACCGGGGCGCCGGGGCGCGCCCGGGGCGGCGTCACCGTCAGACCGTACGGCGCGAACCGGGCCTCGGGGCCGGCGACCAGGTCGTGGACGAAGACGTCCGAGTGACGGTTGGTGTCGTCGCCGACGAGGTTGGCCGAGGTGCTCTCGAAGGCGACGTACCGGCCGTCGCCGCTGAGCGCGGGGAGCGCGGAGGCGCCGTCGCCCTCGGCGTCCTCCAGGCCGTCCGACACCCGCACCGTGGTGCCCGCCCGCCGGTCGCGCACGAACACGTCGGCCCGGCCGTTGGTGTCCCCGGGGGCGAGGTTGGCCGCGTAGCTGTAGAAGGCCACCTTCGTGCCGTCCGCGCTGAGGGAGGGCGCGTACCCCCACTGGTCGGCCGGTGTGCCGTCGCCGGCCACGTCCACCCGCTCGTTCTTCCCGGTGCGCAGGTCGTGGACGTAGAGCCGCCAGTCGTTGTCGAAGGCGACCGCGGTGCCGTCGCCGCTGATCCGGGGCGCGGTGTTCGCGCCGTCGGGGCCGTCCACCAGGCGCGTCGTACCGGTGAGGCGGTCGTGCACGAAGATGTCGGCGGTGCCGTCGGTGTCGCCCGGTACGAGGTTGTCCGCCGTGCTCTGGAAGGCGACGTACCGGCCGTCGGCGCTGATGGTCTGCTCGCGGGACGCGCCGTTGCCCGGTGTGGCGTCGGGGGCCTGGGAGACGCGGACGGTGGTGCCCAGTTCCCGGTCGCGGAGGAAGACGTCCGTGGTGCCGTTGGTGTCGCCCGCCACCAGGTTGTCGGCGTCGCTGTTGAACACGGCGTAGCGGCCGTCGGTGCTGAGCGCGGGCGCCGAGGAGAGGCCGTTGGCCGCCGCCCCGTCCGACGCGACCGAGAGCCGCTCCGTGGCACCGGTCGTCCGGTCGTGCACGAAGGCGTCGGTCTGGCCGTTGGTGTCCCCGGGCACGAGGTTGGCGGCACCGCTGCTGAAGCCGACGTACCGGCCGTCGGCGGTGAGGGTGGGGGTGAGGGAGAAGTCGTCGCCCTCGGTGCCGTCCGAGGCCACCGACACGCGCTCGGTGGTCTGCCGGTCCCGGTCGGTGACGAAGATGTCGAGCGTGCCGTTGGTGTCATCGGCCACAAGGTTGGAGGCCGGGCTGGCGAAGGCGACGATCCGGCCGTCGTCGCTCAGTTCGGCCCACCACGCGTCGCTGTTGGGCTGGTTGCCCTGGCTGGTCAGCGACGCCCGTTCGGTGGCGGACGGCGGGGGCAGCTCGAGGTCGGCCCCGCGGGCTCCGGCGGGGCCGGCCACGGTGACGGCCAGCGGCCGGGAGCGGGAGATGCCGGGGGCGGCCGCCCTGACCTGGTAGGCGCCGACGGGCACGTCGTGGACGGTGTAGCGGCCGTTGCGGTCGGTCACCGCCGTGAGGTCGTCAGGGACGCCGAGGACGCTGACCGTCGCACCCGGCACGCTCGTCCCGGTCGGCCCGTACGTCACCGTCCCGCTGACCGTCGTCCAGCGGGTGCGGGTGAGCTCCAGCGGGACGTCGGTGTAGCGGTCGGCGCGGACCCGCTGCCGGGTCGTGGTGTCGGCGTACCCGAAGCGGGACAGCGCCAGGTCGTGGGTGCCGGGCGCGAGCCTGAGGGAGAAGCGGCCCGAGGCGTCCGTGGTGACCGCGCGGCCGGTGTCGGTGCGCGCGACCGTGACACCCGCGAGCGGCTTGCCGCTCCGCCGGTCGGTCACCGTGCCGCGCACCCCGCTGCGCAGGGCCGCCTCGGCGACCGCCGCGTAGGCGTCGATGCGTCCGTGGCCGTAGCGGGCGTTGGGGAGTTCGCCGTACCGGTCGTCGGCGCGGGAGGTGCCGGTGAGGACGGCGAGGGCTTCGTCGGCCGTCAGGTCCGGCTGGGCCTGGAGCATGAGGGCGACGGTCCCGGACACGTGCGGGGTGGCCATGGAGGTGCCGTCGAGCGTGCCGTAGCCGCCGTCGGGGAGCGCCGAGAGGACGTCGACGCCGGGGGCGGAGACGTCGGGCACGACGTACGTGTCGGGCCACTCGGCGGGCGGGGCGCTCCAGTTGCTCTTGTGGACGACCTCGCCGCAGGAGAAGTCGGCAACGTTGTCGTCGGCGTCGGTCGCGCCGACGGAGACGGACTCGTAGACGTTGCCGGGACTGGCCGAGCCCTGGAAGCACTCGTTGCCGATGGCGAAGGCCGGGAAGATGCCGGCGCGCGCGATGTTGCGGGCCGGTTCGACGAGTTCGTCGGCGTAGCCGTCGGAGCCGAGCGACATGCTGACCACGTCGGCGGGCTTTCCGGCGGGAGTGCCGTCGGCGGCGTAGGGGGCGATCGCCCACTGCATACCGGCGATGACCTGGGCGAGGCTGCCACGGCCGCCGGGGATGACCAGGCCGCCCATCAGATCGGCGTCGGGGGCCACACCGATCTGCGTCCCGGAGGCGTCGCCTCCGGCGACGGTTCCGGCCACGTGGGTGCCGTGGTAGGCGCTGTCGTGCGGTACCGAGCCGGGGACCGGGCGCCCGTCGGCGTCGAACTCGATCCACCCGCCGGGGTGGGCGGGATCGGCCGGGTCGGCGCTGGTCAGCTTGCCGGCGAGGTCGGGGTGGGCGGCGTCGATGCCGGTGTCGAGGACGGCGACACGGACGCCGGCCCCGGTGATCTTCCGCTCGCTGTGCACCTTGTCGGCGCCTATCTTGCCCAGTCCCCAGGTGGAGGCTCCGGCGGTGGCGCGAGCCACGGTCCCCTCGCTGCTGTCCACCGTCTCGCCGGGCGGCGTCTCGAGGGTGAAGTTGGGGATGACGCGCTCGACGGGGGCCAGCGCGGCCAGGTCGCGCAGTGTGTCGGACGTGGCCCGCACCAGGACCATGTTCTTGAGCCAGAAGGTGTTGAGCACCCGGTCGCCCCGGGCTTCGACGAGGTCCACGACCGGGGCCTGGTCGGCGGCGGTGCCGCGGGCGAGCGAGCGGCGGACCTCCGCCGCGGTGTCGTCGGGAGTGACGGCCGGGGCGCCGTGGCGGAGGACGACGGCGGCCTCGACGCGTCCGTCGCCGCGTGCCTCGGCGGCGTCCATCCGCTTCAGCACGGCGGGATCGATCTTCGACTGGGCGGCCGCCGGGAGGGACGGGCCGGGAGGGGTGGCCTGCGCCGTCGCGGGAGCGGCGGTCAGCGCGGTGGCGCATATGCCGAGCACGGACACCAGCGATCTGTACCGGCGGTGTTGTCCGCGAGGCGGACGAGCCGGGAGCTGCATGGGGGCACTCCTTCTGCGACGCGTGTCTGCGCCATGGGTGGGGGCCGAGGTGGGGGCCGATCACGAAGCTCGTCGAACGCTGACATCCGCCGTCGGCGCCTGACAAGATCAACCGGCGGCGACTTCCCGACAGCCGACGGGAAGACGACAGGAGACGAGGGGGCGGACCGTGCTGGAACCGATCGGCCTGGACGAACGCGACGAAGCCGTGTACGACGCCCTGATCCGCAGGACCCGGGCCACGGCCGCGGAGCTCGCGGCCGACTGCGGGCTCACCCCGGGCGCGGCCGGCCGGGTCCTGCGGTCACTGGTCGGTCTGGGGCTCGCCTCCGCCGGTCAGGGACGGCCCGTCAGCTACGCGGCGGTACCGCCCGACAGCGCCCTGGAAGCCGTACTGCGGGAACGGGAGCAGGCGTTGAACGGCGTGCGCGCGCACGTCTCGGCGTTGATGTCCCTCTACCGGGCCGGCAGCCGTTTCGCGCACCCGGGCGACCTGGTCGAGGTGGTCTCGGGCCGCGAGGAGGTCAACCGCACCTGGGTGCAGATGCAGCGCGCCTCCCGCACACAGGTGCGCGGCTTCGACTGCCCTCCGTACGCGGCGTCCGCCGGCCACTCCGAGCCCAACCCCGTGGAACTCGAACTGCTCGCCCGGGGCGTCAAGTACCGGGTCCTGTACGACAGTTCGGTGCTGGAGCTGCCGGGATGGCTGGAGGACGTGTCCATCGGGATACGGCTCGGCGAACAGGCCCGCATCGCCACCGGGCTGCCGAGCAAGCTCGCGATCTGCGACGACCGGGTCGCCATGCTGCCCCTGCTGCGCCCGGGCGACGACACGGTGACCGCCTCGTACGTCATCCACCCCTCGCCGCTGCTGGACGCGCTGGTCGCCCTGTTCGAGACGGTGTGGGAACGCAGCGTGCAGATACGGCCCTCGACGCCGCCCGCGGACGTGGACCTGCCCGAGCGGCTGTCGGCGGAGGAGGAGAAGCTGCTGACGCTGCTGGCGTCGGGGGCCACCGACAAGGCGGCTGGCCGGGCGCTCGGGTGGAGCGAACGCACCGTGCAGCGGCACATCACCAAGCTGCTGCGGCGCTTCGGCGCGCAGACGCGCTTCCAGCTGGCCATGGAGGCCACCCGCCGGGGGTGGATCTGAAGGGGGCCCCACCGGCGCGGTGTGCGCACGACCGCGCCCCGGACACCGTGGGGGGTCCGGGGCGCGGCCTTCGAACACGTGCGAAACGGGGGACCGAGGGGGACGGCGGGCTCAGACCCGCTTCTCCGCCCGGCGGCGCATCCAGAAGATTCCGCTGCCGACAACCGCGGCGGCCACCAGCGACCCGCCGATCGCCACGTCGGTCGGCGACGCCCCGCTGGTGCTGCTGCCGCCGATGCCGCCGCGGACACCGCCGATGACGGTGAAGGCGGCCGGACGGGTCAGGCTCCGCCCGGAGCAGTGGACGGTGATGTCGTAGGAACCCGGGCGGGCGTCGTGGTCGATGGTGGCGGTGCCCTTGGAGGTGTCGTTGGCGCCGTTGATCGGCGTCAGGTTGGTCCGCGGGAACGCGTTCGAGGTGGCCGTACCGCCGTTGGGGCAGCCGTCGACCGTGATGGTCAGCTGGCCGCCACGGGCGATGACGCTGGGCAGGGCGACGATGTTGGACGGGTTGGGCACCCGTCCGCCGTCCGCGACGGCCGCGGGGGCGGCGACCCCCAGGACGGCGACCGCGGCGCCGGCGGCCGCAAGGGCACGTGTGTTGCGCATGTGATCCTCCGCGGGAGACGCCCCGGGTCCCGTCCCCGGTCCGATCGGCGAGAAAGCGCCTCCCAAACAGACCCTCAGTTGCCCTGCGCCACCGCGCATTTCGGGAGTGGTCCGTACCGGTGAGGGGCGGCCCCCGGGGGCCTGTGCACCGGGGTCATCGCCGCAGGTCACGGACCGTCAGAAGATCTTCGTCGGGGTTCACCCCGGATGGCGCACCCCGCCCGTCCGGAGGCCACCCGTTCGCCGCCGTCCCGTCGCCGGTGGCGCACCCTCCGCTTAGCGTTCACGTCATGCGCGAGTGACACGGCGACGGCCGTGTCGAGAGGGGAAGGCGAATGTCTGCTTTCGAGCCGGCCGAAGCCGAAGAGGAGGCACGCCCGAGGAGGCGCGCCCCGTGGGGCGTGATAGCGCTGGTCCTGCTCACCGGCCTCGCGCTGCTCCGCAACGGCTCCGGGGAGTTCGACGTGGGCCCGCCGCAGCCGGCCGGCGCCGCCGCCGCGGACAGCGCGACGCCCGGCGTGTTCGCCGGCACGGTCCAGGCGCTGCCGTACGCGGTGCCGGACCGGGTGCGGATCCCGGCGATCCAGGTGGACGCGCCGATCGTCCCGGTGGGGCTGGACGCGGAGGGCTGGGTGGACGCGCCGCCGCCCGAGGACCCCAACCTGGCCGGCTGGTTCACCGGCGCGGTCTCGCCGGGCGAGAAGGGCACGTCGGTCGTCGTCGGGCACGTCGACAACGCGCAGGGCCCGGCCGTGTTCTACGGGCTGGGCGCGATGAAGAAGGGCAACCGGGTCGAGATCGCGCGCAAGGACGGCAAGACCGCCGTGTTCGAGGTGTACGGCGTCGAGGTGTTCTCGAAGAACGACTTCCCGGGCGACCGGGTCTACGCCTCCAAGGGCACCGCGGAGCTGCGGGTCATCACGTGCGGCGGCGGCTTCACCCAGCAGGACGGCTACGACGGCAACGTGGTCGCCTTCGCCCGCCTGGCCGAGGTCCGCTGAGCGGTCCCCGTCCGGGCGGGCGGGGACCGCTCAGACGTACTCCCGGCGGGGCACGGTGACGTGGTACCCGGAGTCCAGCAGGTGCGGCAGGTAGGAACGCAGGGCCCGGACGGTCTGCGAGCGCTCGCCCCCGGCGTCGTGCGACAGCACCACGACGCCGGGGGCGGCGCCGTCCTCGACCCGCGCGACGATGGTGCGGGTGCCGGGCTCGGTCCAGTCGAGGGTGTCGACGGTCCAGGCCAGGGGTTCCATGCCCAGTTCGGCGCCGAGCTGGAAGGCGGCCCGGTTCCAGGCGCCGTAGGGGGCGCGGAACCATTCCGGGCGGGTGCCGCAGGCCTTCTCCACGATGTCGCTGGTGCGTTCCATCTCGGAGCGGATGCGGCCGCGGCGCAGGCTGGTGAGCAGGGGGTGGGTCCAGGTGTGGTTGCCGATCACGTGCCCCTCGTCGGCCATCCGGGCCACCAGGTCCTGGTTGTAGTCGGCCATCTCCCCGCACACGAAGAACATCGCGCGCACCTCGTAACGGGCCAGGGTGTCCAGGATGTCGGGTGTGTAGCGGGGGTCGGGCCCGTCGTCGAAGGTGAGCACCATGGTGCGGCCGTGCTCCGGCACCCGCAGCAGCGGCTCCTCGCGCACCGGGGTACGGCCGGGGACGGTGCGCGGCGTGCCGTAGCCGGTCAGGGGCCTGAGGCGGTACTCCGACGGCCTCAGCGGACGGCGCGCCGGGGGCGCCCCCGCGGCGGGCGGCGCCGACGCGCTCCGGTTCGCGGCGCCCGGGGCGAGCGCCGCGGCCAGCCCTGCCGCGCCCAGCGTGGCGGCACCGGCGAACAACGCCCGGCGCCGGGTGAGCAATGGATCCTTCTGCATGACTCATCAGTCGCCCCGCGGAGGTCCGGCGCAGCTCCGCGACACCGGTGCGGCGGCACGATTTCACCTGATCGGCGCAGCATACGGCGGAGATCCGCCGAGGACCGCGTGGTGGGCCGCGGGCGGGGCTCCGATAACCTCGCTGGCGTGACGGAACAGCAGGCCCATCGGTTCGAGCGGGGCACGGACGGTCCGAAGGTGATCGTGACCGGGGTGGACGGCTCGGACTCCTCGCTGCGCGCGGCGGCGTACGCCTCGGGCCTGGCCCGGCGCCAGGGCGCGCTGCTCGCCATCGTGTACGTGCAGCCGGTGCTGGCGGCCGGGGCGGCGCTGGGCGCGCCGGTGGCGGACACCACGGAGGAGATAGCGCAGGACCTGGTGACGCAGATCCGGGAGGCGATGGAGCGGATCAAGGGGATCTTCGACATCCGCTGGGAGTTCCACACCTTCCGCGGCGACCCCTACAACGGCCTGGTGAAGGCGGCGGACGACCTCAAGGCGGACGCGGTGGTGGTGGGGGCGTCCGAGCAGGCGGGCCACCGGTTCGTCGGTTCGGTGGCGGTGCGGCTGGTGAAGGCGGGGCGCTGGCCGGTGACGGTGGTGCCGTAGTTCCGTGAAGGCTCTCCCGCGGCTCGCGTGGTGTCTTCCTCCGGCGGTGCGACAGGGGCATCATGATCCGCCGTCAGCCGTTCGCCGATCGCGAAGAGGTGTCGCGCATGGCCGGGCTCCGGGCGGGCGAGGGCGTTCTCCGCCGCAAACCCATCGAGCACATCGAGGAGACAGAGGCCGGCCGGGGGCCGGGGCTGGAGCGCACGCTGGGCCTGTGGCAGCTCACCGCGATCGGTGTGGGCGGCATCATCGGCGCGGGCATCTTCACCCTCGCGGGAACCGTGGCCAACGGCACGGCGGGGCCCGCGGTGCTGATCTCCTTCCTGATCGCGGGTGTCGCGAGCGCCGCGGCGGCGCTGTCGTACGCGGAGTTCGCGGGCATGATCCCGAAGGCCGGCTCGGCCTACACCTACGGCTACGCGGTACTGGGCGAGCTGGTGGGCTGGTTCATCGGCTGGGACCTGCTGCTGGAGTACACGGCGATCGTGGCGGTGGTCGCCATCGGCATCTCCGGCTACTTCGGCTTCCTGGTGAACGAGATGGGCGCGGATCTGCCGGCCTGGATGCTGGGCGCGCCCGGCACGGGGGACGGCCACCGGGTCGATCTGTTCGCGGCGTTGCTGTGCCTGCTCATCGCGGCTCTGCTGAACCTCGGCATCAAGAACGCGGCGCGCTTCGAGACGGTCGTGGTGGTGCTGAAGGTGCTCGTCGTGCTGCTGGTGATCGGGGTGGGGGTGTTCCACATCGAGACCTCGAACTACCACCCGTTCTTCCCGTTCGGTGTGGGCGGGGCGTTCACCGGGGCGGCGACCGTGTTCTTCGCGGTGTTCGGCTACGACGCGATGTCGACGGCGGCGGAGGAGTCGAAGGACGCGCAGCGGCACATGCCGAAGGCGATCATCTACTCGCTGATCATCTCGATGGTGCTGTACGTGGCGGCCTGCCTGGTGCTGACGGGCATGCAGGACTTCAAGGACATCGACCCCGAGAGCGGCTTCTCCACGGCGTTCAAGTCGGTGGGGCTCAGCGGGCTCGCGGACGTGATCGCGGTGGGCGCCATCATCGGCATCCTCACCGTGATGTTCACCTTCATGCTGGGTGTCACCCGGGTGTGGTTCGCGATGTCCCGGGACGGACTGCTGCCCCGGTGGTTCGCCAAGACCCATCCGACCCGGCACGTCCCGACCCGGGTCACCTGGATCGTCGGGGTGGCGTCGGCCGCCATCGCCGGGTTCCTGCCGATCGGCGAGGCGGCCGAACTCACCAACATCGGCATCCTGCTGGCGTTCGTGGTGGTGTGCACCGCGGTGATCGTGCTGCGTTACCGGCAGCCTGAGCTGCCGCGCGCCTTCCGCACCCCGTGGATGCCGGTGGTGCCGACGGTGGGGGTGATGTTCTCGATCTGGCTGATCACCTTCCTGCAGTGGCAGACCTGGGCGCGGTTCGCCGTGTGGTTCGCGATCGGCCTGCTCGTGTACTTCGGCTACTCCTACCGGCGTTCGGAGCTGGCGCGGACGGACCCGAAGGCCACGGAGCGGCGCTAGAGGGACGCCAGGAAGTCGAGCAGGACTCCGGTGTACGCGGCGGGGCGCTCCATGGCGGAGTAGTGGCCGGTGCCCTCGACAATCGCGGTCCGGCCGTCGGGGACGGTGGTGGCCAGCCGCTCGGCGGCGGCGTGCAGGCCGGCCGGCTCCAGGGAGCCGTTGAGGGCGAGCAGCGGGACGCGGATGTCGCCGATCCGGTCGAGGGAGCCGGTCACCGGGACGAGCCAATCCTTCTCGTCCGGGGTGTGCTTGGAGATGGTGTGCAGGGCCATCTCGCGCAGCCGGCGCATCAGCTCCGGGTCGATGTCGTCGGCCGTGCGTTCCGGGCCGGGCACCAGCCGGAGGAAGGCGTCGAGCCAGCCGGCCACGTCCCCGGCGGCCAGCGCGCGTCCGGTCTCCTCCTGGAGGGCCCGGTGCCAGGTGTCGGTGTACCGGAAGTCCCCGGTCGCGGCGCCGGAGGTGACCACCGCGCGGACGGTGTCGGGGTGTTCGAGCACGGTGTCGGTGGCGATCACGCCGCCCATGGAGAGGCCGACGAGGACCGCGGGTCCGGCGTCGAGGTGGCGCAGCAGCGCGGCCAGGTCGTCGGCCCAGCGGAACGGCGCGGTGGCGTTGGCGGACCGGCCGTGACCGCGTGTGTCGGGGGCGATCACGCGGTACCGCTCGGCGAGGACGGGGACGTGGGCGTCCCAGACGCGGTGGTCGACGAACCCGGAGTGGAGCAGGACGACGAGATCACCGGATCCGGTGTCGCGGTAGGCGAGGTCACCGTCGGCGGACGGGAGGAAGCGCAGTTCCGAAGCACCATTCATGACAACCAAGGTGTCATCTTGGCGCCAGTTTGACAACCCAGATGTCATGATGGCCGGATGACGGATCACGGCACCCCCCTCCCCCCGGACGAGCTCGGCCACCGCCTCACCGCGGTGTACGACCTGGTCGGCACCCTCTACCGGCGCGCCCAGCGCAGCGTGGAGCAGGAGCTGACGGGCGGTGAACTCTCCCTGGGCGTGCGCGCCGTGCTGACGCTGCTGCACCGCAACGGCCCGATGACGGTGCCGCAGATGGGCAGGGCGCAGGCGATCAGCCGGCAGTTCGTGCAGCGCATGGTGAACGACGCGGCGGCGGCGGGGCTCGTGGAGAGCGTCCCCAACCCCGCCCACCGGCGGTCGTCGCTCATCCGCCCGACGGACCGGGGCACCGCGGCCATCACCGAAGTGCTGGACAGGGAGCACCGGTTGCTGCGGGAGACCGGTGGCGGGCTGACGGACGCCGACGTGACGGCCTGTCTGCGGGTCCTGGGCGAACTGCTCACGGCACTGGACCACGTCGCGGACGACTGACACCTCGCCCCCTTTCCGGCGGGCGCGTTGGGCGTTGCAGGCGGCGTTTCGACCGGTCTGCCGCATTGTCATCGGCGGGCGCGATTCCGCAACCGCACCACGGAAGGAGGCTCTCACCTCCGGCGGAGGGACCACAGCCATTCGAGATGCACCCTTCAACGACGTATGGCAACCATGGTGGGAACTCCTCCGAAAGGGTGATCGAGATGTCTCCGACGTCTCCGCACTGGGTTTCCCTTGCCAAAATCCCCCCGCTTTTCGAGAGCGATCTGGGCAGCGTCCAAGCGGTCGACCACCAGGCCTTTCCCCTGCTCAACGGCCTGTCGATCAAGCGTGTGGTGTTGGCGCCGAACACCCTGAGGGAACCCCAGTGGAATGTCAACGCCAACCAACTCGCCTATGTCGTAAGGGGCGAGGTTTTCGTATCGATGCTGGGCAGCGGTAACCAGTTCTCCTCGTTCGTGGCCGGCGAGGGGCAGATGTACCACGTGGAATCCGGGTCGGTTTACCATATCGAAAACCTCGCGGCAACCGAGGCAGAGGTCATCATCGCCCTGCGCAGCGAACAGCCCCAGCATTTCTCACTGCGGGACAGTTTCTCGGCGATGACCGATTCCGTCCTCGGCAACACCTACGACCTGCCGTCCTCGGCCTTCGACGCGTTCGCCCGGCCGGACGCGCAGCAGATCCTGCCGCGTCAGACGAACTCCTCGGTGAGCCCCACCGACCGGTTCCCCAACGCCCACCTCTTCGACGTCGAGGGACAGCACCCGCCGACCGCCTACGACTACGGGTCGGCACGGCTGGCCCGCAAGCAGTTCTGGGCGGCGCTCGAGGACCTCTCCATGTACTCCCTGCGGATCAAGGAGAACGGGATGCGGGACGCCCACTGGCACCCCGTGACCGCGGAGATGGGGTACGTGGCCCAGGGCCGCGCCCGGATGCGCGTCCTCGACCCCGACGTGACGCTCGACGAGTACGAACTCGACACGGGCGACGTCTACTTCGTCCCGCGTGCCTATCCGCACCACATCGAGGTGCTCGGCGACGAGGCGTTCCACTTCCTGATCTTCTTCGATCAGCCGACCCCGGGTGACATCGGCTACCGGACGACGGCGACCGCGTTCTCCCGCGAGGTGCTGGCGTCCACCCTGGGTGTGGACGAGCGGGACGTGCCCGACTTCCCGTTCACCACCACCGACCCCCTCATCGTGGGGCGCAGGAATCCGACCCCCGCGCCGAAGACCGCCTGACCCATGGCGGCGACTTCCGCGCAGGCGCCGACATCGGTGCGGCTGGGCGTCGTGGCCGCGCTCCTGTCCTACGCGGCGGGAGCCGGTGACGCGTTCGCGTTCGTGGAACTCGGAGGCGTGTTCACCGCCAACATGACGGGCAGTCTGGTCCTGTCGGGTCTGACGAGCCGGCCGGGATACGGCTCCCTGGTCTCGGGGGCGGCCGTGGCCCTCGCGGCGTTCCTGATCGCCGTGTACGCGGCGTCCAGGGCGACACCGAAACGGCCGCAGGCGCAGTGGAACAGGATCCGGGCCGTACTCGTGGCCGTGGTCGCGCTGGACCTCGTGGTGCTGATCCTGAAGTCCGTGAGTTCCACCCCCGGCACGGTTCTGCGGCTGGTGATGCTCGCGGTGTCCGCGGCGGCGATGGGCAGCCAGACCGCGGCCGCCAAGCGGGCCGCGGGCGGTTCGGGGGTGACCACGACCTTCGTCACCGGCACCATGACCAGCCTGGCCCAGGACGCCGCCGACGGCAGCACCCGGCACGCGGTCGTCCGTGTGGGCGTGGTCGTGATGCTGTTCCTGGGCGCCCTGACGGCGTCCGGGGCCATGGCGATCGACGCCCGGCTCGGCCCGGCCGTGGCGGCGGTCGGCACCACGGTGGCGGTCCTGGCCCTCCCGAGGGCGCGAGGACCGGCGTCGTGACGACGCCGGTCCTCGCGCCCTCGCCGCCCCGGTCGCGTCGCTCCGCGGTCCGGCTGCTGGGTCCCGCCTTCGTCGCGGCCATCGCCTACGTCGATCCGGGCAACCTGGTCACCAATGTGACGGCCGGCGCGCAGTTCGGCACCGGCCTGCTGTGGGTGGTGGTGCTGGCGACGCTGGTGGCGGGGCCCGTGCAGTACCTGGCGGCCAAGCTGGGCGCGACCACCGGCCTCACCCTTCCGCAGCTGGTGGGGAGGAACTGTTCCGCGCCCTGGCGGGTGGCCTACTGGGTGCAGGCGGAGATCGTCTCGATCGCCACGGACGTCGCCGAGGTGATCGGGGCGGCTTTCGCCCTGTACCTGCTGTTCGGGGTGCCGATGCCGGTCGGCGGGGTGATCGCCGCCGTGGTGGGCGGGGTGCTGCTCGCCGCGGGCGACCGGCTCGGCGAGCGGTTCCTGCAGGGCGTGGCCGTCGCCGCCCTCGGCGTCATCGGCGCGGCCTTCGTGTTCTGCCTGGCCTACCGGCCGCCCGCCCTGCACGAGCTGGGCAGCGGCATGGTCCCCGGCCTGCCGGGCGACGGAGCCCTCTACCTCGCGGCCGGCATCGTCGGCGCCACGATCATGCCGCACGCCGTGCACATCCACAGCGCCCTGGCCCGGACCCACCGGCGGCTCAAGGCGCACCGCGTCGACGTGTTCACGGCGATGCTGTTCGCCGGGGCCGTGAACGCCTCCATGCTGGTGGTCGGCGCGGGTGCCCTCTTCGGCCTGAGTGCCGACGACTTCGCGGGCATCGCCCACGGGCTGTCGGACCGGGTCGGGGGCGCCGCACAGACCGCGTTCCTGGTGGCGCTGCTCACCAGCGGGCTGACCTCCACCGCCGTCGGCACCCAGTCGGGCGAGGTGGTGATGAGCGGACTGATGCGCCGCCGGATCCCGCGGTCGCTGCGCCGGACGATCACCGTGCTGCCCGCGGTGGCCCTGCTGACGGCCGGCATCTCACCGGTCGGCGCGCTCATCGCCAGTCAGGTGATCCTCGCGATCGGCCTGCCGTTCGTCCTCGTCCCGCTCGGACTGCTGACCTCCTCCCGCCGTGTGATGGGCGACCAGGCCAACCGGCTCGCCGTGAAGATCGGCATCGGCGTGGTCGTCGCGGCCGTCACCGTGCTCGACGTGGCCCTGCTGATGGAGCAGTTCTTCCCCTGACCGAGCGTCCGTCGCCGGCGACCGCGCACAGGAGCGCCCGCCGTGGACCCGGCCCCCGGACACCGGCCCGCCCCCGACGGATCCGGCGCGGACGGACATCACCGACCAAGGAGTTGACATGGTCGAGCCCCCCACACCGGGTGGACCGCCACCCGGGAGCCCTCCCGCCTCGTCACCCGCCGCGCGGTTCCGCCGCGAGATGCGGGATGCGATCACACCACGCACCGGCCTCCTCATGCTGGGCGTCCTCATCATCGAACTGGCCTTCGTCGTCTCCTACATCGGAGCCTTCCACTCCCCCACTCCCGACAAGATCCCGGTGGCCGTCGTGGCTTCCGCCGCGGAGCAGGGGGCGGTGATCGAGAAACTGAACTCCATCCCCGGGAAGCCGCTGGAGGGACGGCCCGCCGACAACGCGGCGCAGGCGCGCACCATGGTGCTGGAGCGTGAGGTGGACGCCGCTCTGCTGGTCGCACCGCAGGAGCGGGGCGACCGGCTGCTGGTGGCCTCGGCCGGCGGCCCGTCGGGCATCCAGGCCCTGGAACTGGTCTTCCAGAAGGCCGACCCCTCGCGGCCGGTCCAGATCACCGATCTGCGACCACCGAACGAGGCGGACGGGCGTGGACTGGCCAGCTTCTACCTGGCGGTCGGCCTGGTCGTGGGCGGCTATCTGGCCTCCGCGGCGGCCTCCGCCTCGTACGGGGCCCGGCCACCCGATCCGCACCGCATGGTGATCCGGCTCGGCGCGCTGGCCGTGCTGTCGGTGCTGTCGGGACTCGGCGGCGCGATCATCGTCGACCTGATCTTCGACGCGCTGCCGGGCCACTTCGTCGCGATCTGGTGGATCGGCGCCCTCACCACGTTCGCCGCGGCGGCCGCCGGTATGGCCTTCCAGGTCCTGCTCGGGCCCATCGGCATCGCGCTGTCCGTGCTGATCTTCGTCGTGTTCGGCAATCCCAGTGCGGGCGGTGTGTATCCGGCGGCACTCCTGCCACCGTTCTGGCGGGACATCGGACCGGCGCTGCCGAACGGCGCCTCGGTCACGCTGATCCGCAACTACACCTATTTCGGAGGTCATCACACCGCCACGGCCTGGTGGGTGCTCTCCGCCTGGGCGGTGGGCGGCGTCCTGGTCAGCGCCCTCGTCGTCATGCTCCGCCGACGGCGCAAGGCGGCGGACGGTCCCCCGGCGCCCGCGGCGGCCGGGGGGACCGGAGCCCCGGCCTGACGGGCGGCACGGGTCCGCTCCGCGCGCGGCGCGGGCCCGCGGCCCCGTCGGCCTGTGCGGAGGGGGCCTCGGGTCCACCCGCCGGTGACGTGAGACGCGGACCGGCGCCGGAACCGCATACACGAACGGGGCGCCCATCGCATCCCTCGCGGTCCTGGCGCCCGGACGACCGCACTCCCGTCCCCGGCGCACCCGGCCCCGGCGCCTCAGTCGTCCCCCTTCCGTGTCCCGCCCGCCATCACGAGCCCGTCCTTCGCGGCGCCCCGGCCGAGCACCACGTCACGGATGCGGTCGCGGACGGCGTGCAGTTCGGCGCCGTCGGCCAGCGCCTCGTTGAGGTCGATCACCCGGCCGGCGTCGACGTCGTACAGCTGGGGGACGAACTCGGCGCGGGTCACCTCCCAGCGTCCGCCGGGGCGGGCCGGCGGGGCGAAGGTGAAGCGGCCCAGGGTGGACTGGTTGCCGCGCGGGTCGGTCACCCCCTCGGGGCCGGTCATCTCGCCGGCGATCTGGTCGCCCATGCCGTAGACCACCCAGGTGCCGTTGACCTTCTCGTACGCCTGCGGGACGTGGGCGTGGGTGCCGAGGATCAGGTCGATGTCCGGGCGGCCCCGGGTGGCGGAGGCGGTGAGGGAGCGGGCGAGGGTGAGCTGGAGGTCGTCGGGCTCGTCCTGCCACTCGGTGCCCCAGTGCAGGGAGACGACCACGACGTCCGCCCCGGCCTCGCGGGCGGCACGGGCGTCGGCGACGATCCGCCGCTCGTCGATCAGGTTGACGGCCCAGGGCCGGTCCTGCGGCAGCGGGAGCCCGTTGGTGTCGAAGGTGTAGGCGAGGTGCGCCACGCGTGCCCCGCCGGCGCGCAGCATCGTGGGTGTGGCGGCCTCCTGTTCGGTGCGGGCGGAGCCGGCGTGGCGCAGTCCCGCCTCGTCGAGGGCGTCGAGGGTGCGCCGGATGCCGTCCGCGCCGTCGTCCAGGGTGTGGTTGGAGGCGGTGGAACAGCCGTCGTAGCCGGTGGCGGCGAGGCCGGCGGCCACCTCGGGCGGCGACTTGAAGAGGGGGTAGCCGCTGTAGTCGCCGTCGGCACCGTAGACGGTCTCCATGTGACACAGGGCCAGGTCCGCCGGGGCGACCACGGGGCGGATGCCGGAGAGCATCGGGCGGAAGTCGTGACCGGTGCCGCCCGCGTCGAACTGGGCGCGTTCGATGACGGAGGTGTGGGGCAGCACGTCGCCGGAGGCGACCAGGGTGAAGCCGCGGTGGGCCGTAGCGGAGGGCGCGGGGCGCCCCTGCTGCGGCGGCCGGTGGTCGCCGGCCTGACAGGCGGCGCCCGCGGCGAGGACGGCGGTCAGGACGAGGGCCAGCTGTCTGCTGCGTGCGATCATCACGTCACCCCGCTGTGGTCGTATTTATGGATAAACAGGTAAGAAGCCTCATCTCGTCGAGCGGTGCTCCGACACGCTCTTTAGGCCGTCCGGCGTGCGGATACGGCCGTCTCGACCGTTCGTCGAACCGTTCGTCGACGCGATCGACCGTCCGCCGCACACTCCTGTGCGCGCCCTGTCCCCCGGCGGCGGGGTGCGTTGCCATACGGCCATGACGGCCGGAATGACACTCACGAACGGGACCACCGCCGAGCACGAGCTCGCCGCACTCCAGCGGGAGCACGGCCGGCCCCTCTTCGCGCTGCTGCTCCGGCTCTGCGACGGGGACCGGCAGCGCGCGGAGGACCTGGTCCAGGAGACCCTGGTACGGGCCTGGCAGCACCCGGAGGCCCTGCGCGCCGAGCACTTCGACTCCGTACGCCCCTGGCTGCTGACCGTGGCGCGGCGGCTCGCCATCGACGCCCGGCGGGCCCGGCAGGCCCGCCCGGCCGAGGTCGGCGACGCCGTGCTGGAGAACGCCCGGGTGATCTCCGACCACGCGGAACGGGCCGCCGCGACGCTCGACGTCCGGGAAGCTGTGAAGACGCTCACTCCCGAGCACCGTGAAGTCCTGGTGCTCGTGTACTTCCAGGGGGCGAGTGTGGCGGAAGCCGCGGCGGCCCTCGGGATCCCGCCCGGTACGGTGAAGTCCCGCGCGTACTACGCGCTGCGCGCCCTGCGCCGGGTGCTTCCCGGATACGCCTCCGACATGCGGTGAAACCGACCGTCGGGTCAAACCTCCGTAAAGCGCCTTGCCGACGAACCCGGTTGGGGATCGGCTGTCCTCATCCGTGTTACGGACCGGGGGCCCGGGTTCGGGCGACGCGCACGCACCGGAGGAGGCAGGAAGGGATGCTGCACAGAGGTCGAGAGAGCACGGACGGCACCGGGGACGGCGGGCCGGCCGTCCCCATGGCCTGGTTCTACGCCGAGTACATCGCCGACGAACTGCTGCGCACCGGCGATCTGATGCCGCCGACGTCCGTGGAGTTCCGGGCCGGGCGGGACGCGCTGGCGCTGACCGTCTTCCTGTCCGACACCGACGGCGAGCTGTCCGGCATCCGGGTCATCACCCAGCTGGAGACCTGGCTGTCGCTGACCGCCTACGACCAGCCCTGGCAGGAGTGGGTGCACCGCCGTCTGGACGACCTGGCCGCGGACGCCGCCGCGTCCGGCACGGGCGCACCGGAGCCGAACCTGGAGCTGGCGGCGGAGGCCTGGCGCTGGCTGCGGGAGACGGAGCTGCTGGCGCCCGACCTCAACGCGGTGCCCGGCGGCGGGGCGGCCGGCGAGGACGAGGGACCGAAGGTGTGGACGCCCGCCTGGCAGCTCGGACTGCCCCTGGGACACCTCGCCATCCACCTCTTCTAGGGCCCGCGTCCACCCTTCGGGCCGCCCCGGAAAGTGCCACCAATCCGCGGCCCCGAGGGCTCCGAACCGTTAGGTCACGATTCGGTGCGTGGCTTGAGTGATTCGGCTGCCTGGTGCGTACCGGTGGGAGCAAGGAGTAACCCCACCCGCACCCAACGGCACGAGGATTCGGCATGAGGTCCCTGGAGAGGCATCGCGACGTCGGCGCCTACGCGCTCGGCGTGCTGGACGAGGCGGAGGCCTTCCGCTTCGAGGACCACCTCATGGAGTGCCCCAGCTGCGCTGTCCAGGTGACCGAATTCGGCCCCGCGACACGTCAGTTGATGCTCTACCGCAGCGCCACCCCGCGCCCGGTCCACCCGATGGCCCAGCCCTCGCCGCGGATGCTGGACCGGCTGCTCGCGCAGGTGGCCGGACGGCGCCGCGCCGGGCGCCGCCGGCTGCTGCTGGCGCTGGCCGCCTCGGTGGTGATCGCGGTGTCCGCCCCCACCGCCCTCGTGCTGGCGCGGGGTGACGACGGTCCCCGCCCGCTGACCGTGGAGGCGACCGACGAGCTCTCCGGGGTGTGGGCCGAGGTGACCGTCGAGGACCGCGACTGGGGCAGCGCCGTGGAGCTGCGGGTCAAGGACGCGGCGGGACCGCGCGAATGCGTCCTCGTGGGCGTCGCCCGCGACGGCTCCGAGGACGTCATGACCAGCTGGGCCGTGCCCCGCCACGACGCCCGCCCGAACACGATCCCGGGCGGCTCCACCCTGCACTCCGACGACACCGTCCGCTACGAGGTGCGCACCACGGAAGGCGAGACCCTGGTGACGCTGCGCCCCGAGTGACCCCGGTGGCGCCGGCTCACTTCAGCAGCCGGGACAGCCGCCGGTCGGCCAGCGGCTTGCCCCCCGTCTGGCAGGTGGGGCAGTACTGCAGCGAGGAGTCGCTGAACGACACCTCGCGGATCGTGTCCCCGCACACCGGACAGGGCTCACCGGTACGGCCGTGCACCCGCAGGCCGGTCTTCTTCTCCGCCTTCAGCCGGCCCGCCGCCAGCCCGCGCGAGCGTTCGACCGCGTCGGTGAGGGTGGAGCGCAGGGCCTCGTACAGCCGGGTGGTCTCCTCCGGGGTGAGCGAGGAGGCCAGCTTGAACGGCGACATGCGGGCCGCGTGCAGGACCTCGTCGCTGTAGGCGTTGCCGACGCCCGCGATCAGGCTCTGGTCCCGCAGGGCGCCCTTGAGCCGGCGGCGCTCCCCGGACAGCAGGTCCGCCAGGCGCCGTTCGTCGAAGTCGTCGGCCAGCGGGTCCGGCCCGAGCCGCGCGACGCCCGGGACCTCGGCGGGATCCGCCACGACGTACGCGGCGAGCCGCTTCTGGGTGCCGGCCTCCGTCAGGTCGAAGCCGGCGCCGGTCTCCAGCGCGACCCGCAGCGCCAGCGGGCCCTTGCCGGGGCGGGGCGGGCCGCTGGGCAGCGGATCCCGCCAGTGCAGCCAGCCCGCGCGCGCCAGATGGGTGACGAGGTGAGGGCCGCCGTCCGTCGCCATGGCGAGGAACTTGCCGTACCGCCGCACGGCGGTGACCTCGCGGCCCTCGAGGGCGGTGAGCGGCGGGTCGTAGGTCTTCAGGACGCTGATCGCCACGGGCAGCGCCCGGACGATCTCGTGGCCGGTCAGGTGCTCGGTGAGGAAGTCCTTGAGCGCCTCGACCTCGGGGAGTTCCGGCATGCGTCAAGAGTGCCACCGCCGGCCCGCGTCCTCAGTCCGTGCCGGGGTCCTTCGGCATCACGAACTCGCTCCACACGCACTTGCCGCCGCCGCGCGCCTCCACGCCCCACAGGTCGGTCAGCGTCTCGACCAGCAGCAGTCCCCGTCCCGAGACGCCCGACTCCCCCGCCTCCCGGCGGCGCGGCAGGGCGCTGGAGGAGTCCTCGACCTCGACCCGCAGCCGCCGCTCGGTGCCGTCGAGCACGCTGAGGATCACCGCCGCGGACCCCTCCGTGTGCATCAGCACGTTGGTGATCATCTCGTCGGCGACCAGCTCGATCTCGTCCGCCCGGTCCCGGGCCCCCCAGGCGCCGGCCGCGGTGCGGATCATGCTGCGGGTGTCGGACAGCGCCTGCGGGTCGCCGGGCGGCACCAGCTGTTTGAGCCGCCCGCCGGAGCGCGGGCCCTCCGGCTGGCGGCGGCGCAGCAGGAGCAGCGCCACGTCGTCGTCGCCGCGGCGCTCCTCGGCGACGTCGATCAGCCGGTCGGCGAGGTCGCGCACGTCGTCGGGGCCGACGGCGATCAGCGCGGCGAGGGTCTCCACGCCGTCGTCGAGGTCGGCGCCGGGCTGTTCCACCAGCCCGTCGGTGCACAGCACCAGGGTGTCGCCCGGCTCCAGCTCTATCGTCCCGACCGGGTAGTGGAGACCCCCGAACTCGGCGGACAGACCGAGCGGCAGCCCGCCGGGGACGGACACCCGCCGGCAGGTGCCGTCGGCGCGCCGCACCATGGGGTCGATGTGGCCGGCCCGCACCACCTGGAGCACCCCGGTGGACAGGTCGACCTCGGCGTACAGGCAGGTCGCCGAGCGGTCGGTGTCGAGTTCGTGCAGGAAGACCGAGGCGCGGGCCATCACGGTGGCCGGCGGGTGCCCCTCGGCGGCGTAGGCGCGCAGCACGATGCGCAGCTGTCCCATGACGGCGGCGGCGTGCGTGTCGTGGCCCTGGACGTCCCCGATGACGGCGCCGACCCGGCCGCCGCCGGTGGGGCTGCCGCCGGGCAGCGGGATCAGGTCGTACCAGTCGCCGCCGATGTCCCGGCCGAAGCTGCCGCCGAAGGAGGCGGCGCGGTAGCGCACCGCGAGGTCGGCGCCGTGCACACTGGGGATGGTGCGGGGCAGCATGGCCTGCTGCAGCCCCTGGGCGAGGTCCATCTCCTGCTCGTAGAACATCGCGCGCTGCAGGCTCTGGGAGATGCTGCTGCCGAGGGCGACCAGGATGTTGCGCTCCTCGGCGGAGAAGCCGCGCCGGTCGCTGTAGAGCAGGCCCATCGCGCCGATGGGGCGGGCCTGCACGATGAGCGGCAGATAGGCGGCCGAGGTGATCTTCAGCCCGGTGATGCCCTGCCACAGCTCCGGGTAGCGCTCGGCGAACTCCTCCGGCGACTCGATGAAGCGGGGGCTGAGGGTGCGCACCGCCTCGCTCATCGGGTACCGCTCGTCGATCCGGGTGAGCTCGGTGCCGGGGACGAAGCTGCCCGCGGGCCCCTCCGCGATGAGCCGGATCCGGCCGGCCTCGACCAGTCCCATCACCAGACTGGTGGCGCCCAGATGGGTGAGGCCGTGGGTGTCCTTGAGGACGTCGATGACGTCCTGCACGGTCCGCGCGTGGGCGAGGGCGGCGGTGGTCAGCTGGACCACGTTGGTCTGCTGGCGGCGCAGGCTCTCCTGGAGGGCCTGCTCACGCCGGCCCTCGCTGTCGCGCAGCTCCTGGGTGGCGTCGCGGACGATGCCGATGATGCGGTGGGGCCGCCCGGACGCGTCCCGACGGATGTAGCCCTGGGTGTGGGTCCAGCGCAGGGAGCCGTCCCGGCGGCGGATGCGGAAGTAGGCGCCGTAGTTCTCCTGACCGGACTTGAGGGCCTGGGACACGACGGAGTCCAGGCGCCGCGCCTCGCCGGGCGGGACCCGCATGCCCAGGGTCTCCGGGCGGTCGTCGTACTCGTCGGGGCGCACGTCGAAGATCTCGTGCGCCTGGGCGTCCATCTGCATCACCCCGGCGTCCAGTTCCCAGTCGAAACTGCCCATGCGGTTGAGCGCCAGGATCGGATCCGGGTGTTCCGGCCAGTCGTCCGGGAGTGACAGGGGGCTCGCTCCCCGATCAGCCATGGGGCCACTTTGCCAGGGATCGGGTGATTCTTCGACCGCTGGGACACCTCGGGTCGCGGGTATCGCGCGCCGCCCGGTGGTACACGGGAAGTCACACGGAGTACGGAGTAACAGGAGCCCAGGAGCCGACGGCGGCCGGGTGTCCGAGAGTCCGGCGGGGCGGCGGAGGAAGGAGCGTGCGGACGTGGAGTGGTTCGGCGCGTCCGACTACTGGCTGAGCCGGCTGGTGTTCCAGAAGGGGCTGGCGGCGCTGTACCTGGTCGCGTTCCTGACGGCGGCACTGCAGTTCCGCGCGCTGATCGGGGAGCGGGGCATGCTGCCGGTGCCGCGTTTCGTGGAGCGGGTGCCACTGCGCCGCTCGCCCAGCCTCTTCCACTGGCACTACTCCGACCGCTTCTTCGCCGGCTGTGCCTGGGCGGGGTGCGCGGTGTCGGCGGCCCTGCTGGCGGGCGCCGACGCGCTGGTGCCGCTGTGGGCGGCGATGCTGCTGTGGCTGGTGCCGTGGGCGCTGTACCTGTCGATCGTCAACGTGGGGCAGACCTGGTACGCCTTCGGCTGGGAGTCGCTGCTGCTGGAGGTGGGGTTCCTCGCCGTCCTGCTGGGGAACGACGAGGTGGCGCCGCCCTTGGTCGTGCTGTTCCTGCTGCGGTGGGTGCTGTTCCGGGTGGAGTTCGGGGCCGGGCTGATCAAGATGCGCGGCGACGAGTGCTGGCGCCGGCTGACCTGTCTGGACCACCACCACGAGACCCAGCCGATGCCGGGGCCGCTGAGCTGGTTCTTCCACCGTCTGCCGAAGCCGCTGCACCGCGTCGAGGTGGCGGCCAACCACGTCACCCAGCTGGTGGTGCCGTTCCTGCTGTTCGCTCCGCAGCCGGTCGCCTCGGTGGCCGCCGCGCTGATGATCGTCACCCAGCTGTGGCTGGTGCTCTCCGGCAACTTCGCCTGGCTGAACTGGGTCACCGTCGTACTGGCCCTGCCGGTGCTGTCCCTGCCGTCCGATCCGCCGGCGGTGGACGACGCCCCGCTCTGGTACGTGGTGGTCGTGCTCGCGGTGTCCGCGCTGCTGCTGTGGCTCAGCCGGCGGCCGGTGCGCAACATGCTGTCCCGCCGCCAGGTGATGAACCGGTCGTTCGACCCACTGCACCTGGTCAACACCTACGGGGCGTTCGGCACCGTCGGCCGGGTCCGCCACGAGGTGGTCGTCGAGGGCACGTCCGACGAGGTGCCCCGGCGGGACTCCGACTGGCGCGAGTACGAGTTCAAGGGCAAGCCGGGCGACCCCCGGCGCTGGCCGCGCCAGTTCGCCCCGTACCACCTGCGGCTGGACTGGCTGATGTGGTTCGCCGCCCTGTCCCCCGCGTACGCCGGTCCGTGGTTCGGCGCGCTGGTGGAGCGCCTGCTGGAGAACGACCGGGACACCCTGCGGCTGCTGCGCCGCTCCCCCTTCCCCCCGGACCAGCCGCCGCGCCACATCCGCGCCCGCCTGTTCCGCTACCGCTTCACCACCTGGCGGGAGCTGCGCGAGACGGGCGCCTGCTGGGAGCGGACCTATGTCCGCGAGTTCCTGCCGCCGACCCGGCTGACCGGGCCCGCGCGGAAGCCCTGACAGGCGGCCGGGGCCGACGCCAGCAGGCCGCTTTCGCGCAGCTCGTCCCACAGGGCGGCGGGGACGGTCTCCGTGAACCGGTCGGCGCCGTCGTGGACCTCGGCGGCCGAGCGGGCGCCGACCAGGACACCGGCGACCGCCGGGTGCGCGGCGCAGTGGGCCAGGGCGGCGGCGCGCAGCGAGGTGCCGTGCCGCTCGGCGGTCTCCTTGATCCGCAGGGCGCGTTCGAGCAGGGCGGCGGGGGCCGCCGCGTAGTCGTACGTGGCTCCGGGCCGCGGGTCGGCGAGCAGGCCGGAGTTGAAGGCACCGCCGACGACGACGGACACGCCGCGTTCCCGTGCGGCGGGCAGCAGGTCGGCGGAGGCGGAGGCGTCGAGCAGGGTGTGGCGGCCGGCGCACAGCACCACGTCGACGTCGGTGTCGCGGACGAAGCGGGTGAGCATCGCGGTCTGGTTCATGCCGGCGCCGATGGCCCGGACGACGCCCTCGGAGCGGAGCTTCTCCAGCGCCGGGTAGCCCTCGCGGAACGCCTGCTCCTCGTGGTCGTCGGGGTCGTGCAGGTAGACGACGTCCACGCGGTCCAGACCGAGGCGTTCCAGGCTCGCCTCCAGACAGCGGCGCACGCCGTCGGCGCTGAAGTCCCAGACCCTGCGGTGGGTGGCGGGCACGGCGAACGCGTTGGCCAGGTCGTCGCCGCCCGCCTCGGACGGTTCGAGCCGGCGGCCCACCTTGGTGGACACGGTGTACGCGTCGCGGGGCAGGTCCCGCAGGGCGGCGCCCAGGCGGCGTTCGGCGAGACCGAGTCCGTAGTGCGGGGCGGTGTCGAAGTGGCGGATGCCACGCTCCAGAGCGGCACGCACCGTCGCGTACGCGTCCTCCTCGGCGACCTCGGTGTACAGGTTGCCGATGCCGGCGGTGCCGAGGGCCAGCGGGGTGATCCCTACGCCGCTGCGGCCGAGTTCCCTGAGGGCTCCGACGTCGCTCATGCCGGGTCGCTCCTTGTCGTACGGGGGGGGTTCACCGGGGCGGGGTGCCGCCGAGCATACGGGCCCGGGTCAGGCTCGCTTCAGCCGCAGGGTCGTCAGCTGGAACGGCCGCAGCCGCACGGTGATCCGCCCCTCGTCCACGGCGGGCGGGGGCGGGTCCGCGAGGGGGCGTTCCAGCAGGTCGGTGACCTCCACGCCGGCGACCGGGAAGGCGGCGGTGAGCGTGGCCCGCGCGCGGGCGCCGTGCGCCTCGTGGAAGCGGACCACGACGTCGCCGCTGCCGTCGTCGGCCAGCTTCACCGCCGTGACCACGACGGAGTCCCGGTCGACGGTCACCAGGGGCGCCACCTCGCCGGCCCCGGTGAGCCGCCGCTCGGGCAGGTTGACCCGCCAGCCCTCGCGTACCGCGTCCCCGACGGACGCCCCGGGGACCAGCGCGTGCCGGAAGCGGTGCACTCCCTGGTCGGTCTCGGGGTCGGGGAAGCGCGGGGCGCGCAGCAGGGAGACCCGGACCGTGGTGGTGGTGCCGCCGTCGGCGCGGACCGTGCGCGTCACATCGTGGCCGTACGTGCCGTCGTTGACGACCGCGACGCCCCAGTCCGGCTCCTGGAGATGCACGAAGCGGTGGTTGCACGCCTCGAACTTGGCGGCCTCCCAGGAGGTGTTGGTGTGGGTGGGGCGGTGGAAGTGCCCGAACTGCGTCTCGGAGGCGTAGCGGTCGGCGTGCAGGTCGAGGGGGAAGGCGAGCTTGAGGAACTTCTCCGTCTCGTGCCAGTCGACCTCGGTGTCCACCACCAGGCGCTTCTCCCCCGGCGGCAGCGACAGCACCTGCGTCACCCGGGAGTCGCCGAAGGTGCGGACGATCCGCACCGAGGCGCCGTCGTCGCCGGGGGTGACCTCGTCCGCGTCGGTCAGGTCGGTGACGGTGTTGCGGTAGAACGCGTCGACGTCCCAGGCGTCCCACATGTTCGGCAGGTCGTGGTGGAGCTGGAGCAGGTTGCCGGGCCGTCCGGGGGCGACGGTCTCGCGGTCGGCCTCGACGTCGTGGACGGAGTCCACCAGGCCCCGGGCGTCGACGGCGACCCGGAGCAGGCCGTTGTCCAGGACGTGTCCGCCGCCGGGGCGGTCCTCGCGGGTCGTCCGGCCCGTGGCCTCGGCCGGGCGCGCGCCGCCCGCCGGGACGCCTGAGCGGGGGTGCGGGGCCGCGTTGAAGACCAGCGGGAGCGTGCCCTCGCCGGCCAGGGCGCGCTGGGCGGCGTCGACGATGCCGTTCAGTTCGTCCGCGATCCGGGCGTAGGTGGCGCGGGCCTCGCGGTGCACCCACGCGATGGAGGAGCCGGGCAGGATGTCGTGGAACTGGTGCAGCAGCACCGTCTTCCAGATCCGGTCCAGGTCCTCGTACGGGTAGGGGAAGCCGGTGCGCACGGCGGCCGTGGCGGCCCACAGCTCGGCCTCCCGGAGCAGGTGCTCGCTGCGGCGGTTGCCCTGCTTGGTGCCGGCCTGGCTGGTGAGGGTGGCACGATGCAGTTCGAGGTACAGCTCGCCGACCCACACGGGCGGTTCGGGGTTCTCCGCCTCGGCCTTCGCGAAGAACGCGGCGGGGGTCTCCCAGGTCACCGTGGCCGACCCCTCCAGGTCGCGGAGCCGGGCGGCCTTGGCGACCATCTCACGGGTGGTGCCGCCACCCCCGTCGCCCCAGCCGGTCGGTGCGAGGGAGTGCCGGGCGGCCCCCTTGTCCTTGAAGTTGCGTACGGCGTGGGCGATCTCGGCGCCGCGCAGGGAGCAGTTGTAGGTGTCGACGGGCGGGAAGTGGGTGAAGATCCGGGTGCCGTCGATGCCCTCCCAGCGAAAGGTGTGGTGCGGGAAGCTGTTGGTGCGGGACCAGGAGATCTTCTGCGTGAGCAGGTACTTCGAGCCGGCCGCCTTGATGATCTGAGGCAGGCCTGCGGCGAAGCCGAAGGTGTCCGGCAGCCACGCCTCGTCGTTCTCGACGCCGAACTCGTCGAGGAAGAACCGCTTCCCGTACACGAACTGCCGGGCCATCGCCTCCGATCCGGGCATGTTGGTGTCGGACTCCACCCACATGCCGCCGGCCGGCACGAACCGCCCGTCCGCCACGGCCTTCTTCACCCGCGCCCACACCTCGGGCCGGTGCTCCTTCACCCAGGCCCACTGCTGGGCCTGCGACATGGCGAAGACGAAGTCGGGCTCGTCGTCGAGGAGCGCGGTCATGTTGGCGGCGGTGCGGGCGACCTTGCGTACGGTCTCGCGCAGCGGCCACAGCCACGCCGAATCGATGTGCGCGTGCCCGACCGCGCTGATCCGGTGCGCGGACGGCACGGCGGGAGCTGCCAGTACCTCGGTGAGCCGTGAACGGGCCCGCCGCGCCGTGCCGTTGACGTCCTGGAGGTCGACCGCGTCCAGGGCGTGTTCGACGGCGCGGAGGATGTCCCAGCGGCGGGGCGAGTCGACCGGCAGCTCGGCCATCAGCTCGCCGAGCACCTCCAGGTCGGTCACCAGGTCCCACACGGTCTCGTCGAGGACGGCGAGGTCCGTGCGGGCCAGGGTGTACTGCGGTGCGCCGCCCGCGGTCTCCCGGTCTCCCAGCGATGTCGGTGCGAAGGGGCGGTAGCCCATGATCACGGGGTTGGAGGCGGCCTCGATGTGCAGACGCACCTCCTCCATGCCCTGGACGGGCGCCCCGATCCGCACCCACTGGTTGCGGGGGTTGAGGCCCTTCACGGGGGTGCCGTCGGGACGGTAGACCAGTCCCTCGCACTGGAAGCCGGGCATGTTCTCGTCGAAGCCGAGGTCGAGGACCGCCTCGACGGTCCGTCCGGCCCACGCCTCGGGCACGGTCCCGGTCACCCGGAACCAGCTGGTGCCCCAGGGCGCGCCCCAGCGGGTGCCGACGGTCACCGGCTCGACGTCGGCGGCCAGCCCCTCGGCGACCGGGACCGGCTCCCCCGGTGCGTGCCACACCGCCACCTCCAGGGGCACGGAGTCGGGGTACACGGCGGGACGGATGCGCTCGTCGAGCACACGCCTGAGGCGGGCCTCGACCAGGGTGCGGTCGTCATGCATACGGCGCTCCATGGGTGTGGCCGGTTCGCTGCCGGACGGAGGACCCGCCCCGGGGAAGGGACCCCCGGGGTAACTCCCCTCTCACGGCCCCCGCGAACCACCGCCCGCCCCGCCACCGACCTGGGGTTCAGTGGGCGCCGGGTGTGGCTCCGCGCTTCTCCGCGTCGGCGCGGGCCTGCTCGTCGATCCGGCGTTCGGCCTCGTCCCAGTCGATGGGGAGCGCCTGGACGGGCACCTCCCAGAAGGTGAACGTCGACGTCCGCATCGTCGCCCGCAGGCCGGTCATGACGCTCTTGTGCGGTTCGGCCCGTGCGTAGGCGTACAGCGCCTCGCGGCTCTCCCACGCGGACAGGGTGAGGAAGACCCTGCTGAACGGCCGGGCGACCAGGGAGGCCCCGAGCGCACCGGGCGCCTTGCGGACCTGGCCCCAGGCGGCGAAGGACTTCAGAAGGAAGCGCGGGACGTCCTTCAGCGACCGCACCTCGAACCGGGAGGCCATGACGACGGCGCGCGTGTCGGGCCGTGCCGGGTTGGGTGTGACCCAGGGAAGAGTAGGCACGATAGTCTCGCCTCCACAGTTGGTGAGTAGCACTATCTATATTAGACAGTGCCACTACCCAATCGCTAGAGGATTGCGGGAACGCACGTGAGAATCTCGGAACTGAGCCGCCGCAGCGGGGTGCCCAACGCGACGATCAAGTACTACCTGCGCGAGGGACTGCTGCCGCCCGGCCGCGCCACGGCGGCGACCCAGGCCGAGTACGACGAGTCCCACCTGCGGAGGCTGCGCCTGATCCGCGCGCTGACCGGTGTGCGCGGGCTGTCCGTGGCCTCGGCCAAGCAGGTGCTGGACGCCGTCTCCACCCACGGTGACGACACGCACCGGCTGCTGGGCATCGTCTTCGGTATCTGGCCGTCCGAGGCGGGCCGGCCGGAGGCGCGGGCGGACGACGGGACGCCCGGTCCGAGCCCGGAGGCCGCGGCCCTGGTCGATGCGATGGGCTGGTCGGTGTCGGAGCACAACCCCGCCCGGCAGGTCGTCGACCAGACCCTGCGGACGCTGCGCGGCCTGGGCGTCGACTACGACTGGCGGGCGCTCCTCCCCTACGCCGAACTGGCCGCGCGCACCGCCCGGTACGACCTGGACCGCCTCGAGACGGTCACGGACCCGCTGGAGAAGGCCGAGCAGGCCGTCCTGCTGACCTTCCTGCTGGAGCCGGCGCTGATGGCCCTGCGCCGGCTCGCCCAGGAGGACGAGTCGACCACGCGCCACGGCCCCGACACGCCCCCGCCCGGCCAGGGGTGAACGGCCCCTCAGCCCGATTCCCGTTGCCGCGAACGGTGTTGCGGAACTAGTGTCGGCCCCGTGACTGCCGGGTCGGCCTCAGGCCTTACGAGAACGGTGCTCCCGGCTCCGGAGTGAGTCCGGGGCGGGCGCGGGCGCCTCCGCCGTCGGTCGTTCCTTCCGCCCGCCGCGCTCCACGCCGGCGGGGAGCGACGAACCGACCCCGGAGACGAGAGACAGCCATGTCCACAGCACCGCACGTCCAGTTGAACCACACCGCCGTCTACGCCCGTGACCGCAGGCGCTCCGCCGAGTTCCTCGCGGGGATCCTGGGGCTGGAGGTGGGGGCGCCGTTCGGCCCGTTCCTCCCGGTCGACCTGGGCAACGGCGTGACCCTCGACTACTACGAGAAGCGGGACGAACCCGTGCAGTCCCAGCACTACGCGTTCCTGGTGCCCGACGAGCGGTTCGACGCGATGATCGCGCGCCTGGAGGCGGCCGGGGTGACGTACTACGCCGACCCGCCGCACACCGAACCGGGCCGGGTGAACACGCTCTTCGGCGGCCGGGGCGCCTACTTCGACGACCCGGACGGCCACAACATGGAGATCATGACCCGGCCGTACGTCCGCCCCTGACGGGGTCCGGTCACAGCGGCCGGTACATGATGTGCAGCCCCACGCGGCCGTGCCGGGGGTGGCCGAACGCCTCGGGGACCGTACCGAGGACGGTGAACCCTAGCGAGGTCCACAGTGCCACGGCGGGGTTGGTCTCGACGACGGCGTTGAACACCATGCCCCGGTAGCCGGCGTCGCGCGCCGCGGCCAGCACGTGCTCGGCGAGGAGCCGTCCGACGCCCCGGCCGGCGTGGTCGGGGTCGACCATGAAGCCGGCGTTGGCGACGTCCCGGGCGGGTCCGCCGTAGTTGGGGGTGAGGTAGGCGGAGGCGACGACGGCCTGGGCGTCGTCCTCGACGACGTACACCTGCTTCGCGGGGCTCATCCACAGGGCCCGGGCTGCCTCCTCGGAGGTGCCCGGGTCCCAGGTGTAGGTCTCGCCCGCGGCGACGATGCGGTGCCAGAACGGCCAGATGCGCGGCCAGTCGTCGGGGCTCGCTTCCCTGATCAGCATGGACGCGAGTCTGGCACGCCCGCGGACGGGGGTGCGGGTGCGGGTGCGGGGATGGGGTGTGTCAGTCGACGCTGGGGAGGATGTGCGGCTCGGCGAGGTCCTCCTCGTAGCCGGCGAGGCGGATCGGGGCCGAGCGGGCCCACACGTCGAGGCTTCCCAGTTCCCCCGGCCGGCGGCCGGAACGCTGCGTGCGTTCGTCGGGGCGCTGTTCGAGTTTCGTCTGCTCCGGTGTCACCGCGCACTCCTTATGTGTCGGTCACCCTCGGGACGTACTGCGTCGGCCCTGTGCCTGCGCACGCCGTCCGATCGGGTCTGTGTCCAATGCCGTCGGACGCGGTGGCGCCGGTCGTTCGAGGGAGAGCAGGCCGTGGTGAACCGGCGGTCCCATGACGGATCGTGGGTGCGGGTAGGACCCTTGCTGCTGTCCGTCCGACTCAGATTAACCAAATGAGCGGCCCCCTGCTCGATGGGGCTGGAAACTGGCTGTAACAATCACATGACGGATCGCCCATCATCAGGGGCTATTTCCGGGCACGTCGTGACAGACTGCACAAAGAAGCTCACTCGATCGGAGTACACGAGTGCCGATGTGCCGGACAAGTCCGGACGGCCGGGGCGCCGTTCGGCAGTCCCCGGCCGTCCGCGCGGGTCACCAGCGGCCGGGCGCGTAGTCCTTCAGGAACACCCCGTACAGGTCCTCGCCCGCCTCGCCGCGCACGACCGGGTCGTACACCCGGGCCGCGCCGTCGACCAGGTCGAGCGGGGCGTGGAAGCCCTCCTCGGCGAGGCGCAGCTTGTCGAAGTGCGGGCGCTCGTCGGTGATCCAGCCCGTGTCGACCGAGGTCATCAGGATGCGGTCGGCGTCGAACATCTCCTGCGCGCTGGTCCGCGTCACCATGTTCATGGCCGCCTTTGCCGCGTTGGTGTTGGGGTGGCCGGCGCCCTTGTAGCCGCGGGCGAACACGCCCTCCATCGCGGAGACGTTGACGACGTAGGCGCGCTTCGAGGACGAGCGGCGGGCCGCCTCGGCCATCGCCGGGCGCAGCTTGCTGATCAGGATGAACGGCGCCGTGTAGTTGCACAGCTGGGTCTCCAGCAGCTCCACCGGGGAGATCTGCTCGATGGTCTGCACCCAGGTGTTGGAGTCGACGACGTCCGGCACCAGACCGCCCGCGTCGATGGCGGTACCGTCGCGGTGCCGCTCGACGCTGGCGTTGCCCGCGACCAGGGCGAGGTCGGCCACCGCCTGGGCGTCGAGGCCGCCGACCCCGGCGGGCAGCGCGGTCAGCCCGTCGACCGCGCCCGAGTTGAAGGCGCCGATGACGTGGTGGGCGGGCAGCTCACCGGCCGGCAGCGGGGCGCTCTCACCCTCGACGAGCGCGGCGTACGCGGAGGGCAGCCGGCGCACGGTCTGGGTGGCGTTGTTGATCAGGATGTCGAGCGGCCCCTGCTCGGCGACCTGGTCGGCGAGCGCGACGGCCTGGCCCGGGTCGCGCAGGTCGATCCCGACGACCTCCAGACGGTGCATCCAGTCCCCGGAGTCGTCCATGGCCTTGAACCGGCGGATGGCGTCCTTGGGGAAGCGCGTGGTGATCGTGGTGTGGGCGCCGTCGCGCAGCAGCCGCAGCGCGATGTACATGCCGATCTTGGCGCGCCCGCCGGTGAGCAGCGCCCGCTTGCCGGTGAGGTCGGCGCGGGCCTCGCGCCGCGTCCGGTTCTCGTCGGCACACGTCGGGCAGAGCTGGTGGTAGAAGTAGTCGACCTCGACGTAGCGGGTCTTGCACACGTAGCAGGAGCGGGGGCGCTGGAGTATCCCCGCGATCCGGCCCTGCTCGACGCGGGAGGAGGGCAGGATGCCCTCGGTCTCGTCGTCGATGCGCTCGGCGGAGCCGGTGGCGGTGGCCTCGGTGACCGCCTTGTCGTGCGCGGTCTTGGCGGCCCGGCGCTCCTGGCGGCGGCGCTGCTTGACCGTGCGGTAGATGTGCGAGGTGGCCCGGCGGACCGCGATCGCGTCCGGGTGGTCGACGTCGATGCTGTCGAGTTCCTCGAGCACGCTCAGGCAGACGGCCAGCCGCTCCGGGTCGATGCCCGGCCCGTACGCCACCTCGTCCGTGGTCCCGGGGCCGTCCTGTGTCACCGTCATCGCCGCTGCCGTTCCCGCTTCGGTTCGCGCGGCGCTCCGTTCGCGTCCGCTGTCGAACGGGGGATTTTACGGAGCGCCGGGCCGCAGCACCAAAACCGCTGCGCTCAGTGAGCGCAGGCCACGGTGAGTGCCGACACCTCCTCGGTCACCGCGCGGGCCAGCCGGTCGAGGTCCTCGACCGCCGCACCGTCGGCGACCAGGCCGTAGTGGACGCGTCCGCGGTAGGTGGAGACGGCGACCGCCAGGGAGTGGCCGGGGGCCAGCGGGGCGAGCGGGAACACGGCGCCGAGCGGGTCGCCGCCGAGCCGCAGGCCGAAGCCGGGCAGCGGCACGCTGGTGACCAGGACGTCGAACCAGAGCCGGGCCGCCTGGCCGAGCAGCGGCCCGCCGAGCCGGTGACCGAGCGGCGGCACGTGTTCGGCGAGCAGGGCGACGGCGCCCGCGCCGCGGTGCGGGCCCGCCTCCTTGTTGCGGTCCATGGCGGTGCGTACCCGGCTGAGCCGGGCGAGCGGGTCCCGCTCGTCGACCGGGAGCTGTATCAAGTACCCGGACAGCCGGTTGCCCTGTGGGTGGGCGGTGCGCGGGCGGCGGCGGGAGACGGGGACGAGGGCGCGCGGGGCGACGCCGTCGCTGCCGTCGCCGCGTGCGTCGAGCCAGCGGCGCAGCGCGCCGGCGACGACCGCGATGAGGACGTCGTTGACCGTGCCGCCCGCGCTCTTGCGGATGCGGTGCACGTCGTCGATGTCGACGACGACACCGGCGGTGCGGCGGGTGCCGCTGGGCGCGCAGGTCAGCGCGGGCGAGGAGCGCATGTCGAGGGTGGACCTGGCGACGGCGGCGCCGATGTCCAGGGCCCTGCCCGCGTCGGCGAAGGCCTCGCGCACCAGGCCGGGCACCTCACGCACGTCGGGGACGAGTCCGCGGGGCGGTTCCGCGGGGCGGGGGCGGGGCGTGGGCAGGTCCATCGGGTCCATCAGCGCGGCGGCCAGGGTGAGGGCGCGCAGGCCGTCGGCGAGGGCGTGGTGGAACTTGAACAGGACGGCGAAGCGGGCGCCGTCCTCCCCCGGCAGCACATGCGCCTCCCAAGGCGGCCGGGTGCGCTCCAGCGGGTGTCCCATCAGCTCGCCGGCGGCGGCGTGGAAGTCGGCCGTCGCCGGGTGCAGCCGGACGTGGTTCAGCGGGTCGAAGCCGGGGTCGGGTTCGCGGGTGGCGCCGCCGAAGGCGAGGGAGCGGCGCACGGCGGAGGCGAGCGGCCTGCGCAGCGCGGCCGTCAGCGGTTCGCCGGTGGCCGGCCAGGTGCGGCTCGGCGCGGACAGCGACCGCCGCAGGCCGAGCGGCTCCCAGGTGTCCCGGATACGCATGCGCAGTCCGGGGACGGCGGCCGCCCGGGCGGCCAGCAGGTCCGTCGCGTGGGCGGCCGCGGAGGGCGATCCGGCCGTGAAGACTCCGAGCGCCGCGAGGTGCATCGGATGCCCGGCGGACTCGATGTTCCAGAACGCCAGGTCCAGGGGGGCGAGCGGGTCAGCGGTCATGAACGGCCTCGCGTCGACGTCGGGAACGGATCAGCAGTCAATCGCTCCCGGCCGATTACGGTCAAGTACGATCTGGCTACACATAGTTAACAGCATGTGACGTCTCCGCCCCTTCTGCCACTACGGCAGAAGGGGCGGAGACGTCAGTGACAGCGAGGGCTACGGCGGCGTCACGCCCGTCCGGCGGGGCGACGGACGCCACCCGGACGCACGCCACCCGGACGGGCGCCCCCCACCGCCGGAGCCGGTCATTCGGCGGCCGGGCAGCCCGCGGGGCGGGCCCGGGAGGCGTCCCGGATCAGGTCCCGCTGTGCGGCCCGCACCCTCGGCACGTCGGGCTTCATCACCCGACGGTCGTAGGTGAGCAGNGATCACCGTGCCCCCACCCGTGTCGATGCGTGCCGGCCCCAAGGACGGGAGCCGTTCTCGCGCATCCACGTTATGCAGACCTGCCGCCCGCGAGCGGCCGGACATTGCGCCCGGCCGGGCGGTGGTCGGACCTCTGATCAGCGTCTCCGACGGCACCCCTCGGACCCGGTGACACCACCCCCCAGGTCATCCCATCGACAGGGGGCAACAGTCATGCCGGGCCCGGAGGCCAGCGGCCCTCTTGCAGGACCGCGAAAAAGATAACGGGGTGTGCGTGCGAGCCGCGGAGCTCCTGCCCTGCCCGGTCGTGGACCTCGTCGAACCGCTCCGGAGCCGGCGCACGTCACCCTCGCACCGGCCGCCTGCCGGTGCGAGGGTGAGGTGGCGTTCGCGGCTGTTAGTACGTCAGCCCGTACCCGACCGGGTAGAGCGCCGTGGCCGGGTCGTCCGCGCGTTGCACCGGCACCGGCAGCGTGCCGCGCGGGCGGACCTTGCCGGCGATCGCGCGGGCCGCCGCGCGCACCTCGACGTCGGTCCAGGAGTACGACGCGAGGAACGCCTTCACGCCGGGCAGGTGGGCCACGTCGTACGGGTTGCGGATCGCCACCGCGACGACCGGCTTCCCGGTCGCCAGCAGCTGCTCGACGAGCGTCTTCTGGCTGCTGGCCGCGGTGACGTTGTACGTCCCGACGACCACCGCGTCCACGTCCCCGGCGGCCGTCACGGCCTTGGCGATCGTCGCCGCGGAGGGAGCCGTGCCGGTGGACAGGGCGGTCGCGGTGAAGCCCAGCTCCGTCAGGGCGTCCGCGAGCACCCCGGTGGGCGGGCCCGTGGTGCCGGAGGGGGAGGCCGGGTCGGCGCCGACCACCAGCACCTTGGGCGTGCGGCGGCGGGACAGCGGCAGCAGCCCGCCCTCATTCACCAGCAGGGTCGTGCCGTGCTCGGCGATCCGGTCGGCTGCGGCCAGGTGCGCCCGGGTGCCGACGGTGCGGTCGACGCCCGCGTGGCTGACGTACGGGTCGTCGAACAGGCCCAGGCGGGCCTTCAGCCGCAGCACACGCAGGATCGATTCGTCGAGCCGGGACTCCGTCAGCTCCCCTTCCCGCACGGCCCGCAGGACCGCGTTCCACGCGACGTCCAGGGACGGCGGGTTGAGCAGCTGGTCCACGCCGGCCTGGAGCGCCAGCACCGGCACCCGGTCGTCACCGTACTTGGTGCGCACCCCCTCCATGCCGAGGGAGTCGGTCACCACGACGCCGTCGTAGCCCAGTTCCTCGCGCAGGATCCCGGTGAGGATCGGGCGGGAGAGGGTGGCCGGGTCCTCCGACGGGTCGAGCGCGGGCACGACGATGTGCGCGGTCATGATGGAGTCGATGCCCGCGGCGACCGCCGCACGGAACGGCGGCGCGTCCAGCTCCTCCCACTCCTCGCGGGTGTGGTGGATCCACGGAAGCGCCTCGTGGCTGTCGGTGACCGTGTCGCCGTGCCCGGGGAAGTGCTTGGCCGTGGCCGCCACTCCGGCCGACTGGTAGCCCTTCACCTCGGCCGCGACGAGCCCGGCGACGGACGCGGGGTCGGAGCCGAAGGAGCGGACGCCGATGACGGGGTTGGCCGGGTTGACGTTCACGTCGGCCACGGGGGAGTAGTTCTGCCGGATGCCCAGGGCGTGCAACTCCCGTCCGGCGATCCGGCCCAGGTTGCGCGCGTCGGAGCGGGAGCCGCCCGCGCCGACGTTCATCGCGCCCGGCAGCAGCGTCGCGGGCTCGCCCACGCGGGCCACGATGCCGTGCTCCTGGTCGGTGGAGATCAGCACGGGCAGACCGCGCGGGAGCCCCAGGGAGGCCTTCTGGATGCCGTTGGACAGGTCGGCGATCTGGTGCGGGTCGCGGGTGTTGTGCGCCCAGGCGAAGTAGATGATGCCGCCGACCCGGTACTTGGCGACCAGCTCGGCGGCCGTACGCACCCCGATCTCGTCGAGGTTGGCGTCGATGTCGGCCTGGTCCGGTTCGGTGGCGGAGTGGCCGTAGACCCGCATCACGAACAGCTGGCCGACCTTCTCCTCCAGCGTCATACGGGAGATGAGGGCGCGCAGCTTTCGGTCGTCGGGGCGGTGCGTGCCGGTGGCCGCGTGGACGGTGCCGCCGGCCGCCAGGACGGAGGTGACGCCCGCCGTCGCGGCGAGGACGGTACGTCTGGACGGACGGGCGGTGCTTGCCGTGCTGCCGGTGCCGGGGCTGCTGTCGGGCACGTGCGCTCCTTTGGGAGGTGATCCGCGGGGGGCCGGGGATCCGCTGAAGGAAACTGCCAGGAGGTCACCAATATCCGGGAAGTTTCTGCCAGTCAAGGGCATGTGCAGCAAACGGAAGGGCCGTCGTCGGCGCGGCGGGAGGGGGGCGGCGCCGACGACGGCGGGCCACCGGGCCGGGGTGCGGTGCTGAGGGGGGTCAGCGGTCGCGGCGCGACCACCCCGGGGGGACTCGTCCGGCAGCCTGCCCCTGGGACGTACGAGGGCGGCCGCGGGTTCCCCGACGGGACCGGACTCCGCCGGTTCGGGACCGGCGCGGTCAGCGCGGCCCGTGGGCCGACACGGCGGGCCAGTGCGCGACCAGCGTGCGGACGGTCTCCGCGATGGCGGGGCGGCGGGCCGCGCCCGTGCGCCACAGCGCGTACAGCCGCCGTACGGGCAGCGGGTCGAGCGGCACCTCCACCACGCCGGCGGGCAGCGGACCGCGCCCCAGCCGGGGGATCAGCGCGATGCCCAGGCCGGCCGCGACCAGGGCGACCAGGGTGGGGTTCTCGTCGGCCTGGTGCACGATGTCCGGCTCGTGCCCGGCCGCCCGCAGCGTCCGCACCAGCCACTCGTGGCAGACCCGCCCCGGCGGCTGGCAGATCCACCGCTCCCCGCCCAGTTCCTCGCGCCGCACCGCCGCCCGCCCCGCGAACCGGTGCCCCTCGGGCACCAGCAGATCGCACAGGTCGTCCCCGACCACCGTCTGCTCCACACCCGCCGGGGCGGGCAGCGGCGCGATGTCCCAGTCGTGCGCGACCACCAGGTCGACCGCGCCCTTGGCGACCAGGTCCACGGACAGGTGCGGGTCCACCTCGGTGAGCCGGGTGTCGAGCGCGGGGTGCCGGCGGGCCAGGTCGGCCAGCACGGGAGGCATCAGCCCGCGCGCGGCGGACGCGAACGCCGCGACGGTCAGCCGCCCGGCCGGCACCCCGCGCCGCTCCTCCAGCTCCGTCTCCGCCCGCTCCACGATGGCGATCAGTTCGCGTGCGGCGCGGACCAGTTGGTGCGCCTCGTCGGTCAGCCGGACGCCCCGGCCCTCCCGCTCCAGCAGCACGGTCCGCGTCTCCCGCTCCAGCTTGGCGATCTGCTGCGACACGGCCGACGAGGTGTAGCCGAGCGCGGTGGCGGCGGCGCCGACGGTGCCGTGCACCGACACGGCGTGCAGGGCGCGCAGACGCTGGAGGTCGAGCATGACGGCGGCTCCCCGATCGGTTAGCGACGCTTCATCCAACCATGCAGGAATCGTCGCTGGTGCTGAAGTGTCGTCACCGGTGATCCTCGACGTATGCGACCGTCACACGTCCTCCTCGCCGTCCTCGTCGCCGCCGTGTGGGGAGTGAACTTCACCGTCATCGAGGTCGGGCTCGACCACTTCCCGCCGCTGCTCTTCTCCGCGCTGCGCTTCCTGGTCGCGGCCCTGCCCGCCGTGTTCCTCGTCGGGCCGCCCAAGGTGGCGTGGAAGTGGATCGTGGGGGTCGGACTGGCGCTCGGGGTGGCCAAGTTCGGGCTGCTGTTCATCGGCATGGACACCGGGATGCCGGGCGGGCTGTCCTCCCTGGTGCTCCAGGTCCAGGCGGTGTTCACGGCCCTGTTCGCGTTCGCCCTCCTCGGTGAACGCCCCACCCGCGTACGGCTGCTGGGGATGGCGGTGGCGCTGGCCGGCATCGGCGTGGCGGCGGTCGACGAGGGCGCCTCGGGCCCGTTGACCGGTTTCGCCCTCGTCGTCGCGGCGGCGGCCTGCTGGGGCGTCTCCAACATCCTCACCCGCCGGGCGTCGCCCCCCGACGCCCTGAACTTCATGATCTGGGTCAGCACGGTCCCGGTGCTGCCGCTGCTCGCCCTCTCTTTGCTCCTCGAGGGCCCGTCGGCGGACCTGGCCGCGCTGCGCTCCCTGGACTGGTCCGGCGGGGCCACGGTCCTGTACGTCGCCTGGGGCGCCACGGTGTTCGGCTTCGGCGCCTGGGGCTGGCTCCTGCACCGCCACCCCGCCTCCACGGTCGCCCCGTTCTCCCTCCTGGTCCCGGTCTTCGGCATGACGTCGGCGGCCCTGTTCCTGGGTGAGTCCGTCACCCCGCTGCGGTGGTGCGCGGCGGCGCTGCTGGTGGGCGGGGTGGCGCTGACGTCGCTGAGCCGCGGCGGGACGGCGGGGGGCACCCCGGCGAAGGGCACCCCGGCGGAGGCCGCCACGGAGCCCGTCACGGACCCCGCACGGCCCGCCGGGGCCCACTCCGAGGGGGCCCTGCCGGGGGAGCCGCCGGAGCCGGCGCAGGGGTCGGGAGCTGCGCTCCGCGCGTGACGCGTGCCTCGCGGCGCGGGCGGACGGTTCCGGTGCGCGGGAGTGAAGGCGCGAGGGTGCGGGGGCACCGGGGCGCGGTGGCGGTGTGTGCGGCGGGGGCGCTGGAGCCGACGGCGCGTCCCGGCCCGCCCCGCCCGGCGCGGACCCCTGCGGGTCCGCGCACCGGCGCGTCCCGGTCGGGGGTGCGGTCAGGGCGACTCCAGGGCGGGGACGCCGCCGCGTAGTTCGCGTGTGCTCGTGGCGACCCAGGCCACCGCGAGCAGGCACAGCAGCCCGCCCGACACCAGCGCCGTCGCACCGGAGGTCGCCCCCGCCACCAGCCCCGCCCGCATGTTGCCCAGGTGCGGGCCGGCCTGTCCGACGATCTGCTCGGCGGCGGTGACCCGGCCCAGCAGGGCGTCGGGCGTGCGGGTCTGCACGATCGTGGTGCGTGAGAGCACCGAGAGGGCGTCGGCCGCCCCGGCCAGGACCAGCAGGCCGAGCCCCGCCCAGGGGCTGCTCATCATGCCGAACGCGGCCAGCGCGGCCCCCCAGACGCCGGCGCCGCACAGCATCACCAGGCCCGGACGGTTCAGGTGGGTCACCGTCCCGGACAGCGCCGACGCCGTCACCCCGCCGATCGCGATCGCCGACGTGAAAAGACCCAGTGTGCGCGGGTCACCACCGAACCGCTCCTCGTTGATCAGCGGGAAGAGGCTGGCCGGCATGGACAGCACGGTGGCCGCCAGGTCGGTGACCAGCGCGCCCCTCACCACCCGGTGGCCGGCCAGGAAGCGCAGCCCGTCCAGCACACCCTGCACACCGGTCCGCGACGGCTCACCCTCGGGCGGCAGCGCGGGCAGACCGAACGCGCCGTAGAAGGCGATGAGGAAGCTCAGCGCGTCCAGCAGGTAGCAGACGCCCAGGCCGAACCAGCCGAGCATCAGCCCGCCGAGCGCGGGGCCGATCAGCATCATCGACTGGGCGGTGACCTGGTAGAGGGCCAGGCCGGAAGCCACCTGCTCCTTGGGCAGCACCCGGGGCACGAACACGCCGGCCGCCGGACCGCCCACCGCCGCGCAGGCGGACTGGGCGGCCACCAGAGCCAGCACACCGGCCACCGGCACGTGTCCGGTGAACCCCTGCACCGCCAGCAGCAGCGAGCACACCGCCTGGCCGACCGTCGCGGCCAGGTAGATCCGGCGCCGGTCGCCCCGGTCCACCCAGGCCCCGGCGAACAGGCCGAAGCACACCAGCGGCAGGGCCTGCGCGAGACCCACCGCACCGCTCCAGGCCGCGCTGTGCGTCATCTCCCAGACCTGGTACATGACGGTGACCATGGTCATGAAGCTGCCGAGCACGGACACGGTCCGCCCGATCAGCAGCCGTCGGAAGACGCGTGAGGTACGCAGCGGACGCACGTCGAGGAACGTGCGGGACACGCTCACGAGGGCATGACAGGGCGGCGGAGGGCAGGCTGAGGCACGGCGGGGACGTTATCCGCCCGCCCGCGGCCCAGGCCAGTCGTTTTCCCCGCCGCACGCACGCACGCACGCACGCAAGCAAAGCAGCACGCCCGCCCGGCCGGCACGCCGTCGGCGGGCCGCCCGTGGCCGTCAGGCCGATTCGTTCAGCAGGCGCGCCAGGTGCTCGTGGCCGGGGGCGAGGAGGCCGGGCAGCGGCGCGGCGTCGGCGTACCACCGCTTCTCGTACTCCCAGCACAGCCACCCGTCCCAGCCGTTCCGGGAGAGCACCTCGACGACGTCGGTCAACGGCAGCACCCCGGCCCCCAGCGCCAGCGGCGTCGTGTCCTGCGTCGAGGCGATGTCCTTCACCTGGACGTACCCCAGGTGCGGCGACAGCGCGGCGAAGGTGTCCACCGGCTGCTCGCCGCCCAGCCACGTGTGCATCACGTCCCACAGCGCGCCCACCTGCCGGTGCCCCACCAGCCCCAGCACCCGCATGGCGTCCGCGCCGGTGCGGTGCGAGTCGTGGGTCTCCAGCAGGATCCGTACGCCCCGGTCGGCCGCGTACTCCGCGGCCGTGCCCAGCCGCCGGGCGGCCGTCGCGTCCGCCTCCTCGGCGCTCTGCTCGTCGCCGCCGCCGGGGAAGACCCGGACGAACGGGGCGCCGATGTCGCGGGCGAGGTCGAGCAGCGCCCGCACCTCGGTGAGCACCGGCTCGTCGTCGCCGGGGGCGGCCACCCGGGCGTATCCGGCCACCCCCAGGACGTCGACCCCGGCCGCCTTGAACTCGGCGGCCACGTCCGCCCGCTGCTCGGCGGTGAGGCCCGTGTGGACGGGCTCCTCGGGGTGGGCGCGCAGCTCGACACCGTGGTAGCCGTGCGCGGTCGCCAGGGCCGTCACCTCGGGGAGAGGGAGGCCGGGGACGCCGAGAGTGGAGAACGCCAGTTTCATGGATACGGGACTACCCGTGACCGGCGCGGGCGATTCCTCCCTCACTCCGGTGCCGCAACGTCGGCGGCGCCTTCTGCGAGCCGTCGCCTCGGGATCAGCCGGTGTGCGAGGCGGCCGCCCACCACAGGCAGCCCCCGGTCGACGTTGCCCATGGGGGCCGGCGAGGTGGCAGGTGAGCCAAGACGTCGGAGGTCTACCGCACGGTCCTGGCATAGCCACCTGCGCTCATGCCGAACTCCCGCCGGAAGTGCCGGTTGAGCTGGCTCTGGTCACAGTAACCAAGCTCGGCGGCGGTCTCTGCCACGGATCGTCCCGCTGCCAGCATGGACTTGGCGCGTGCCAGGCGCAGCAGGGTCCGGTAATGGTGCGGTGGAACCCCGTAAGCCTGCCGGAAACTTCTGATCAAGTGGCGTTTGCTGCAACCGGCGACTGCCGCGAGGTCGTCGAGCGCGATGTTGGAGTCCAGTTGGCTGTGGAGCATCTCCCGCACTTGACGAAGCGCGCGAGGCCGAAGTGCCGGACTCGCTGTGCCGGGAGCATCCGCATGCCTGGCGAGCAGGCTGTTCAGCAGGAGGATCAGCGAGGACTCGAGGTCCAAGCCGTCCTCGCCGTCCGCCAAACCCCTGTGCAGCGCAGCGATGCCGTTGAAGAGGCCGCGGTCTGCGTAGGCCACCGCGTGGAAGCGCGGCCGGCCTGTGCCGACCGGCAGGAGAGCGGCATCGATGAACATCAGTTGCACGAGGGCCCGGCCGTCAGCGGCGGCCTTGTCCTGAGCGAGGCAGCTCACGACCTCATGGGGCTCGATCACCGTCACCGCGCCGGGCACAGGGGGGCCCTGGGTTCGCCCGAGGTACTGAAAAGGGGGTGCGGAGCCGCCGTGCGTGATCTTGACGGTGTACCCGCTGTTCACGACGGTCGGGAAGGCGCCGTCGGCAACGCGCACGGTCAGGCTCTCGACTCCGAACCGTGCTCTTCTGCGATGCCCGTCGCTAGCGGACTCAGCCATGTCATTTTCGCCCTAGTTCGGCTTGTCCGATTGATCTTACTGTTCAGGGCAGGACAAGGGCATCCGTCGGGCCAGGGAGGTACGACAGCCGAAGGCCGAGTCGGTCGCCCTCCCTCCGCCGTCGGACCGCGGGACGAACACCTGCCGATTTCTGTGCACCATCGCGGAGATCACGGTCCATACCGACCCGGAGGCCGGGCGGCCGTCCCGACCCCTGGGGCTCGCGGCCACGACCGCCGTTTCCCTGCCTACCGCCACTTACGACAGGCGCCATGTCGACACCGATCTCGAAAGGGCTCCGATGAGCAACCCGTACAGCGACGCCGCCGACATCCCGGTCAACGCGTCGCAACCCGTCCTCACCTACCACCCTGTCACCCTCGACGTCCCCGGCCGGCCCGTGCCGCTGGAGGTCAAGGTGTCGATTCCCGCGAACGGCACCGACCTGCCGCTCATCCTCCTGTCCCACGGGCACGGGTTGGCGAACTTCCTGTCCTCCTACAACGGCTACGGGCCGCTGGCGAACTTCTTCGCCGCCCACGGGTTCGCGGTCGTCCAGCCGACCCACCTGGACTCGACGGCCCTCGGTCTGCGCGACACCGATCTGAGGGACGCGCCCCTGTTCTGGCGTGACCGCGCCACCGACATGCACACCATCCTCGACCGCCTCGACGACATCGAGGCCGCCGTCCCCGGTCTTGCCGGACGGCGGATCGACAGGGACCGTGTCGGCGCCGTCGGACACTCCCTGGGCGGCAACACCGTCTCCCTCCTCCTCGGCGCCCGGATGCTGGACCCGGAGGACGACCGGCCGAAGGACCTCTCCGACTCCCGTGTCAAGGCGGGGGTGCTCATCGGAGCTCCGGGCATCGGCAACGACGAGCACTTCGCCGAGTGGGCCAGGACGAACTACCCGGTGCTGTACTACACCGACTTCGAGCACATGACAGGCACCGGCCTGATCATCGTGGGCGATCAGGACCTCAACCCCAACTTCTCCAATCGGCTCAGCTACCGTGCTGACGCCTACTCGGCCAGCCCCGGCGGCAACAAGACCATGGTGACCATGTACGGCGCCGGTCACATCTTCGGTGGCATCTCCGGATACGACGCTGCGGAGACGGACGACGAGAATCCCGAGCGCGTGGCGACTCTGCGGGCTCTCGTGTGGGCCTACTTGCGCAGCCAGCTCTATGCGGCCGACCCGTCCTGGAAGGACGCGGTGAACGCCCTGGAGAACGGTGAGGACCCGATGGCCATGGTCGAAACGAGGTAGTTCCGCGGAGTGGGCGGCGGCGCGACGGCCGCCGCCCGCCGCACTTCATCGCACCGGGACCTGTCCCCCCAGCGCAGACCGCACAGGAGCAACCGCCATGTGGACCACGTTCGCCGCGACCGTCGGCGGAAGCGCCGCCGGCCTCACCGGCCTCACCTTCATCGTCGTCGCCTTCCGCTTCGACGTCGTCGCCACCTCCCAGGAATACCGCAACCGCGCCGCGCAAACCGTCTCCCTGTTCCTGACCACCACAGTCACCGCGTCGCTGGTCACCCTGCCGCAGCCGACCTGGGCGCTCGGGGTCGAACTGCTGGTCGCCGCGGCAGCAAGCGCAAGTCTGCTCTCGGTGCTCGACCACGCGGCCCGCCGTGGCACGTCCCAGCATGCGCGGCCCATCCTCGTCGTCGCGCTCGTCGTGTTCGCGGCAGGTATCGCCGCCGCCGGACTGTTCGCCACCGCCGGTTCCACCGCCGGACTGGGCTTCTACGCCGCGAGTTCGCTGCTCGGCCTCACGTGGGGCGTCTACGGGACGTGGGTCTTCCTCACCCAGGCGGGCACAGATCAGAGCAACGCGGCAGCGAACGGGCATGACCGGCCCGGCACCGTGCCGGCCGCCTGACCGGCCCCACACAGCGAGGCGGTGGGGGACTGTGACGGTGCGTGCTCCCAGTGATCATTGAGCATGCATGCTGCGAACACGTCGGTGGGAAGGGTGCTTTCGGGGTTGTCGGCGTCGGTCATCGAGGACGACGCGGCCCGCTTCGGTGGCCTGGTGCCGGTCGTAGCGGGAGCGGGAGACCCCCCGCCTTCAGCGGCCTGGCGTTCTCGGCCACAGCCGGGCCGGATCATCAGCCTGACTCCCCGGGTCACTCCTGCCTGGCCCGTCCAACTGAGCCTGCAGCCTTGTCTGGCTGGCTGCGCTGTCTCCGAACCTCATCCTGAAACGGTCAGTCAGGGGCGCACTGCCGCTTCAGGTCCGTGGGCCCGTCGTCGAGCCCCGGACCATCAACTCGCCCCGCACGGACGCGATCCCCCCGGGCGGGGCGTCCTCGCGGCCCATGGCGATCCGGCCCGCCCGGGCGCCCGCCTCCGCGAGGGGGAGTCTGACCGTGGTCAGTGACGGCACCGCGTCCATGCTGAACGGCAGGTCGTCGAAGCCGGCCACCGACACGTCGTCCGGGATCCGCAGTCCCGACTCCCGCAACGCCGCGCAGGCGCCCAGCGCGACGGAGTCGTTCGCCGCGACCACCGCCGTCAACGACGGGTCGCGCCGCAGGAGTTCCACGGTCGCCTCGTACCCCGACCGCCGGTCGTACCGTCCGTACACGGTCCAGCGGGGGTCCTCCTCGACGCCGTGCGCGGCCAGCGCGGCCCGGTGGCCCTCCAGACGGTGCCGGGTCGTGGTGCGCTCCTCGGGGCCCGCGATGTACCCCAGCCGCCGGTGCCCGAGCCCGATCAGGTGCTCGGTGAGTTCCTGCCCGCCGCCCCGGTTGTCGAAGGTCAGCGCGATCGCCCCGGTCTCCGGCGCCGGCGGCCGCCCGCACAGCACCACCCGCGTCCCGGCGTCCCCCATTTTCCGCAGCTTCCCGTCCATCGCCGCCTTGTGCCGCGCGTCCTCGATCGCCCCGCCGGTCAGCACCACGGCCGCCGCCCGCTGCCGCTGGAGCAGTGTGAGATAGGTCAGTTCGCGCTCGGGCGAACCCCCCGTGTTGCACACCACGGCGAGTCTCTCCCCGCCCGCGCGCCCGCCGGGACCGCCGATCTCCGACTGGATGGCGCTCGCCATGATCCCGAAGAACGGGTCGGCGATGTCGTTGACCAGGATGCCGACCAGGTCGGAGGTGGCGGCGGCGAGGGAACTGGCGGGGCCGTTGAGGACGTAGTCCAGTTCGTCCACGGCCTTCAGCACCCGTTCCCGCGTGGACGCGGCCACGGGATAGTTCCCGTTGAGCACGCGCGACACCGTCGCGGGTGAGACCTGCGCGCGTGCCGCCACGTCCGCCAGGGTCACCGTCATGTCTCGTCCTCCGCCTCGCCGCCGTGCCGTCCGCCCGTGCCGTACGCCGTCGCAACCACCACGCCCGCACCGGTGGTTCCGAGCAGACCCTACGGCCATCCGCCCGGTTGTTCGCCCCCTCGAACGAGTCGGGGCCGGCGGTGGTCTTGTCCGCACCGCGGTCCAGAGGCTAGCTTCTGTCTGCATAGAAAGCGCTTGCTGTCACGTCCACCGGTCCCGCCGCCCCGCGAGGGGCAGGTGAGGCGGGTGCGGCGAACGCGGCGCGCGGACCGCGTACGAAGGGAACGACGTGACACGCAAGACGGTGCGTATCGCCATGAACGGTGTGACCGGGCGCATGGGTTACCGGCAGCACCTCGTCCGCTCCATCCTGGCCCTGCGCGAGCAGGGCGGACTCGACCTCGGCGACGGCACCGTGCTGTGGCCGGAGCCGGTCCTCGTCGGCCGCCGCGAGCACGCGCTGAGGGCGCTGGCCGAGCGCCACGGCCTCGAACACCTCTCCACCGACCTGGACGCGGTCCTCGCCGACGACAGCGTGGACATCTACTTCGACGCCCAGGTGACCTCCGCCCGCGAGGAGGCGATCCGCAAGGCGATCGCCGCCGGCAAGCACGTCTACACCGAGAAGCCCACCGCCACCGGCCTCGACGGCGCCCTGGAACTGGCCCGGCTCGCCGCGGAGAAGGGCATCAAGCACGGCGTCGTCCAGGACAAGCTGTTCCTCCCGGGCCTGCTCAAGCTGAAGCGTCTGATCGACGGCGGCTTCTTCGGCCGCGTCCTGTCCGTGCGCGGCGAGTTCGGCTACTGGGTCTTCGAGGGCGACTGGCAGGAGGCGCAGCGCCCGTCCTGGAACTACCGCGCGGAGGACGGCGGCGGCATCGTCGTCGACATGTTCCCGCACTGGGAGTACGTGCTGCACGAGCTGTTCGGCCGCGTCCGCTCCGTGCAGGCGCTCACCGCCACCCACGTCCCGCAGCGCTGGGACGAGAACGGCAAGCCCTACGACGCCACCGCCGACGACGCCGCCTACGGCGTCTTCGAGCTGGAGGGCGGCGCGATCGCCCAGATCAACTCCTCCTGGGCGGTCCGTGTCCACCGCGACGAACTGGTCGAGTTCCAGGTCGACGGCAGCGAGGGATCCGCCGTCGCGGGCCTGCGCACCTGCCGCGTCCAGCACCGCTCCGCCACACCCAAGCCGGTCTGGAACCCGGACATCCCCGCCACCGAGGTCTTCCGCGACCAGTGGCAGGAGGTGCCGGACAACGGTGAGTTCGACAACGGCTTCAAGGCCCAGTGGGAGCTGTTCCTCAGGCACGTGTACGCCGACGCCCCCTACCACTGGGACCTGCTGGCCGGCGCCCGCGGCGTCCAGCTCGCCGAACTCGGCCTGAAGTCCTCCGCCGAGGGCCGCCGTCTCGACGTACCGGAGATCGCCCTGTGACCCTCCACCTTCCCGGCGCGCACGGCGCCCTGCGCGCCTACGAGCCCCGCACCGAGCCCCTCGCCCTCGCCCCCGGCGCCCCCCTCACCTCCCGTACGGTCTTCTCCGCCGCGCACGTCGTCGCCGACCCGTACGCCGACACCACCCCCGACTCGCCCGCCGCCGTCGACTGGGACGCCACCCTCGCCTTCCGCCGTCACCTGTGGGCGCACGGCCTGGGCGTCGCCGAGGCCATGGACACCGCGCAGCGCGGCATGGGCCTGGACTGGGCGGGGGCGGCCGAGCTGATCCGCCGCTCCGCCGCCGAGGCGAAGGCGACCGGCGGCCGGATCGCCTGCGGCGTCGGCACCGACCAGCTGACCGGCGGCCCGGCGACCCTCGCCGAGGTCCGGGCGGCCTACGAGGAACAGCTCGCGGTCGTCGAGGAGTCCGGCGCGCAGGCCATCCTCATGGCCTCCCGCGCCCTCGCCGCCACCGCCCAGGGCCCCGAGGACTACCTGGAGGTCTACGGCCACCTGCTCCGCCAGGCCGCGGAGCCGGTGATCCTGCACTGGCTGGGCCCGATGTTCGACCCGGCGCTGGAGGGCTACTGGGGCTCGGCCGACCTCGACGCGGCCACCGACACCTTCCTCGACGTCGTCGCCGCCCACCCCGACAAGGTCGACGGCATCAAGGTGTCCCTGCTGGACGCGCGGCGCGAGATCGACATCCGCCGCCGCCTCCCGAAGGGCGTGCGCTGCTACACCGGCGACGACTTCCACTACCCGGAACTGATCGCGGGCGACGAGCAGGGCTTCAGCCACGCCCTGCTGGGCATCTTCGACCCGCTCGGCCCGCTGGCCGCGGAGGCCGTCCGGGTCCTCGACACCGGCGACACGGACGGCTTCCGCGCCCTCCTCGACCCGACCGTGGAGCTGTCCCGCCACCTCTTCCAGGCGCCCACGCGCTTCTACAAGACCGGCGTGGTGTTCCTGGCCTGGCTCGCGGGCCACCAGTCGCACTTCACGATGGTCGGCGGCCTCCAGTCCGCCCGCTCCCTGCCCCACCTCGCCCGCGCCTACGAACTCGCCGACCGCCTCGGCCTGTTCCCCGACCCCAAGCTGGCCGAGGACCGGATGAGGACCCTGCTGCACCTGTACGGAGTGACCCCGTGAGCGACCTGACCCGCTTCAGCATCAACCAGATGACCGTCAAGCAGCTCACGCTCCCCGACCTGGTCGCCGCCTGCCGCGACCTGGGCGTCCCGGCGGTCGGCCTGTGGCGGGCACCGGTCCAGGAGTACGGCGTGGAGGCGGCGGCCAAGCTCGTACGGGACGCGGGTCTGGCGGTGACGACACTGTGCCGGGGCGGCTTCCTCGCGGCGGTCGACGCGGACGAGCGGGCGGCGGCCCTCACCGACAACCGCCGGGCGGTCGACGAGGCGGCCACGCTCGGCACGGACACCCTGGTCCTGGTCTCCGGCGGGCTCCCGCCCGGCTCGAAGGACCTGCGGGCGGCCCGGGAACGCATCGCGGACGCGTTGACGGAACTGGCCCCCTACGCGGAGGACCACGGGGTGAGGCTCGCGATCGAGCCGCTGCACCCGATGTTCGCCTCGGACCGCTGCGTGGTCTCCACGCTCACCCAGGCCCTCGACCTCGCGGAACGCTTCCCCGCCCACCAGGTCGGCGTCACGGTCGACACGTACCACGTCTGGTGGGACGACACGGCTCCCGAGGCGATCGCCCGCGCGGGCGCCCAGCACCGCATCCACACCTTCCAGCTGGCCGACTGGATCACCCCGCTCCCCGAGGGCGTCCTCAACGGCCGCGGCCAGATCGGCGACGGAGCGATCGACATGCGCGAGTGGCAGGGGTACGTGGAGGCGGCCGGCTACACGGGCCCCATCGAGGTGGAACTCTTCAACGAGGAGCTGTGGGCGAGGGACGGCCGCGAACTCCTGGCGGAGACGGCCCGGCGATGGCAGGAGAACGTGGACGTGTGACCCGGGCCGGAAGGCAGTCGCCGAGGCGCCTCCGACCCGTCCGCAAAAAAATTCCGCCGACCGTACAACCCTCCCCCCACCCTGCCTGTCTACGTAGCGTCAGGACTTCCGGGTGGGGACCCGGGGGGGGATACAGGGAGGTCCTGGCGGGGGAGGGAAGCGAGGGGCTCGGTCGACGGACCGGGCCCCTCGAAGTTCGTCCGGGCGCCTGTCGGAAGGCAGGAGTCCCTCAGAAGAAGACCCCGCACCGCAGCAGCACGTTCGCGTACGGGCTCGCCTCGCCCGTGCGGACCACCAGCCGCGCCCCGGACGTCAGTTCCTTCAGCCGCTCGTGCGTGACGTACGCCAGGTCCGGGAAGTGGCCGGCCAGCAGCGACGCCGCCGCCGGGTTCGCGTCCCGTACCTCCTCCGCCGCCGTCGCCCCCTCGACGGCCAGCTCCGCGAGCAGTCCCTCCAGCACTTCCGCGAACGACGGCACCCCGGCCCGGAAGGCCAGGTCCACCACGCGCGGCCCGGCCGGTATCGGCATGCCCGCGTCGCACACCAGCACCCCGTCGGTGTGGCCGAGTTCGGCGAGGGCGCCGGAGAGGTGCCGGTTCAGGATCCCGTGCTTCTTCACAGCGCCGCGACCTCCGCCGCCGTCGGGAAGGACACCTGCGCCCCCTCCTTGGTGACCGCCGCCGCGCCCACCCGGGCCGCGTAGGCGGCGGCCTCGGCGAGCGGCTCGCCCGTGCCCAGCCGCCAGGCCAGCGCGGCGGTGAACGCGTCCCCGGCACCGGTGGTGTCCACGGCCTCCACCTTCACCGACGGCACTCGCGTGACGCCCTCCGCGGACGCCACCAGCGCGCCCTCGCCGCCCAGCGTCACCACGACCGAACGCGGGCCCTTCGCCAGCAGCAGCCGTGCCCAGTCCTCCGGTTCGTCGCTCACCCCGGCGCTGTCGCCCAGGATCACCTTCGCCTCGTGCTCGTTGACGATCAGCGGGTCGCAGGCGGCCAGCACCTCCGACGGCAGCGGCTGCGGCGGCGAGGGGTTGAGGACGAAACGGCTGTCCGGTGCCAGGCTCCGCACCACCTCCGCCACCGACTCCAGCGGGATCTCCAGCTGCGTCGACACCACCCGGGAGGCGTGGAAGAGGCTCGCGGCGGCCCGCACGTCCGACGGGGTCAGCCGGCCGTTGGCGCCGGGCGAGACGACGATGCTGTTGTCGCCCGACGGGTCCACGGTGATCAGCGCGACACCGGTCGGCGCCCCGCCCACCAGCACGCCCACCGTGTCCACCCCGGCCGCGCGCAGCGAGTCCAGCAGCAGCCTGCCGTGCCCGTCGTCGCCGACCCGCGCCAGCAGGGCGGTGCGCGCGCCGAGCCGCGCGGCCGCGACCGCCTGGTTCGCGCCCTTGCCGCCCGGGTGCACCGCCAGGTCGGAGCCGAGCACCGTCTCCCCGGCGCCCGGCCGGCGCTCCACCCCGATCACCAGGTCGGCGTTGGCCGAGCCGACGACCAGGAGGTCGTAGTCGTTCATGAATCGCTCCCCGATCCGCTGAGGAGGGCGGGCGGCCTTGGTGGCCGCCCGCCCGTGTGCCCCTGAGGCGCCGGTGCCGGTGTGGCTCCCGTGCCCCTGTGCCGGTGTCAGCCCTCGAAGCCGGCCACGTTGTCCTTCGTGACCACCTTCACCGGCACCTTCACCATCTTCTCCACCTTCTGGTCCTCGGCGGCCCGCAACGCGTTCCGTACGGCGATCCGGCCGAGTTCGCTCGGCTGCTGGGCGACGGAGGCGTACAGCGTGCCCGCCTCGACGGCCTTCAGCCCGTCCGGCGTGCCGTCGAATCCGACGACCTGCACCGACTTCCCGGCCTTGGAGCCGAGCGCCTTGATCGCGCCGAGCGCCATCTCGTCGTTCTCGGCGAAGACGCCGTTGATGTCGGGGTGCGCCTGGAGCAGGTTCGTCATCACGTCCAGGCCCTTGGTGCGGTCGAAGTCCGCGGGCTGCTTGGCGACGACCTTGATGCCCGGGTAGTCCTTCAGGCCCGAGGCGAAGCCCGCCCCGCGCTCACGGCTCGCGGAGGTGCCGGCCTGGCCCTGGAGGATCACGATGGTGCCCTTGCCGCCGAGCTTCTCGGCGAGCGCCTTGGCGCCGAGCGCGCCGCCCTCGACGTTGTCGGAGGCGACCAGCGCGGAGGTGTCCGCCTTGTTGACGCCGCGGTCCACGGCGACCACCGGGATGTCCGCCTTGTTCGCACCGCGCACCGAGGGACCGGCCGCGTCGGAGTCCACCGGGTTGACGACGACCGCGTCGAGCGAGCCGCTGGTGAAGTTCTGCAGCTGGTTGGCCTGCTGGGAGGCGTCGTTCTGCGCGTCGGTGACGGTGAGGTCGACGCCCAGCTTCTTCGCCTCCTCCTCGGCGCCGTCCCGGATCTGCACGAAGAACGGGTTGTTGAGCGTCGACAGGGACAGGCCGATCTTCGGCTTGGCGGTCCCGGACGAGCCGCCGTGCAGCAGCGAGGTGGCGCCGACGACCGCGACGGCGACGACGGCCGCGATCACGTACGTCAGTGCCTGCTTGCCCCGGTTCCCGCCGCCGGAGGCGCCGGCCGCCGGGGTGGTCGCGCCCGCCTTGCGGCGCAGCGTGTCGAACAGCACCGCCAGCGCGATGACCACACCGATGACGACCTGCTGCCAGAACGCGGACACCGACAGCAGGTTGAGGCCGTTGCGCAGCACCGCGAGGATCAGCGCGCCGATGAGCGTGCCGGACGCCTTGCCGGTGCCGCCCGCGAGGGAGGCGCCGCCGATGACGACGGCGGCGATCGCGTCCAGCTCGTAGCCCTGCGCGGCCTGCGGCTGCGCGGACGCCAGCCGGGAGGCGAGCACGATGCCCGCGGCGGCGGCGAACAGCCCGGAGAAGGCGTAGATGGCGAGCTTCTGCTTCTTCACCCGCAGGCCGGACAGACGCGCGGCCTCCTCGTTGCCGCCGATGGCGTACATGGACCGGCCGATGTACGTGCGGCCCAGGACGAACGCGGTCAGCAGGCCCATGACGACCATGACGAGCACCGGCACCGGCAGCCAGCCGCCGAGCGTGTCACCGAGGTGGGAGACGGAGTCGGGGAAGGCGATGGGCGAGCCCTGCGAGATCACCAAGGACAGACCGCGCGCCACCGACAGCATCGCCAAGGTCGCGATGAACGGAGGGAGTTTGCCGTACGAGACGAGGAAGCCGTTGACCAGGCCGCAGGCGATGCCGGTCGCCACGGCGAGGAGGACCGCGAGGACCACCGGGATCCCGGCCTGGGTCGCGCTCCACGCCAGCACGGTCGCGGACAGCGCGGCGACCGAGCCGACCGACAGGTCGATGCCCGCCGAGACGATCACGAAGGTGACGCCGAAGGCGAGGATCGCGGTCACGGCGGCCTGCACGCCGACGTTGAGCAGGTTGTCGGCGGTGAGGAAGTCCCCGGACAGCGCCGACATGGCGATGACGAGGACGATCAGCGCGGTCAGCGCGCCGTTGTCGAGGAGCAGCCTGCGCAGGCCGCCGGTGGCGCCGCCCTGCGCGCCCGGCTTGCTCTTGAGCGTGTCAGTGGCCACCGGGGGCCTCCGTTCCGTTGCTGGGGGAAGTGGTGCTGACGGCGAGGGCCATCACGGCGTCCTGGGTGGCGTCGGCGGCGTCGAGTTCGCCCGCCAGCCGGCCCTGCGCCATGACCAGGACCCGGTCGCTCATGCCGAGCACCTCGGGCAGGTCGCTGGAGATCATGAGGACCGCGGCACCGGCCGCCGTCAGCTCGTTGACCAGCTGGTAGATCTCGACCTTCGCGCCGACGTCGATGCCGCGCGTCGGCTCGTCGAGGATGAGCACCTTGGTGTGCGCCAGCAGCCACTTGCCGATGACGACCTTCTGCTGGTTGCCGCCGGACAGGGTGCGTACGTGCTGGCCGAGACCGGCCATCCGCACGCCGAGCTGCCCGGCGATGCGGGCCGCGGCCTCGTGCTGCCCCTTGAGGTCGACGAGTCCGGCGCGGGAGGACGACCGGAGGGTGACCAGGCCGAGGTTCTCCTCGACGGAGGCGTCGAGGACGAGCCCCTGCCCCTTGCGGTCCTCGGGTACGAGCCCGACCCCGGCCTCCATGGCGGCGTTCACGTCGTGGCCGCGCAGCCGCACCCCGCCGACGTGCACGGTCCCGGCGTCGTACGGGTCGGCCCCGAACACCGCCCGGGCCACCTCCGTGCGCCCGGCGCCGACCAGCCCGGCGATGCCGACGACCTCACCGGCCCGCACCTCGAAGCTCACGTCGTGGAACACGCCGTTACGCGTCAGCCCCTCGACCTTGAGCAGGGCGTCACCGGCGTCGGCGCGCTCGCGCGGGTACTGCTGGTCGATGGACCGCCCCACCATGAGCCGTACGAGCTCGTCCTCCGGCGTGGCGGCGGGCACCTGACCGACGCTGCGGCCGTCCCGGATGACCGTGACCCGGTCCCCGAGGGCGGCGATCTCCTCCAGATGGTGGGTGATGAAGACGATCCCGACGCCGTCCTCGCGCAGCCGCCGCACGATCGAGAACAGCTTCTCGACCTCGTCGGAGGTCAGCACGGCGGTCGGCTCGTCCATGATCAGGACACGCGCGTCCAGGCTGAGCGCCTTGGCGATCTCGACCATCTGGAGCCGGGCGATGCCCAGTTCACGCACCCGCGCCCGGGGGGAGACGTCCACCCCGACGCGCTTCAGCAGCACCTCTGCGTCCGCGTCCATCCGCTTGCGGTCGATCATCCCGAGGCGGCGCGGCTGCCGCCCGAGGAAGATGTTCTCCGCGACCGTCAGGTCGGGGACCAGGTTGAACTCCTGGTAGATGGTGGCGATCCCGAGCTTCTCGGAGTCCTGCGCACCGCTGATGCGCACCTCCTCGCCGCCGACGGTGATCCGTCCGGCGTCGGGCGTGTAGGCGCCGGAGAGCATCTTGATCAGCGTGCTCTTGCCGGCGCCGTTCTCGCCGAGCAGCACGTGCACCTCGCCCCGGCGCAGGTCGAAGTCGACGCCGTCGAGCGCGACCACGCCGGGGAAGGTCTTGCGGATGCCCTCGATGCGCAGCAACTCGTCAGGACTGCGGCTGCTCACGGCGTACTCCTTCGTACGGGGGAGGGGGGATTCCCGGTCCCGGGCCCGCCCTCGCCGCAGGAGCGGCGCACGACGAGCCGGGCGGGGAGGGTGACGGAGGCGCCGGGCCGCCCCTCGATCCGGTCGACCAGGGCGCGCACGGCGGCCCGCCCCAGCTCACGGGTCGGCTGGGCGACGGCGGTGACCGGCGGATCGGTGTGCACGAACCAGGGGATGTCGTCGAACGCGGCGAGCCCGATGTCGTCCGGCACGCGCAGCCCGCGGGAGCGGATCGCGTCCAGCGCGCCGAGCGCCATCAGGTTGTCGGCGGCGAAGACGACCTCGGGGGGTTCGGCCAGGTCGAGGAAGCCCTCGGTGACCCGGCGCCCGCTGCCGGCCTGGAAGTCGCCCTGGCCGATGTAGGCGTCGGGGAGTGCCAGTCCGTGGGCGGCGAGCGCCTCACGGAAGGCGTCCACGCGCTCCCGGCCGGTCGTGGTGGCGGCGGGCCCGGCGATGATCGCGAGCCGCCGGTGCCCGAGCGCGTGCAGATGCGCGACGAGGTCGCGTACGGCGGCCCGCCCGTCCGACCTGACCACGGGCACGTCGACGCCCGGGATCCACCGGTCGACGAACACCATCGGCGTCCCGGCCCGAGCGGCCCCGAGCATGCCCGGCGACCCGCCGTCGGTGGGGGAGACCAGCAGCCCGTCGATACGACGGTCCAGCAGCGTGGTGACGTGGTGGTCCTGGAGGTCGGGCCGCTCGTCGGCGTTGCCGATGATCACGCTGTACCCGAGCGCGCGGGCCTCCTCCTCGACGGAGCGGGCCAGCTCGGTGAAGTAGGGGTTCATCACGTCGCTGATGACCAGCCCGAGGGTGCGCGTCTGGTCGGTGCGCAGGGACCGGGCGACGGCGTTCGGCCGGTACCCGAGTCGTTCGACGGCTTCGGTCACCCGACGCCGCGCGTCCTCGCTGACCGAGGGATGCCCGTTGAGCACCCGCGACACCGTGGCCACGGACAGCCCCGCCTCGGCGGCGACGTCCTTGATACCCGCCATGCCCGACCCACCTCCTCGTGGAATCGATTACACGGAGGATTGGAAACGATTACATCGGGCGGGGGCAAGGGGGTGGATGGCGCCGCAACCGAATCGTGACCGGGGTGCCGGTCCGGCTTCGCCGGGGGTGCGGGGGGCGGGCGTGCCGCGCCGTGGCGTGCCGGATGCGCCCCTACGCGGCGCCCACCTCGCACCACACGAACTTCCCCCGGTTGCCGTCCCTGACCAGTGGCTGCCAGCCCCACACATCGGCGCACGCCCGCACCAGTGCGAGCCCCCGACCGTCCTCCCGCTCAAGCACCGCCGCGAACGGCTCCGGGGGTTCCGGGGGAGAGGGGTCGGCGTCCCACGCCCCGATCCGCAGCGTCCCCGGCGGCGACCAGCGCACGCGCAGGGCGGCGGGCCCCTTGGTGTGCCGTACGGCGTTGGCGACGAGCTCGGCCGCGAGCAGCTCGGCGACGTCGACGAGGGTGATCAGCCCGTGCACGGTGAGGATCAGCCGCAGGGTGCGGCGACTTACGGTGACGGCGCGGACATCGTTGGGGATGTGGAGGGAGTACTCCCACGAGTCGCTTTCGGGCATGCGGAAGTCCGTTCTGGGTGGGGGGTGTTGGATCGCGGGGCCGGTGTCATTGCCGCTGTCGTCGTGGCAGGACGGAGCGGTGCGCTTCCGGTCGTTCGGTTTCGCACGGTGTGCGTCGCGTCACCGAACGTAGATCTAAATCTAGGGACGCGGCAAGTGGATCGCGTAATCTGACTCCGAACGAGGTGCATCAACCCAGCAATGGGAGAGGCCGGTCGATGGTGAAGAGACGCGATCCCACGGCACGTCAGATGAGACTGGCCAGGGAGCTGCGCAGACTCCGCGAGGCGGCCGGCCTCACGTCACGGCAGGCCGCCGCACTGCTCGGGGTGGCGCCCGCCCAGATCACGCACATCGAGTCGGCGCTCGCCGGTGTAAGTGAGCAGCGGGTGCGCCGACTGGCTTCCCACTACGCCTGTGAGGACGCGGAGTTCGTCGACGCCTTGGTGGCCATGGCCACCGACCGGACCCAGGGCTGGTGGGAGGAGTACCGGGGGCTGCTCCCGACGTCGTTCCTCGACCTTTCCGAGTTGAACCACCACGCGGCGTTCCGGCGTGACGTGGCCGTCCTGTACGTGCCGGGACTGTTGCAGACCGAGGCTTACGCACGCGCGGTCTTCTCCGGCCGGGTGCCCGAACTGGCCTCGGAGGAGCTGGAGTTGCGCGTCCGGCACCGGATGGCGGGGCAGGACATCCGCATCCCTTACGAGCTGGTCGTCCATGAGGCGGCTCTTCGCATCCGCGTCGCTGATCGCGCTGCCTCTCGTGCCCAACTCGTCAAACTGCTGGACGTCTCCGAAGCGGACAACATCACCTTGCGCGTCATCCCGCTCGATCTGGACGGCTTCGCCCGAGCGGCCAGCACCATGACGTATGTGGGCGGGCCTGTGGCGAAGTTGGACACGGTGGTACGTGACGTGCCGCAGGGCTCAGCATTCATCGATTCCGAGGCACAACTGGGCGCCTTTCGAACGCGGTTCCGTAAGGTGGAAGCGGTGTCGCTCGACACCGCTCAGTCACGGGATTTCATCGGCCGCCTGACGAAGGAGCTGTGAGACGCATGGACACCTGGCGGAAGTCGTCCTACTCGGGCCCCGATGACGGCAACGAGTGCGTGGAGATCGCGACCTCTCCCACTCACATAGCCGTCCGCGACTCCAAAACCCCTTCCCGGGGCACTCTCACTTTCCCCGCCGGGGCCTTCGCCGTCTTCGTCGGCGCGCTGAAGGAGTCCGAGGACCGGCCCGCCTGAGCGGAACACCGCTGCTCAGCGGCCGGGGACGGGCCACGCCCCCAGCAAGAGGTGCTCCTCCGGGAAACGGACGCTGCCCTGCACATCGTCCGCTGTCCCTGCGTTGCCGTAGAACGCCCGCTCGGGTGCGCCGTCTTCCGTGTCGAAGAGGCAGCACACCGCGTCCGCCCCGGCCGCGAGGTCGGTGAACACTTCCCTGACCGCGGTCGAGGTCGCGAACAGCCTGCTCATCCTGGACGTCGCAGCCCAGAAGCTCATGCACACGAAGCGCGGGCCCATGAGGGACGGGAAGAAGATGGTCAGGTACACGTAGCCGATCCGGACCCGCCCGTCCTCGACGGGGAGACCGGCCTCCTCCGCGTACGCGCGCACCGCGTCATCCGCCGGGAACATGATCGACGTGTCGAGCGTGACCCTGTCCTGCCCGGCGCAGTCGACCGGCTCGCTCTTGAATGAAGACGTGAACGGCAGGACGACCCGCTCACCCTCCGGCAGGGTGACCGACAGCGGCGGCACCTTCCGCTCCGGCGGCGCCAGCTTCGCCGCCTCGGTCAGCGCACGCGCCACGTTCTCGGGACGCAGGTAGATGTCGTAGCCGTAGGTCAGCCCCATGTTCCCCCTCTGGCCAGGCAGAACGGCACCTTCTCACGGCGCCCGAGCCGGACGCCCACGATTTCCTGGTGAGCTGCCCCGCACACCGCCGAGGCCGTACGGGCGAGGGTCGTTAATTCCGGGCGCATGGCCATGGCGTCCGCCTATGCTCCCGGCTCGTGCAGCCACCTTCCGACCGCGGTAATCCATTGACCACGGCGTTCCCACCCGACTTCGCGAGCGATGTCGAAGCAGTCCTGGCGGTGATGCCCGCTTCTCGGCATCAGCCGCACGGATCGTTCACGGTCAATGTGGAGGGCCGGCAGGTCGTGATCCCCAATCGCATCCACAACGACGAGCCGCCGGCCAACGAGGTGGCGTCGCTGTCCTCGCGTCAGCAACAGCTTCTGCACTGCCTGTACTCCCGGCACCACAACGGCTGGGTCAGGCAGCGTCACCTGGAACAGGTCGTCGGTTCCACCGACCCTTGGATCGTCCCCTTCGTCGTGCAACTGGCGGGCGAGTACGTCCTGGAGATCCTGGTCGTCATCCGCGACGGACTCCGCGACCTCGCCACGCCCGGCTCACCGGCGAACCTCGCCTACGGGCGGTTCCTCGTCGACAACCCCGCCTTCTTCGCGCGTACGCAACGGCGGGTCGTCAGCTACTGGAACTGCAACTACCGCTTCGCCTACGCCAGCTTCCCGGGCTACCCGGGGTGCACGGTTCTCGACCTCCTCCTGTCAGCGGCCTCCGACCGAGCCGGACGCCGCTGGCCCCGCCTCGCTCCCTCCAGCTCCAGCTCCAGGGTGCGCGGCTACGGCTAGAACCAGGCGGACAAGGAGTAAGCACATGGTGCTATCGTCATTAGCACCATGCTGCTGAGACTGAACGTCGCCGATCACCGCCCCCTGCACGAGCAGGTGGCCGGTGCGATCCGGCGGGCCATCGCTGAAGGGGAGTGCGCGCCGGGCGACCGGCTGCCCCCGGCTCGGGACCTCTCGCAGGCACTGGGTGTGAACGTCAACACGGTGCTGCGCGGCCTGCGCGCCCTGCGCGACGAAGGGGTGCTGGAGTTCCGCAGGGGGCGCGGCGTGACGGTGGCTCAGGGGGCGGACGGCCGGTCGGCGTTGTTGGACCGCATCCGTGAGGTCCTGGCCGACGCGGAACGTCTCGGGTACGGCAAGGACGACGTCATCGACATGATCAGGGGGGTCACGTGACCGAGCGGACGGAACGCCGGAACAGCACGTTGTGGGGTGCCGGTGCCGGTGCCGGTGCCGGTGCCTCGGGTGATGAAGCCCGACGTGCCGAGGGTGCGGGCCGCACAGCGGGACCTGATCCGGGACGCCTCCCGGGCCCGCCCCGCGGGCTGCCCGGCCGCCGAATGACCGGCTCC
>NZ_AZUS01000003.1:233410-398726 GCF_000527195.1 Streptomyces sp. CNH189
GGAGCCGGTCATTCGGCGGCCGGGCAGCCCGCGGGGCGGGCCCGGGAGGCGTCCCGGATCAGGTCCCGCTGTGCGGCCCGCACCCTCGGCACGTCGGGCTTCATCACCCGACGGTCGTAGGTGAGCAGACCGTTGAGCTCGCCCTCGACGTCGGAGATCTGGGTGTAGACGGCACCGTTGCCGCCCTTGCACACCAGGGCCCGTACCTCGTCGAGCTTGGTGAGGTAGTCGTCGGTGTAGGTGGCCGGGTCGACGTCGACGTACGACTGCTGTACAGGCCAGGCGTGGCCGGGCACCGCGAGGCCGAGACCGCCGTACTCGCCGCCGACCAGGGCGCGTTCGCCGTCCGGGCGCGGCGGCAGGGCGGGGCTCGGGTAGCCGTGCTCGTCCATGATGTCGCCGGTGCCGCCGTCGGCGCCGAGGTTGAGTCCGGACTGGTTGTTGACCAGCCGGCTGGGGTCCCAGGACTTGGCCTGGGCGGCGATCCGGCCGACGTCGTACTGGCCCCAGCCCTCGTTGAAGGTGACCCACATGACGATCGACGGGCTGCTGATGTGCTCGTCGATCATCTCCTTCATCTCGCGCTCGTAGCGGGCGCGGGCCTCGGCGTCCGGGGTGCGGGCGTCCCGCATGGAGGGCATGTCCTGCCACACCATCAGCCCCAGCCGGTCGGCCCAGTAGAACCAGCGGTCGGGTTCGACCTTGATGTGCTTGCGCACGGAGTTGAAGCCGAGCTGCTTGTGCGCCTTGAGGTCGTACGCGAGGGCCTCGTCGGTGGGCGCGGTGTGCAGGCCGTCGGGCCAGAAGCCCTGGTCGAGGGTGGCCATCAGGAAGACGGGCTTGCCGTTGAGGACCGTGCGCGGCACGCCGTCGATCTTCTCCACGGCGATGGAGCGCATGCCGAAGTAGCTGCTCACGCGGTCGGCGCCGACGCTGACCTTCAGGTCGTACAGGAAGGGGTCGTCGGGTGACCACAGGTGCGGCTTCCTGATCTTCAGGCTGAGCGGCTGTCCGGTCCGGCCGGTCACGGTGGCGACCTTGCGCCGTCCGTCGTAGGCGGTGGCCGTGACGGGCAGGCCCGCGCGGACCCCCTTCGCCTCCACGGAGAGCTTCTCGCCCGCCACGTCGGGGACGAGCTTCAGGGAGTCCACGTGGTCACGGGCGACCGGCTCCATCCACACCGTCTGCCAGATGCCGGAGCTTGGCGTGTACCAGATGCCGCTCGGGTCGAGGCGCTGCTTGCCCATCGGCGGGTTCTCGCCGTCGGCGGCGTCCGTCGGGTCGTGGACGCCGACGATCAGCTCCTGAGGGCCGCCCCGCTTCAGCGCGTCCGTGACGTCCACGGCGAACTTGTCGTAGCCGCCCTCGTGCGTGGTGACCTTCGTGCCGTTGACGTAGACCTCGGCGCGCCAGTCGACCGCCTGGAAGTTCAGCCGCAGCCGCTTGCCGGATCCGATGTGCCAGTCGCGCGGCACGGTGAAGGTGCGGCGGTACCACATGCGGTCCTCGTGCCGCTGGATCCCGGAGAGCTGGGACTCCACCGGGTACGGCACCAGGACGCGCTCCTTCAGGGTGCGGCCCACAGGCGGGCGCTCGCCCTCCTCGGCGGCGGCGAACTGCCAGCTGCCGTTGAGGTTGCGCCAGGTGTCCCGGGTGAGCTGCGGGCGCGGGTACTCGGGGTGGGCGTTGCCGGGACCCACCTGGTCGGCCCACGTGGTGCGCAGCTCATGGGTGGAACGGTTGGGTCCGCTGCTGAGGAAGGCGTCCACGGGGTCGCCGTCGGTGGTCTTCAGGCCGCCCTGGCCGTCGTAGCGGACGTCGGCGCTGCCGCGGGCGGTGCCGGTCCTGTTGCCGACGACGGGCTGGCCGAGCGTGACGAGCAGCGCCTTCGGGTCGGCCGGGTCGGGTTTCGCCGAGGTCAGGGGCCAGGTGGCGCCGCCGATCACCGCGTTGACGTGATCGGTGAAGCCGGCCGGGGGCGCGGCGAGCGGCCGGGGGAAGTCGAGTTTCAGGGTGCGCCCGGAGGCGAGGACGGTGGCGGCGAGGGCGCCGTCGTAGTCGAAGCCGTCCGGGAGGCGGAACGCCGAGCGGGGCACCGGTGCCTTGGTGCCGCCGGGCGGGGTCCAGCGCAGGTGGAAGTTGGAGCCCCCGTAGTGCTCGAAGTACTCGACCTTGATGTCGTAGGCGCGGCCCGCGGTCAGGTCGATCGGTTCGGCGGTCTGTTCCACGTCCCAGTCGTCGACCCAGTGGTCGATGGCGAGGCGGCCGTCGATCCACAGGCGGAAGCCGTTGTCGGCGCTGACCGAGAAGGTGTGGGCGCCGGTGGTCTCCGGCACGATCCTGCCCGTCCAGCGGACGCTGACGTCGTCGGCCCGGCCGGTGGTGAGGCTCAGGCGCGGTTCCAGGTTGTCGAAGTCGAGGTGGGAGTCGAAGGCGACGGACTTCAGTTCGTGGAAGTCGAAGGCGCCGGGGGCGGAGTGGGTCCAGTACTCGCCCTTGAGTCCGTGGATCTCCACGGGGTCGTCCTCCGCCGCGCTCGCGGCGGGCCCGGTCGCGCCGAGTCCGGTGACGCCCAGCACGGTGGCCAGGAGGAGGGCGAAGCGGTTCCTGAGGCGTCTGATGCGCACGGATCCTCCGTCGGTGAGGAAGGTGACGGCTCGCTGTGCATGTGCTGTTCTGTGCGTTGTCAGTCCAGTACAACGTTGTCAAAGAACAGCACTTGGCATAACAGCACGGATTCCGTCAGCAGTCCAGGGACATGACAAAGACCCCGGCCGTCTCGTACGGCCGGGGCCTTCACGACGTCCGCTACGGCACCAACTGCCCCTTGCCGAGCGCGATCACGCCGCCCTTGGACACCGTGTACAGCTCCGCGTCGCGCTCCGGGTTGACCCCGATCGTCGCACCCGGCGGCACCTCGACGTTCTTGTCCAGGACCGCCCCGCGCACCACCGCGCCCCGTCCGATGTGCACGTTGTCGTGCAGCACCGAGCCCTGTACCACCGCTCCCGGGTCGACGACCACGCCCGGCGACAGCACCGACCGCGTCACCTGCCCCCGGATCAGGCACCCGGCGCTGATGATCGACTCGCTGGCGATGCCGCCCGCGTTGAACCGGGCCGGCGAGAGCTGACCGGAGTGCGTGTAGATGGGCCACTGGCGGTTGTAGAGGTTGAACGCGGGGCGCTCGGCGATCAGGTCCATGTGCGCGTCGTAGTACGCGTCGAGCGTGCCGACGTCCCGCCAGTAGCCCTGGTCGCGGCTGGTCTCCCCCGGCACGTGGTTGGTGCTGAAGTCGTACAGGTGGGCCTCGCCCCGCTCGGTGAGCTGGGGCAGGATCGAACCGCCCATGTCGTGCACCGAGTTCTCGTCCTCGGCGTCCCGCTGGAGGGCCTCGACGAGCGCCTTGGTGGTGAAGAGGTAGTTGCCCATGGAGGCGAACACGCACTCGGGATCGTCGGCGAGGCCGGGCGGATCGGTGGGCTTCTCCAGGAAGCGCTCCACGGTCTGCCCGTCGGAGCCCGGCGTGATCACCCCGAACGCGGACGACTCCGCGCGCGGCACCCGGATCCCGGCCACGGTGACGCCCGCACCGCTCTCGATGTGCTGGTTGAGCATCTGGCGCGGGTCCATGCGGTACACGTGGTCGGCGCCGAACACCGCCACGTACTCCGGGCGCTCGTCGTAGATCAGGTTCAGCGACTGCAGGATGGCGTCGGCGCTGCCCAGGTACCAGCGCGGACCGAGGCGCTGCTGTGCGGGGACCGGGGTGACGTAGTTGCCGAGCAGGCTGGACATCCGCCAGGTGGTGGTGATGTGCCGGTCCAGCGAGTGCGACTTGTACTGCGTGAGCACGCAGATCCGCAGGACGTCGGCGTTGACCAGGTTGGACAGCACGAAGTCGACCAGGCGGTAGGTGCCGCCGAAGGTGACCGCCGGTTTGGCGCGGTCCGCCGTAAGGGGCATCAGGCGCTTGCCCTCGCCACCCGCCAGCACGATTCCCAGGACCGAAGGACCACCACGACGCATGGCCGCTCCCCTCACGCCGAGTTTTCCCATGACTGCCCCGGACGGGCCGGGCTAAGCCTGTTCTCCGACCTCCTCGTACAGCGCGGCCGTGCGGCGCGCCACCGCGTCCCAGCCGAACTCGGTGACCGCGCGCTCCCGTCCCGCCTCGCCCATCGCCCGGGCGGTGCCCGGGTCGCCGAGCACCGCGTCCAGCGCCCGGGTGAGCGCCTCCTCGAAGCCGTCGTCCACGTCCACCAGCAGCCCGGTCCTGCCGTCGTCCACGACCTCCGGGATGCCTCCGACGCGGGAGGCGACCACCGCGGTGCCGCACGCCATCGCCTCCAGGTTCACGATGCCGAGCGGCTCGTACACCGAGGGGCAGGCGAACACGGCGGCGTGCGTGAGCAGCTGGATCACCTCGGGGCGGGGCAGCATCTGCGGGATCCAGTGCACGCCGTCGCGGACCCGGCTCAGCTCCTCGTACAGCTCGCGGAACTCGCGGTCGATCTCCGGGGTGTCCGGGGCGCCCGCGCACAGCACCACCTGCGCGGCGGGGTCGATGTCCCGCACCGCCCGCAGCAGGTGGGGCACGCCCTTCTGCCGGGTGATCCGGCCGACGAACAGCACGTACGGGCGGGAGCGGTCCAGGCCGATCCGGTCCAGCGCGTCGGTGCCCGGGTCGGGCCGGTAGAGGGCCGTGTCGATGCCGTTGTGCACCACGTGCACCCGGGCCGGGTCCAGCGCGGGATAGCACTCCAGGATGTCGTCGCGCATGGCACCGGACACGGCGATCACCGCGTCGGCGGCCTCGTAGGCGGTGCGCTCCGCCCAGCTCGACAGGGCGTAGCCGCCGCCCAGCTGTTCGGCCTTCCAGGGGCGCAGCGGCTCCAGGGAGTGGGCGGTGACCACGTGCGGGATGCCGTACAGCAGTTTGGCGAGGTGGCCGCCGAGGTTGGCGTACCAGGTGTGGGAGTGGACCAGCTCGCGGCCCTGGAGGGCGGCGGCCATGGCGAGGTCCACGGAGAAGGTGCGCAGCGCGTCGTTGGCGCCGTCGAGCGACGGCCAGGAGCGGTGGCGCAGCACGCCGTCGGTGCGGCCCTCGCCCCAGCAGTGCACCTCCAGGTCCACCAGGGACCGCAGCTCCCGGGCCAGGAACTCCACATGGACCCCCGCGCCCCCGTACACGTCCGGGGGGTACTCCCGGGTCAGCAGTCCCACTCGCACCCTGAACCCCCTGTCTGCGCGGACGTCGCTCTCATGGTCACCCAGACGGGGCGCGTGGGGAAGAGCGGGGCGGCCGAACGAAGCAACAGTCGCCGCAGACGCCCCCGCCGGGTACCCGGTAGTACAGGCAGCAGCTGCGGCGCCGGAAGGCGGTGCCGGTGAGGGTGCCGGATCCGGTGAGCAAGGGGTGGGCGAGGAGTTCGTGGGACAGCCGGGCGGCCCGGGAGGCCACGTCGGGCCGGGCGTGGCGGCTGAGTTCGCGGGCCGAGGCGGCGAGGGCGGAGGCGGCGTTGCCGCGCAGCAGTCCGGGCGCGAGGCGGTGGCGGGCGCGCAGGGCGGCGGCGAGGGGTTCCAGATGGCCGTGCAGTACGACGTCCGCGAGGGTCGCCGCGTCGCCGGGCAGCGGCCGGAACTCGGTCAGCCACAGGTCGTCGGGGGCGCTCCCCTCGGGGTCCCAGCGCATCGCCTGCGGGTCGAGGTCGGGGACGGCGCCGTACAGCGCGGCGCAGCCCAGGGCCACGGACCACAGGCGGGCGGCCAGACCCTGGTGCGCCACGGAGGCGGCGACCCGCCGCTCGGGGGCGCGCAGGGCGGCGCCGACCCGGCGCACCCGCACGGCCAGGGGGTCGGTCAGGGGGTCGGTCAGGGGATCGGTCTGGGGGGCACCCTGAACATCCGGGCGGCGGGGGCCGTATGCCTGGTCGAGCGTGGGCAGGCGGCGGCCGGCTTCCTCCGCCGCACGCAGGACGAAGAAGCCACCGAGGTCACGGAGGGCGGTGAGGCGCGGGTCGAGGTCCACGAGGTGCAGTAGTACCAAGTCCGCCGAGGCGGGTGGTTGTCAGGGGCCCCGGTCCCCTGGTCCCCACCCAGGGGATGACGGGCGCGCCCCCGTACTCCATCGGCAGTAGGACGCATTGGGTGCTCAGGGACGACGACGGGGAACACCCTGGCACGGCATCGTGTTGCTTATGGAAGCCGACCGTTCGCCGCGCCGGGCAGACCGCCCCCGTCTCACGCAGAGGAGCAGCCGATGAGCGCCCTCGCGTTGTCCGTGGTCCTGTCGTTCGTGTCCGCCGTGGCGTACGCCGGCGGGGCGATCGTGCAGGAGCAGGTCGCGTTGTCCTCCTCCGGTGCGCGGCAGTACGCGCCGCTGCGCCGGCCCGGCTGGTGGGCGGCCGTCGGACTGAACGGTCTGGGCGCCGTACTGCACGTGGTCGCACTGGCCTACGGCCCGCTGAGCCTCGTCCAGCCGCTGGGCGCCCTCACGATCGTGTTCGCGTTGCCCATGGCCGCGCTGTTCGTCGGCCGCAGGGCCGGAGCGACGGCGTGGCGCGGTGCCCTGATGGCGACGCTCGGCCTCGCGGGTCTGCTGGCGCTGGTCGGCGCCTCGGGCGCGCAGTCGCTGGACGGCCCGCAGCGGGTGGCGGCGGCCGTGGGGACGATCGCGGCGGTCGTGACGCTGATCGTCGCGGCGCGGGCCGTGCACCGGCACCCGGCGGTGCGCAGCATCCTCCTGGCGACCGCGTCCGGAGTCGCGTTCGGCATGTCCTCCGTCTTCACCAAGACGGTCGCGGTGGACTGGACGGGCGGCGTCTCGGCGGCGGACCTGCCGTCCCTCGCGGTGATCGGCGTCCTGGCGACGGCGGGCATGCTGCTGTCGCAGGCCTCCTACCGGGGCGCGGGCCTCGCGGCCCCGCTGGCGACGCTCACGGTGGTCAACCCGGTGGTCGCGGCCGCGATCGGCATCACGATGTTCGGCGAGACCTTCCGCTACGGCACGACCGGCACGGCACTGGCGCTGAGCTGCGGTGTGGTGGCGGCCGGCGGGCTGATCCTGCTCACGACCGAGCGTCTGGCGCGCGAGCACGAGGCCACCGCCGGGTCGGTGACGACCGACACGGGGGCTGTGCCGGCCGGGGCCGACGAACCCTCCGTGGAGAAGACCGTCGGCCGGCAGGCGGACGACCCCGCCGAGCTGCTGCTGGCGGACCTGACGGTGCCGGAGGACGTCACGCTGCCGGTCACCGTGCCCGCGGCGGCCGCCGGGCCGGACGCGGCGGACCCGGCGGCGGTGCCGCTGATGCCGTACGCGCCCTTCTACGGCGGCCCCTACGTGCCGGTGCCGGCGTCCGACCGGCACCTCGCCCGCGTCAGATCGTGACGCCTCCGGCGCGCAGATAGGCGAGCGGGTCGACGTCCGACCCGAATCCGGGCCCCGTCCGCACCTCGAAGTGCAGATGCGGGCCCGAACTGTTGCCGGTCGAACCGGAGCGCCCGATGCGCTGGCCGACGCCGACCGACTGACCGCTCTTCACGGAGATCGCCGACAGGTGGGCGTACTGGCTGTAGCGGCCGTCGGTGTGCCGCACCACGACCTGGTAGCCGAACGATCCCTCCCAGCCCGCGGCGACCACGGTGCCGGACCCGACGGACTTCACGGACGTGCCGGTCGGGACGGGGAAGTCCACGCCGGTGTGGTAGCCCTTCGACCAGGAGGACCCGGCCTTGTGGTACGGCGTGCCGAGGCCGGCGCTGACGGGCGCGACGAGCTTCGAGCCGGAGGAGGAGGAGCGGTCGGCGCGTTCCGCGGTGCGCTTCTCGGTCTTCTTCTCCGTCTTCTTCTCGGCCTTGGGTGCGGCCTTCTTCCCGGTCCTCTTCTCGGCCTTGGGAGCGGCCGCCTTCTTGCCCGCCGGTTTGGACGACTGGGCGGGCGGCTTGGCGGGGGCCTTGGCCGTGCCGCCGGCCAGGGTGAGGCGCTGGCCCGGCAGGATCAGGTCGGGGTCGGCGCCGATGGTCGTCCGGTTGGCCTCGTAGAGCCCCTGCCAGCCGCCGCGCACCCGCTCCTGCTCGGCGATGCCGGAGAGGGTGTCGCCGTGCACCACGGTGTACATCTCGGCGCGGCCCGCGCGGGACTGGGGTGTGGTGTGCGGCCGGACGTCCTCGACGGAGGTCCGCCCGTCGCCCTTGCCGCTGCTCCTGGTGCCGGCGGAGCGCCCGCCGTCCCGGTCGGAGCGGTCGGCGGCCGGCCGGATGTCCGGGGTGGCGCCGTCACGGGTGAGTCCGGCCCGTGCCGAGCAGGTGGGCCAGGCGCCGGGGCCCTGTCCGTCGAGGACCTTCTCGGCGACGGCGATCTGCTGGTCCTTGGTGGCCGCATCCGCTCGGGGCGCGTACCGGCTGCCGCCGAACGCCTCCCACGTGGACTGGCTGAACTGCAGCCCCCCGTAGTAACCGTTGCCGGTGTTGATGTCCCAGTTCTTGGTGGACTCGCAGGCGGCGACCTTCTCCCAGGTGTCCACGTCGGCGGCCTGCGCCGCGCCGGTGCCCATGAGCGGGAGGGCCATGCCCGCACCACCGGCGGTGACGGTGAGCGAGGCCCGGTTGATCCTGTTCGGCTGATACCGGCGGTGCCGGCCGCGCACGGCCATGGAATCCCCCTCGACAATGCGTCAGGAGGGGCAAAAGTAAGCGCTGCGAACAGGCCGTGACAAGGCGGCTATCAGCCGCACGGATGCGCCAAGTGGCCGGGACGTTACGCCCGTTGCGGTCCTGTTTGCCACCACGGGGGAGCGTGCGCGGGAGCCTGCCGCCGAGCGCGGGAGCACGTGGGGGTGTGTGCCGGGCGGTGTGCGCCGGGTGGGGTGCGCCGGGTGGGCTCTCGGCCGCAGCGGGCAGTCGTGAGGGGACCGACTGAGTACGGAGGGCACCCTCGCGCGTATGTGCCTGCGCGGGTCCCGAGGACTCGCGCATGCGCACGCGAGTGCGGCACGCAAGGATGGTCGATGTCAGGACCGGCGGGCGTCCACCAGCGGCACCGGCGCCCGGCGGCACCGATACCGAGGTCACCAGGAGTCACCCTTATGAGCAGTTCAGCGCAGATCGGCGTCACCGGGCTCGCGGTCATGGGCCGCAACCTCGCACGCAATTTCGCCCGCAACGGCTACACGGTCGCGGTGCACAACCGCACCGCGGCACGTACGCACGCGCTGGTGGAGGAGTTCGGGGACGAGGGGAGCTTCGTGGCGGCCGAGACGGCCAAGGAGTTCGTGGCGGCGCTGGAACGGCCGCGGCGGCTGGTCGTGATGGTGAAGGCCGGGGAGCCGACGGACGCGGTGATCGAGGAGTTCGCGCCCCTGCTGGAGCCCGGCGACATGATCATCGACGGTGGCAACGCGCACTTCGCCGACACCCGCCGCCGGGAGAAGGCGCTGCGTGAGCAGGGCATCCACTTCGTCGGCATGGGCGTCTCCGGCGGCGAGGAGGGCGCGCTGAACGGGCCGAGCATCATGCCGGGCGGCCCGAAGGAGTCGTACGACTCGCTGGGCCCGATGCTGGAGAAGATCTCCGCGAAGGCGAAGGACGGCTCGCCCTGCGTCACGCACGTGGGTCCGGACGGCGCCGGCCACTTCGTGAAGATGGTGCACAACGGCATCGAGTACGCCGACATGCAGCTGATCGGTGAGGCGTACCAGCTGCTGCGCGACGTCGCCGGGTACTCCCCCACGCAGATTGCGGAGATCTTCCGCACCTGGAACACCGGCCGGCTGGACTCGTACCTGATCGAGATCACCGCCGAGGTGCTGTCGCACGTGGACGCGGCGACGGGCAAGCCGTTCGTCGACGTGGTGGTGGACCAGGCGGAGCAGAAGGGCACCGGCCGCTGGACCGTGCAGATCGCCCTCGACCTGGGTGTGCCGGTGTCGGGCATCGCGGAGGCGGTCTTCGCCCGCTCCCTGTCGGGTCACGCGGCGCTGCGGGAAGCCTCGCGGGGGCTGGCCGGCCCGAAGCCGACCCCGATGAGCGAGTCGGACGCGTCCGCGTTCGCCGACCGGGTGGAGCAGGCGCTGTACGCGTCGAAGATCGTGTCGTACACGCAGGGCTTCCACCAGATCGCCGCGGGCAGCGAGGAGTACGGCTGGGACATCGACCTCGGCGCGGTGTCGGCGATCTGGCGCGACGGATGCATCATCCGCGCGGCCTTCCTCGACCGTATCCGGGCCGCGTACGACACGCGGGCGGACCTGCCGAGCCTGCTGTCGGACGAGACGTTCGCCCGCGAGATCGCGGAGGCCCAGGACGACTGGCGCGAGGTCCTGATCGCAGCCACCCGCCAGGGCGTCCCGACCCCCGGCTTCGCGGCGGCCCTCTCCTACTACGACGCCCTGCGGGCGGAGCGGCTGCCGGCCGCCCTGACCCAGGGCCAGCGTGACTTCTTCGGCGCGCACACGTACCGCCGCGCGGACCGCGACGGCTCGTTCCACACGCTGTGGGGCGGGGACAGGTCGGAGGTCTCGGCGTAGGCAGCACCCCGAAGGAACGCGAGGAACGGCGCGCCCCTTGGGAGCGCGGGGAACCGCGCGACCAGCCCTCACGGGCCCGCAGGTCGGCACCCCTAGGGGCGCGGGGAACCGCGCAGCCAGCCCTCACGGCCCGCACGTCCGCGCCCTTAGGGGCGCGGGGAACTGCGCGGCCAGCCCCCACCGGCCCGCACATGCGGTGGGGGCTGATCGCGCCACCTCACGGGGGCGCGGGGAACCGCGCGGCCAGCCCTCACGGCCCGCACGTCCGCGCCCCTAGGGGCGCGGGGAACCGCGCGGCCAACGCCCGCCCACCCGCACCCGCGGACGGGCGGGTTCAGGTCAACGGCGGCCCGGGCTCCGGGCTCGGCACAGGTTCCGGCCCCGGAGGAATCGGCGAGGGCGACGGCTCGGGCGGCCCCGGATGCGGCGGAGGCGGCTGCGGATTCGGCCCCGGAGGCTGCGGCCCAGGCCCCGGAGGCTGCGGCGAGGGCGCCGGATCGGGCCCGGGCGGCGGCGGCTCAGGAGCCGGCACCGGATCGGGCCCGGGACCGGGATGCGCGGGGTCCGGCCCCGGGGCGGGCCCCGGAGTCGGACCCGGCGGAACGGGATCCGGGTACGGGTTCGTCATCACACGTGTCCTCCGGCCTGTCGCTCGACGTCGGCTCTGGACTACTCCCCCGCCTACCCGGCGGCCCCGCCCGCACTCACCCGCGCGCGTGACGGAAGCACGCCCGCCCGGCGCACGGGGCGTAACCCACAACGCGCCGGACGCAGTACCGGGCCGACCGCCTCAGAACCGCTCCGGATGCTCCGCCAGCCACTGCTTCGCCGCGCGCAGCAGCTCCGGGTCGGCCGCCGGGGCCTCGTCTGGGTGGCGCGCGGCCCACCGGACGACGTACGGGCACAGCGGCGCGACCACCGAGGCCTCACGAGCCGCGAGAGCGTAGAGCTCGCGGGTGAGGGAGCCGGCGATACCCTTTCCCTCGTGCGCGGGCTCGACGACGGTGTGCACCGGGACGAGGGCGGGAGCGGGATCGTCGAGGACGAAGTACTCGATGCGGCCGACGACCTCGCCGCCCACCACCGCCTCGAGCCGGTCCGCGGCCCGGTCGTCCCGGATCTCCATGCCGTCCATGCCCGTCACGCTCCTGTCTTCGGTCGGGTCGGCGCCCCGTCAGACCGTGGCGACGGCCTGGGGGCTGCGCTCCTGGTCCGACCCGGGCACCGGTTCGGACGGGTCGGCGCCGAGGGAGACGATGCGGTTGTCCACGTCCACGTGCACGACCCGCGGCTTCAGCGCCCGCGCCTCGGCGTCGGTCACCTGGGCGTAGCTGATGACGATCACGAGGTCGCCGGGGTGCACGAGGTGGGCGGCGGCCCCGTTGATACCGATCACACCGGACCCGCGCTCCCCCTCGATGACGTACGTCTCGAGCCGGGCGCCGTTGGTGATGTCGACGATGTGCACGAGCTCACCGGGCAGCAGATCGGCGGCGTCGAGCAGGTCCGCGTCGATCGTCACGGATCCCACGTAGTGCAGGTCGGCCTGGGTGACGGTGGCCCGGTGGATCTTGGACTTGAACATGGTGCGCAGCATGTTGGACTCCTGGACGTCGGCTCCCTGCCTGCTCTTTGCTGGTCAAGGGCTGTTTCGACACCTTACAACGAGTCGGATGCCCGGGCAGCTGTCCCCGGACTCCTCACGGTCCGCTCGCCGATCCGCTCGGCGCACCGCCGACACCGTAGCCAGGTGGGCGCGTGAGTTACAGTGGCTCAGAACTTGATACGTCAACTAAGCGCCCGGCCCACGGAGGTCCCGAGCGTGAGGCAGCGGTGGAGATGAGAAGAAGACAGTGGGCGGCCTTCGCCGCCCGGCCCCTCCTCGGTGGTCGCCCGCGCGTCCCGCGCGGATCGAGGCGTTCCACCTGGAGGTGGGTCCCCTTCCTCCCTCTGGGCGCGGTGGCCTTCTCGGTCGCCTGGCTCAACCGCACACCGTGGTGGGGGTGGGGGCTGGTCGTCGCCTGCCTCGTCGCGCTCGGTCTCACCACACGCTGGTGGCTTCGGGGCCCCGCCCCGCTCAAGGCGGGGGCGTGGCTGCTCGCGGGGGCGTTCGTGTGCACCACTGCCGTCCTCGCCTACCCCCCGGCCGAGAACCGCGCCGCCGGCGGCGCCGACCCCCGGCCGTCCCGCACCGTTCTCACGCAGGAGGGGCCGGTCAGGGGGGTTCTCAACGACGAGCGCGACGTCGAGATCTTCGCGGGGGTCCCCTACGCCCGGCCTCCCGTCGGCGACCGACGATGGCGACCGCCGCAGCCCCCCGAACCGCGCTCCGCTCTGCTCACCGCCGACCGGTTCTCCGACGTTCCCTTCCAGGGCACGTCCACCTTCCTCACCCGCGCGCTCTCCCAGGTGGTGGAGGCACCCCTGGAGGGCACCCTCCTCAATCCGTATCCGGTGAGTGAGGACAGCCTGTACCTCAACATCTGGCGCAGCACGAAACCCTCAGCGGCGAGACTTCCTGTCATCGTCTACATCCCCGGCGGCGGATTCGCCACCGGCTCCGGTGCCCTGCCGCTCTACGACGGCGAGTCGCTGGCGTCCAGAGGCGAGGCGATCACTGTCACGATCAACTACCGTCTCGGCGTGCTCGGCTTCCTGTCGCACCCTGATCTCGCCGAGGAGGCCGAGGCCGGCGCCTCGGGCAACTACGGGCTGCTCGACCAGATCGCCGCCCTCCGGTGGCTCCGGCAGAACATCGCGGCATTCGGGGGCGACCCTGACCGTGTGACGATCGCCGGCGAGTCCGCGGGCGGAGAGAGTGTCTGCATCCTCGGCGCGACGCCCCGCGCCAAGGGGCTGGTGGACGGTGTCATCGGCGGCAGCGGAGCCTGCATGGGGACTCTTGGCGACACCGACCGAGGCGATCAGTACGACACTCGGCCGGCGGCGGAAGAAGCGGGGCGGAAGCTGAGTGAGCGGTTGGGGGGCGCCACCGTCGAGGAGATGCGCGGCATGCCCGCGGACCGGGTCGTGGAAGCGGCCGAGTCCCTGAAAGGTCACTGGCGCCCGTCCGTCGACGGGTACGTCCTCGACCGGGCGCCCGCGGACATCTACGCGGCGGGCGATCAATCGGACGTGCCGGTCCTTGTCGGAAGCAACGCGGACGAGGCCTCTCTCGCCCTGCTGAGCCCACCGGACGCCGACGTCGACGGCTACCGACGCGGGGTGCGCGAAGAGCACGGTGCGGACGCCGAGCTGTTCCTCCGTCTCTACCCCGGCGACACCGAGGAACAGGTACGCGATTCCCTCCTCCAGGCCGAGACCGACAAGGTCATGACCCGCGCCATGCGCCGATGGGCGATGCTGCAGACACGCTCGGGCCACGCCGACGCCTACACCTATTACTTCACGCACGTCCCTCCGGAGGCCGGTCTGCGGCAGTTCGGCGCCTATCACGGGGCGGAGGTGATGTACGCGTACGACAACCTCGGCAAGGACGGCGACGCCGCGTACGGCAAGCGCGACTTCACCCTGCGCGACCAGATGAGCGGCTACTGGATCAACTTCGCGCGCACCGGGAATCCGAACGGGCCAGGGCTCCCGAACTGGCCCAGCTTCGAGGAAGAGACGGACAAGGTCATGAGGTTCGACGCCGGCAGCGCGGTGGCGCCCCGGCCGCGGCCGGATGCCGTCGACTTCTGGCTGCGCCACGGAGGCCCTCTGGCGTGACGGCCTATCCCGATACCCCGCTCGGCGAAGCCGGTCGCCCGGCGAACTGGAGCGCTTTCCCGTCCCACACGAACTCAGGGAGCACAGTGGCCATCACCACCACGTCGTACCGTGACCAGCACGTATTCATCGACAAGTTGGACCCCGAAGTGTTCCGCGCCCTGGCGCGGACCGCACAGGCGGCAGGTGCGGCGGCCACGCGCGCGGGTCTGTCGGCCGGCCTGGTGGAACTGGTCAACATCCGCGTCTCCCAGATCAACGGATGTGCGTTCTGCCTGCGCGTCCACACGCGTACGGCGCTCGAGGCCGGCGAGACGGCGCAGCGTCTGGGTCTCCTGCCGGCCTGGCGCGAGACGGAGGTCTTCACCCCCGCGGAGCGCTCCGCACTGGCGTTGGCGGAGGCGACGACGGACCTGCGGGACTCCGCACGAGGCGCCGCGGCAGCAGCCGCACGCGCCGACCTGACCGACGAGCAGATCTCGGCCGTTCTCTGGGTCGCGATCAGCATCAACGCGTTCAACCGCGTCTCGATCATGAGTGGGCATCCGGTGAAGAAGCCCTGACAGCCTCGCGGTCGGCCCGATCGGGGGCGCCCACGCGGGTGCGGTCGGTGTCCGTGCGGGTGAGTGGCCATTTGCACGTCACCATGACATCCTAGTTGACATGACAACCAGATCGTGGGGGTACTTCACGTGAGCAACACGGAGACCGATGTCGCCGCTCTGCGCTGCGGCGCCTCCGTCGACGGGGGCCGCCCCGCCGGAGCCCTCAGGGTCGACGTCCTCTCGGCGCGAGAGGTCCCCCTCGGCGGGCCACGTGCGATGCACGTGCGGAGGACCCTGCCCCAGCGGGCGCGCACACTGATCGGCGCCTGGTGCTTCGCCGATCACTTCGGCCCGCACCAGGTCACCACACAGGGCGCCATGGACCTGCCCCCGCATCCCCACACCGGTCTACAGACCGTGAGCTGGCTGTTCAGCGGCACGTTCGAACACCGCGACACCCTGGGCACCCACGCCTTCATCCGGCCCGGCGAAGTGAATCTCATGACCGGCGGCTACGGCATCGCCCACTCGGAGGTTTCCACCCCGGACACCACCGTCATCCACGGCGTGCAGCTGTGGGTCGCGCTGCCCGGGGAACACCGCGACGCCGCGCGGGACTTCCAGCACCACGCGCCCGAACTCGCCCAGGTCGACGGGGCCGGCATCAGGGTCTTCCTGGGCTCGCTCGCCGGTCAGGCCTCCCCGGTCAGGACCTTCACGCCGCTGCTCGGCGCAGAGATCGTCATCGAACCCCGCACAACGCTCACTCTGGCCGTGGACGCGGCTTTCGAGCACGGCCTTCTCGTGGACAGCGGGGAGATCAGCCTGGCCGGCACTCCGCTGCGTTCCGCCGAACTCGGCTACGCCCCTCCCGGCGCGGACACGGTGACCATGGTGAACGAGACCGATGCCCCGGCGCGGACCATCCTCCTCGGAGGACCTCCCTTCGAGGAGGAGATCGTCATGTGGTGGAACTTCATCGGCCGCAGTCATGAGGACATCATGAAAGCCCGCGAGGACTGGGAAGCCTCCTCCGACCGCTTCGGGGTCATCGAGAACTCCCCCGTCGGCCGGCTACCCGCACCCGCCCTGCCGAACGCCGTCATCACACCGCGCCGGAACCCACCGACCCGCTGAGTTCCCCGACGAAAGGCACACCATGAGCGATACCTCCACCACCACGACCGTCGAGCGCAACGACGCCGATCACCGGTACGAGATCCTCGTCGACGGCCGTCGCGCGGGACTGACCGAGTACCGCGACCTGAACGGGCAGCGCGTCTTCTTCCACACGGAGATCGACGAGGCCTTCGCCGGCCAGGGGCTGGCCTCGCGGTTGGTCCAGCAGGCACTCGACGACGTGCGCGCATCCGGAAAGCGGATCGTCCCGGTCTGCCCCTACGTCGCCAAGTTCCTCAAGCGCCACGACGAGTTCGCTGACATCACCGACCCGGTTACACCGGATGTGCTGCGGTGGCTGAAGGCACAGCTCGGCTGAGTGCCCTCCCGTCCGGCACCCGCTGGTTCGCGGCGCGAGCCTCGTCCGGAGCGGTGCGCGCAGGCGCAGGCCTCACACCCGCGCCTGGCACCGGACAGGCAACGCGGCCGCGAGCCGGCGCTTCAGTCGGGCTGCTTCTCCAGGTGCGCGAGGACACGGGCCGAGATCCGGGCCATCGTGGCGAGCTCGTCCTCGGTCAGAGCGTCGATGAACAGTCGGCGGACGTGCTCGACATGCAGGGGCGCGGCGTCCTCGATCGCCTGGTAGCCGGCCGGGGTGGCGACGATGAAGGCTCCGCGCCCGTCGTCGGGGCATTCCTCCTTGGCCACCAGCCCGCGCTTCGCCATCCGTCCGACCTGGTGGGACATGCGGCTCTTCTCCCACTCCACCAGCTTGGTCAGGTCCATGAAACGCATCCGCCCGCCGGCTTCGGTGAGCTTGGCCAGCACGATGAAATCGGCGGCGGACATACGGGAGTCAGCCTGGACGTTTCGGGAAAGGCGCCCGATGAGCTTCTCCTGCATGCGGATGAAACCGTCCCAGGCCGCCTGCTGCTCCGGGGTCAGCCACCGCGGTGTTGCGTTCATGGGGGAAGCGTAGCGAGATCATCGGCGCCTCCTCCATTCGGCCGATGCCGCCGGCGCACAGCTGAAGAGGCTCACTGCTGCGGCGACGGCGACGTCGTCGCGCTGATGACGTTGTTGACGATGGCAGCGGTCATGGTGCGTGCGACCGCTTCGCCGGTGGCTCCGGCGCCCCAGTTGCCCTGTTCCAGTTCTCGCGCTCGGTCGATCACTGATGAGTTCCAGGGGATCTCCGGGTCGAACTGGTGGAGCGTGCCACTGCCCCAGATCAGTGCGGCCAGTGCGGCCGTACGAGCGGTGGGTTCCTTGCCGTCGACGAGGACGTCGCGGACGTCCTTGACGAGGCCGGCCCGTCGCCCGTTGTGTCCGTCCTTGAGGACGGTGGTGTTGAAAAGAGCGAGTACTTTGCGCTTCTCCTCGCGCATGTCCCCGCGGGCGAGGAGGCGGTTCAGCACGGGCCGGCGGAGTGTCGGACCGATTGCCGGAAGTACGGTCTGGACGCCACGGGGTCTGTCCGACAGGTACTTCCAGGCAGAGAGAAGGATCTCGTCCGAAGGCGCCTTGTCCTGGACCGCTTCCACATCGATGGACGCGGCGCGGGTTCTCCTTGCCGCCACCGATCCCTGGAGGGCGAGGTCCGCGAGCACGGCTCCGGCGAGCGCGTAGAAGAGAGTGTTCTCGCCCGCGATAACGCCCTGCTCGGGTTGGAAGAGGAGAAGCAGGAGGTCCTCGGGCAGGGTCGGGGGGTCGGAGCTGTGCGCCTCGGGGGGCGCATCCGCCCTTGCCTCGACGGGTGGCTCATCGGGCTGCTGGTTCATTCGTCAGTACCTTCTTCCGCCGCGTGAATGCTGTCGATCGAGGTGGAGGACACCGAACGCACCCGCTCGCCGGGTTCCGCCCCAGGGGTGCGGTACAGGGTGGCCAGTCGTTCGTTCAGACCGGCGACGACCGTCAGGTCGTCCCCCAGGGAGAACATGGCGGCCATCGTGCTGCGGACAGGGTGTTCGTCATCCGCGGGCGCCGACGGCGGTGCGCTCCCGGCCTGCGTGCCCTGTCGAGCCTCGCCGCCGGTCACGCTGTCATCTCTTCCAGCGCCTCCGGGCCTGAACGTCCCGTCGGCCCCTCGGCCCTCGTGCTTCGCGATGGGCTGGACCGTCCCCTTCATGCCCGTCTCACCTGCGGGACTCCCGGCGGAACATCCGCCGCGCGGCAGGGACCGGTTGTCGCTGGGTGCGTCTCGTGCACTGATGAGCCCCTTCCAGTAGTGGATCTTGCGGATCGGAAGGCGAGGTCAGCGACGCGGTTCCCATCGGAACATGCGGGAGGCGAGCACGACCGCGACGACGACCCAGATCACCGTCGGCAGCAGCAGCGGCAGGGAGTCCGCCACGGAGACACCGCCGTTCCAGGCGTTGAGGACGAGTTCGGTGGCCGAGCCGCCGGGGAGAAGCCGCTTGAGTTCGGTGAGTTCCTGGGTCCCGGTGATCCCCACCCAGGTGGAGACACCGATGGCACCGAGGCTGACGGGCAGGGTGGTCACCTGGGCGTGCTCGGGGGAGTTTGTCAGTCCCGCCGTGGCCAGGCCCAGGGCGAGCATCATGGCCACGGTGGAACCGACCGCCGCCGCCAGCAGCGGGAGGCTGTCCGGAGCTCCGGTGACAGCTGCCAGCACGGTGAGGATGACGACCACCTGCACGATCGCGAGGACGGTGACCGGGAGCATCAGCCCGACGAGAATCGCCGCGTCACTCGCCGGGGTGCTGCGCAGCCGCTTGAGGAAGAGGTTCTGGCGTCGCGAGGCCAGTGTGGTCACCGTGGTCGTGTAGAGCCCGAACGCTCCCACGGTGAACATCACCACCGCGGCGATGTATCCGAGGCTGCCCAGGTCGGCGAAGACCTCGTGCCGGTAGATGAAGAAGGCGCACGGCGCGATCGGGATGACGAAACTGGTCAGTAGCACCAGCCGGTTGCGGAAGATCTGGATCAGCTCGCTGAGAGCGATGGAGAGCATCGTGATGTTTCATTCCTGTGTGGTTCCGGCGCATGGGGGCGAGGGCGGCCGCTGCCGGTGGTCGGCCGGACCTCCCGATGCATCAGTCGCTGCTGATCGCCCGGAAAACGTCGTCGAGCCGGGTCGGTCCGGCTTCGAGGTCGCGCAGTTCGACTCCGTGGGTGTGCGCCCAGCCGAGCAGGGTGTAGAGGTCGTGCGGCAGGTCGAAGGTCTCGATCAGGAACTTCCCCCCGGCGCCGGCGTCGCCGGCCAACAGCGGCAACGGCGCCGGCGCGGGGGTCGCCAGGGAGAAGCGGATGGTGGCCGGCAGGGTCCGGGTCAGCTCGGAGACGGTGCCTTCCTGGTGGAAGGTGCCCTTGTGCATGAGCCCGATGCGATCGGCGTGCTGTTGGGCTTCCTCCAGGTAGTGGGTGGTCAGCACCACGGTGGAGCCGTCCTCGCGCAGTCTCTCCACGGCCCGCCACAGGGCGTCGCGGGACTGGATGTCCAGACCGGTGGTGGGCTCGTCGAGGAAGATCAGCTCGGGCCGGCCGTAGACGGCGGTGGCGAAGTCCAGACGCCGCTTCTCCCCCCCGGACAGCTGGGACACCTTGGTGTCGGCCTTGCGCTTCAGGTCGACAATATCGAGCACACGTTCGACAGTGTCGGTACGCCGGGACAGTGTGCCGACCAGCCTCACGGACTCCTTCACCGTCAGGTCCGGAGAGAATCCGCTCTCCTGCAGCATGATGCCCATCCGGGAGCGCACGGCCCGCCGCTCCCGAGGGCTGCGCCCGAAGACGCGCACGGTGCCCGAGTCGGCCACGCGGTGACCTTCGACCGTCTCCAGGGTGGAGGTCTTACCGGCCCCGTTGGTTCCGAGCAGCGCGTACAGCTCTCCCTTCCGCACATGGAACGACAGGTCCTTCACGGCGTGGAAGCCGCCGTAGCTGAGGTTGAGCCGGTCAACGTCGATGACGGTCGTGGAGGTCATGTACCGATTGCACCCGAAACTCGGGATGCCCGGCAGTGGCGTGGTGTCACCACCGGTCCGTGACATTTGTCGGGGTGCGAGCATGACGTGGTGTCACTGGTGGTGACCGAAGAAACGGGGAACACTTCGGACCCGACCCCGCCGTCCGATTCCGGAGAGAGCTCCCATGGACACCCGGTCCCAGCGCGTCCTGCCGACGAGCAGCCCCGACGCCTTCACCCTCCGGCGCCCCGGCACCGGTCTCTATCCTGGTCCCATGGAGTCATGGCTGGACGGCCGGCGGATCCCGCGGTGACATCGAGGCGGGCCGGCGCCGTGACCACCGGACCCCGTGCGCAGACACGCGAGCGGCTGCGCCGGCTGAACGTCGTCACGATGGCCGTCGTCACGCTTACGGCGGGCACGCTCGTGGTGGCCGTCACCGCCCGGACCTGGCCGCAGGTTCTCGTCCTGAGCACCGGCGCGATCGCCGCGTTCGTCGCCTCCGTACGGTGGACGGCGGTCGGTATCCCGCGCGTCGTTCTTCCGTGCCTGGTCATCACGGCGGCCGTGTGGATCGTCGGCGCGCCGGCACTCGATGCCCACGCCGCGTTCTACGGTGTTTCCGTCGTCGGCTCGCTCTACGCCCCCAAACTGGCGCGCCGTCGCGTCGCGGCCGCCGTCGGACTGGTCGCCTTCGTCGCCCTCGTGGGCGCGGTGAAGGTGCTCATCGCGCCGGACGACGCGACGGACGTCCTGCTCCTGTACGTCCTGCTCCCGGCGGGCGTCACCGTGGTGATGGTCGGCAGCCTGTTCGCCGGCCAGGTCTTCTACGACCTCGTCGAGGAACTGGAGGACGCGCGGGAGCGGGAGGCGGAACTCGCCGTCGTGAAGGAACGCATGCGGTTCGCCAGCGACCTGCACGACATCCAGGGACACACCCTGCACGTGGTGAAGCTGAAGATCACGCTGGCCGAGAAGCTGCTGCGAACCGACATCGGGCGCGCGGGAGAGGAACTGGGCGAGGTGCGCGCCCTCGTCGGCGACACCATCGCCCAGACCAAGGAGCTCGCCTACGCACAGCGACGGCTCAACCTCTCCGCCGAGCTGGAGAACGCCAAGAACCTCTTCGAGGCCGCCGGCATCCACGTCCGGGTCGAGCGGGAGGCCGACGTCGACGAGCGGGCCAACGAGCTGCTCGGCCAGGTACTGCGCGAGACGACGACCAACATCCTGCGCCATGCGCAGGCCACGTACGTGAGGATCACGCTCTCCGAGGCAGGCATCGCCGTCCTCAACGACGGCGCGGGCACCACGCCCCTGTCCGGACTGGGCGGACTGTCCACGCTCAGGGAGCGCGTCGCCGACAACGGGGGCGAACTGACGGCGGAGAAGAGGGACGGGCGCTTCCTCACCCGCGCCCGGTTCCCCAACGGGAGGTCGGACGGATGACGACGGTGGTGCTGGCCGACGACGAGGCTCTGCTGCGCAAAGCGCTGGCGGCGCTGCTGACCCTGGAGGACGGGATCACCGTGCTCGCCGAGGCTCAGGACGGCGAATCCGCGGTCCGGGCGACTCTCGAACACCGGCCCGACGTGCTCGTCATCGACCTCGAGATGCCCGGGGTGGACGGCCTGGGCGCGGTCGCCGAGATCCGCCGTACCCTGCCGGACCAGGTGATCCTCATGCTGACCCGGCACGCCCGGCCGGGTGTGCTGCGCAAGGCCCTGAAGCTCGGCGTCCAGGGCTTCGTCAGCAAGTCGGCGGAGCCGGCGCACATCACCTTCGTGATCACCACCTTGCACGCGGGCAAGCGGTGGATCGACCCCGACGTCTCCGCGCTCGCCGTCGTCGACGACTGCCCGCTCACCGACCGCGAGGTCGACGTCCTGCGCGGCACCCGCGACGGCTACTCCGTCGCCGACATCGCCACCCGCCTGCACCTGGCCGAGGGCACCGTACGCAACTACCTGTCGAACGCCATGCAGAAGACCCAGACCCGCACCCGCCACGAGGCGGCCCGCTACGCGTGGACGCACGACTGGCTGTAGGCGGCGGTTCCGGCGGGGTGCGTCGCGCGGCGCGACGAGGTCACCGGGAGGCTGTCGTCTTCCGGGCGGGGTCACTCCCTTCCCGTCTTTCGTCCGGACCAGTTTTGTCTAGACCTCTTGTCCCGCCCCTCCCCCGCGGGCTACGTTGCCCGCTGTTCGGAGCCCTTCGCGTTTCCTTCAACTCCCGTGCCCCACAGGCCGGAAGGAGCATGTCCGCATGCAGGACCGGAGTCTGTCCAGGCGGTCCGTCCTCGCCTCCGCGACCCTGGTCGCCGCCGGCGCGACGGGCCTCGCGGGTGTGGCGGCCGCGCCCGCCGCCGCGCACGGGCGCGACAAGCGCCTGAAGAAGATCATCGCAAGGATGAGCGTCGAGGCCAAGGTCGGCCAGCTGTTCGTGCCCTACTTCTACGGCGCGTCGGCGACCTCGCCCAGCCAGGCCGACCAGGAGCGCAACCTTCGTGAACTCGGCGTCCGTACCGTCGCCGAGCTCGTCGCCAAGTACCACCTCGGCGGGGTCATCCTCTTCTCGGGCTGGACGAACAACATCCACAACCCGCGTCAGGTGGCCGAGCTGACGAACGGTGTGCAGCGGGCCTCGCTGTCCCTGCCCACACCCGTCCCCTCCCTGATCTCCATCGACCAGGAGCACGGGGCCAACGTCCGCGTCGGCAGCGGGGCCACCCAGTTGCCGGGCGCGATGGCGCTCGGCGCGGGCCACTCGCCCTCCGACGCCCGCACGGCCGCCCGCATCTCGGGCACGGAACTCGCCGTCCTGGGCATCCACCAGAACTTCGCCCCGGTCGCCGACGTCAACGTCAATCCGGCCAACCCCGTCATCAACATCCGTTCCTTCGGCGCCGACGCCCGCGAGGTGGGCCGCATGGTGGCGGCCCAGGTGGCCGGCTACCAGCGCGCCGGCGTCGTGGCCTGCGCCAAGCACTTCCCGGGCCACGGCGACACCGGGCAGGACAGCCACACCGAGCTGCCCGTGATCACCCACACTCGGGAGGAGTGGGACCGTATCGACGCCCCGCCCTTCCGGGCCGCCATCGCCGCCGGCGTCGACTCGATCATGACCGCGCACCTCCAGGTCCCCGCGCTCGACCCGAGCAACGATCCGGCCACCCTGTCGCCCACGATCCTCCAGGGCGTGCTGCGCGGCGAGCTCGGGTTCGACGGGGTGATCGTCACCGACGCCCTCAACATGGCCGGCGTGCGCACCAAGTACGGCGACGACCGCGTGCCCGTCCTCGCGCTCAAGGCCGGGGCCGACCAACTGCTGTTCCCGCCGGACATCGACGTCGCCTACCACGGCGTCCTGGCCGCCGTCCGCGACGGAGAGATCACCGAGAAGCGGCTCGACGAGTCCGTACTGCGGATCCTCCGCCTCAAGGACAAGGCCGGACTCCTCAGCGGCAGCCCCCTCACTTCCCCCAGGGAGGTCGACCGGGTCGTCGGCTCCCGGCAGCACCGGCTCGCCGCCGACCGGATCGCCGAGCGCACCACCACCCTGCTGGTCAACGAGGGCCGCACGCTCCCGCTGCGCCGCGGGCAGCACGAGCTGCTGGTGGTCGGCGCCAGCCCGGCCTTCCCGACCGACGACACCCGGAGCACGGTGCCCGAACTGGCCAAGGAGTTCGACGCTTTGGGTTACGGCACCACCCACCTCGTCACCGGCCGGTCGCCCGACGCCGCCGCGATCGAGGCCGCCGTGGCCGCCGCACGGGGGCGGGACGCGGTGGTGGTCACCACCGACAACGTCGACGCCGACGGCGCCCAGCGCACCCTGGTGTCCCGGCTGCTCGCCACCGGCGTACCCGTCGTGCATCTCGCCGTGCGCAACCCGTACGACATCGCCCACCTCGGCGGTGTCCGCGCCTCCTTGGCCTCCTACTGCTGGACCGAGGTCGAACTGCGCGCCGCGGCCCGGGTGATCGCCGGACGGGTCGCACCGCGCGGCACGCTTCCGGTCCCCGTCCAGCGCGCCGACGACCCGGCCGAGGTCCTCTTCCCGTCCGGGTACGGGCTGTCGTACGGCCGCTGACCGCGCCTCGGCAGCGAACGGGAGACAGTCATGAGGGCCACCGCCGTACGAGGCGGTGACCCTCACGGTCGTGGAGAAGGGTCGGTCAGGCGCGGGTCCAGCGCTGGTTGCTGCCGCCCGAGCAGGTGTAGATCTGGACCTGGGTGCCGTTGGCGGTGCCGGCGCCGACGGCGTCGAGGCAGCGGCCGGACTGGACGCCGACGATGGAACCGTCGGAGTTCAGGCGCCACTTCTGGTTGTCGCCGCCCCAGCAGCTGTAGATCTGGACCTTGGCGCCGTTGGCAGTGCCGGCGGCGTCCAGGCACTTGTTGCCGTAGACCCTCAGCTCACCGGAAGAGGTGAGCTCCCACTGCTGGTTGGTGCGGCCGTTGCAGTCGTACAGCTGCACCTGCGTGCCGTCGGACGTGCCGGCGTTCGGCACGTCCAGGCAGCGGTTCGAGCCGACGCCCTTGACGGCGGTGCCGTCACCCGGCTCCGGGTCCGGGTCCGGGTCGCCGCCGGTGCCCGCGTTGAGGGCGTTCAGCACGGCGCTGTACGCCTGCTTCTTGCTGCCGTCGTTGTTGAACAGCAGCGGGGTGTCCCCCGAACGCCACGAGTCCATGTCACGCACGCCCCACACGGTCACGCCGAGGCAGCGGGAGACGGCGAGGCAGTCGTTGACCACGGCCGCGTAGGTGTTCGGCGAGGCGCCCTGGATGTCCAGCTCGGTGATGGCGACGTCGACGCCGAGCGCGGCGAACTCCCGCAGGGTGGTGCGGAAGTTGCTGTTGTAGGGGCTGCCGCTGTTGAAGTGCGACTGGAAGCCGACGCAGTCGATCGGCACGCCGCGCTGCTTGAAGTCCTTCACCATGCGGTACATGGCCTGGGTCTTGGCCCAGGTCCAGTCCTCGACGTTGTAGTCGTTGTAGCAGAGCTTGGCGGACGGGTCGGCGGCGCGCGCGGTGCGGAAGGCCACCTCGATCCAGTCGCTGCCGCTGCGCTCCAGGTTGGAGTCACGCCGGGCGCCCGAGTTGCCGTCGGCGAAGGCCTCGTTCACCACGTCCCACTGCGCGATCTTGCCCTTGTAGTGGGCCATCACGCCGTTGATGTGGTCGATCATCGCCTGGCGCAGCGCGCTGCCGCCGAGGCTCTGCATCCAGCCGGGCTGCTGGGAGTGCCAGGCCAGCGTGTGACCGCGCACCTCCTTGCCGTTCTGCACCGCCCAGTTGTAGATGCGGTCGGCGTTGGAGAAGTTGAACTGGCCCCGCTGCGGCTCCGTGGCGTCGATCTTCATCTCGTTCTCGGCCGTCACCGAGTTGAACTCGCGGTTCGCGATCGACGCGTAGGTCGAGTCGCTGAGGCGGTTCGCGGCGACGGCGACGCCGAAGTAGCGGCCGCTCTGCGCCGCCGCGGCGCCGAGGGTCGACTCGGCGGCATGGGCGGCCGGCGGGGGCGCGGCCAGCGCGCCGACCGCACCGAGTGCGCCGACGAGCAGCGTGGGGAGCAGGACGCGGAATGTCCGCCGGCCGGCGGCTCTGGGGAGGGCATAGGAGCCCATTGCTGTGCCTCCAAGGTAGGTATGACGGATCACCCGACCGACAGCGCGGGGCCGGGGGGACCCGGAAGGACTGCCTGCGGTGCGTGGATCCGTCGTGCGGCTGTGCGCGGCTCTGTGTGGTGCGGCATGTCCGCACAGGACAGTTAGTTCGTCATTTCGAACTGCGGTCGGGTTGCCAGACAGGATGATTGGGGTTTGCTGAGTACGCGTCAACCCTCGCGGCAGAAAAAGTTTCTGTTCCTCTTTCGAAACTTTCGCATCCCGGTGCAGACGCTCAGTAAGCCCCGAACTAGCGGTTGTTTGCGGCCAGATCGGCGACAGGCCTTGACCGGATGCCCTCCGCTTTCTACCTTGTGGCGTCACAGAGCCGGAATTACTTCGAAACATTCGAACCCCCTCTCCGCCCTGCGCGGTGGCCGCTCCGCACCGTTCGCCGGCGTCATCTCCCCCCCCACTTCGAGGAGGCCGTCCCATGTGGCTTCGCCACACCCTTCCGGTCCGTTCCAGACGTTTGCTCGGTGTCCTCGCTCCCCTGCTGCTGCTCGCCACCTTCCTCGGCGCGCAGCCCGCCGAGGCCGCGACGGTGGACACCAACGCCTCGTACGTGCTGGTGAACCGCAACAGCGGCAAGGCGCTGGACGTCTACAACCTGGCGACGAACGACGGCGCCCGGATCACCCAGTGGGCGAGGAACGACCAGGCGCAGCAGCAGTGGCAGTTCGTCGACTCCGGCAACGGCTGGTACCGCATCAGGTCCCGCCACTCCGGCAAGGTGCTGGACGTCCACAACTGGTCGACGGCGAACGGCGGTTCGATCGTCCAGTGGTCCGACCTGAACGCCACCAACCAGCAGTGGCGGCTGGCCGACAGCCCGGACGGCCACGTACGCCTCATCTCCCGCCACAGCGGCAAGGCCCTGGAGGTGCAGGGCGCCTCCACCGCCGACAACGCGAACGTCGTCCAGTACGACGACTGGGGCGGAACCAACCAGCAGTGGCAACTCGTCAAGGTCGGCTCGGACACCGGCAACCCCGGCGACCCCGGCGTCTGTGACCTGCCGTCGAGCTACCGCTGGAGCTCCAGCGGCGCGCTGGCGCAGCCGCGGCAGGGATGGGTGTCGCTCAAGGACTTCACCGTCGCCCCCTACAACGGCAAGCAGCTCGTCTACGCGACCACGCACGACGCGGGGACGCGCTGGGGTTCGATGAACTTCGGTCTGTTCGGGGCCTGGTCGGAGATGGGCTCGGCGAGCCAGAACGCGATGAACAACTCCACGGTCGCCCCGAGCCTGTTCTACTTCGCGCCGAAGAACATCTGGGTGCTGGCCTACCAGTGGGGCGGTACCGCCTTCTCCTACCGGACGTCGACCGACCCCACCAACCCCAACGGCTGGTCGTCCGAGCAGGTGCTGTTCTCCGGGAGCATCTCCGGCTCCGGAACGGGCCCCATCGACCAGGCACTCATCGGTGACGGCACGAACATGTACCTGTTCTTCGCCGGCGACAACGGCAAGATCTACCGGGCGAGCATGCCGATCGGGAACTTCCCCGGCAGCTTCGGCTCGACCTCGACCGTGGTCATGAGCGACACGACCGACAACCTGTTCGAAGCCCCGCAGGTGTACAAACTGCAGGGTCAGAACCGCTACCTCATGATCGTCGAGGCGATCGGCTCGCAGGGCCGGTACTTCCGCTCGTTCACCGCGACCAGCCTGGGCGGCAACTGGACGCCCCAGGCCGCGACGGAGAGCAACCCCTTCGCCGGCAAGGCCAACAGCGGTGCCACCTGGACCAACGACATCAGTCACGGCGAGCTGCTGCGGACCAGTGCGGACCAGACCATGACCGTCGACCCCTGCAACCTGCAACTGCTGTACCAGGGCCGCAGCCCCAACTCCGGAGGTGACTACGGCCTGCTGCCCTACCGCCCGGGTCTGCTGACCCTGCGGCGCTGAGAAGCCCTGTTCCGAGGGGGAGCCGGTGCGGCGGGTTCCGGTGTCATGCCGGACCCGCCGCGCCGCCGTGCCGGTTCCGGTGTCATGCCGGACCCGCCGCGCCGCCGTGCGGACCGAGGCAGCGGCGCACCAGGTCCAGCGTGCGCCCGGTGACCGTGTCGAGCGGGGCGCCGCCGTCCACGGCGGCCAGGGCCGTGTGGAGCATCCCGGCGATCAGGTCCGCGGTGAGGGCGGGCTCAGGGGCGCCGAGCTCCCGGACGGCCGCGCGGAACGGCTCGACCTGCTCCAGGTGGAGCTCGACCAGCCGCTCCTGGCAGGCGGGCGGGAGACCGGCGTTCATGAGCGCGGCGGCCGGCCGGTGGGCGCCCTCGGCGCCGAGGCGCAGGCTTTCCCGGAAGAACGCCTCGACCCGCTCCACCGGGCCCTCCGCGGTGGCCATCGCGCGGGCGAGTGCCTCGTTGGACCGCCGGAATGCCTCCTCGGTGACGGTGGCCAGCAGGGCCGCCGAGGAGTCGAAGTACTGGTACACGCTGGAGCGTGCCAGGCCCGCGCGGGCGCCGACCGCCGCCGGGGTGACGGCGACGGCGCCCTCGTTCACCAGGATGTCGATCGCCGCGCCGATCAGCGTCTCGCGCTGGTGCGCACGGTGTTCGGCGACGGTGGCGGCGTTGATCTTCGGCATGCGGGTGGGACTCCTGGCAGATGGACGGGGCCGGGCGGCACGGGCGCCGGCCGCCGCCCGGTTCAGGACAGCCGGCCGTCGACCATCTCGTGCACCCGGTCGGCGGCGTCCATTATCGCCGTGTCGTGGGTGACCATGACGGTCGCGGTGCCGTGCCGGTGGGTCTGTTCGGCGATCAGCCGTACCGCTTCCGCGGATCGCTCGCGGTCCAGCGCCGAGGTGGGCTCGTCCACCAGCAGGACGGCGGGTGAGGTCATCAGCGCGCGGGCGAGACCGGCGCGCTGGCGTTCGCCTCCGGACAGCTGGTGCGGACGCGAGCCCGCGCGGTGTGCCAGGTCGACCGCCTCGATGAGCTCGTCGGCCCGGGCCCGGGCCGCGGCGTCCAGGCGTCCGTCGATGTGCAGGGGCAACAGCAGCTGTTCCCGGACGGTCAGGGACGCGAGCAGGTTGGACTGCTGGAAGACGAAACCGATGTGGCGCCGGCGGGCCGCCGTGCGTTCCTTGTCGGACAGGGCGGTCAGCTCCGTGCCGGCGATGTGCACCGTGCCCGAGGTGGGCCGCTGGAGCCCGCCGGCGACGGCGAGCAGGCTGGACTTGCCGGATCCCGAGGGGCCGACGACGGCGACGAACTCGCCCGGGGCGACCGTCAGTTCGACGTGGTCGAGGGCGGTGACGGCGGTGTCGCCGTCCCCGAGGGTCAGGCTGACGCCGTGCAGGCGCAGTCCGCCGGAGCCGGTGGCGTCCGGGGTGGCCCGGTGGTCGGTGCTGGTCGTGGTCATCGGGTGGCTCCCAGGGCGGTCAGGGGATCGACGGCGGTGATGCGGCGGACGGCGACGACGGCGCCCACGGTCCCCAGGCCGATGAGCAGGCCGGCGGACGTGGCGATGGCGGAGGCGGACAGGGAGAACGGCGCCTTGCCGATCATCGCGCTGCCCAGGGCGAGACCGGCGGCGGTGCCCACGGCCGTGGCGGCGACGAGGACGGCGACGACCTGGGCGAGGGCGTCGCGCAGGATGTAGCCGGTGGGGGCGCCGAGCGCCTTCAGCAGGGCGATCTCGGGCTTGCGCTGGACGGTCCACACGGTGAAGAAGGCACCGACGACCAGGGCGGAGATGGCGTAGAGGAAGCCCTTGATCAGGGCCATGGTGCTGGACTCCGCCGTGTAGCCGGGGGACGCGCCGTAGGTGGTCTCCTTGCTGTCGGCGCGGGTGCCGGTGGCCTTCTCGACGGCGGTGACGTCGGCGCCGTCCTCCAGGGTCAGGGCGACGGCCGTGGCCTGGCGCAGCGCGGCCTCGGGCAGCTCGCCGGGCAGGCCGTAGTGGAGGTGGCGCCAGGTGTCCAGGTCGGCGTAGGCGACGCCGATGTGGCCGTAGGAGACGGTGTCGTCGACGAGGCCGGTCACCGTCAGCCGGACCTCGCTCTTGTCGGCGGTCAGGACGTCCCCGACGCGCACGCCCAGGTCTGCGATCTCCTGGGTGATGACGATGCCGCCACCGCCGTCCTTCAGCCCCTCGCCCTCGCCGGGGCTCGGGGCCAGGGGCGAGTCGGGTGCCATGCCGAAGACGGCGAGGTTGACCTGCTCGCCCTTCTGCTCGCCCTGGGTCACCTGGGCGTTGACCAGGGCGTTGCCGAACGGTTCGGCCCGCTTCACACCAGGGGCCTCGGACCAGGCCTCCCAGTCCGCCTGCTCGACGGTGGAGCGGGAGAACTGCTCGCTGCTCGCCTTCTCGTCGAAGGCCATGTGGGTCACGGGCAGCGCGCGCAGGCCGGAGATACCGGCGTCCGCCAGTCCGGAGGCGAGCCCCGAGAGGAGGACGCCGAGGACGGCGATGAGGGCGACCACGGCGCCCATCAGGGCGAAGCGGCCGCGGGCGAAGCGCAGGTCGCGTAGGGCAAGGAACACGGGAACTCCGGGCTGCGGGGACGAGGGAGGCGCGGCACGCACGCCTTTTACTCGCACTTGACGACACGAGCGTCGGCATCCTATCGGACGTTACCGACACATGCGTCGGCATGTCCCCCTCACCGGCTCAGCCTGTTCAACCGATCACCCGGCACCCCTTGACACCACCCCGGGCCGCTCGTCACTGTAATGGCGATTCTAGAACGTAACTTCTAGTTTTCGTCGACGGAACGCGACTGGGTGCGCGTTCCGCGTCCTCCTTGCGGGCCGCTGCGATGGCACGGGTCCGCTCTGTCCCGGAACAGGGAGACTTGCATGAGGATCACCGACCACATCCCGCAAGAAAAGATGAGCGGTCTGCAGATCCGCGCCATCGTCATCGCGATCACTCTGGTCGTGCTGGACGGTTACGACGTCTCGTTGACGTCGTTCTCCGCCCCGTACATCGAGAAGGGGTTCGGCGTCTCGAAGGCCGAACTCGGACTTGTCATGTCGGGGGCCCTGATCGGCATGCTCGTGGGCTCGATCATCGTCGCACCGCTCGCCGACCGCATCGGCCGGCGCAAGATGGGCGTCATCGCCACCACGACGATCGCGGCGGGCATGTTCATCGGCCCGTTCGCCACGCCGGAGACCGGGACCTGGCCCCTCGTGGTGAGCCGCATCGTCACCGGTGTCGGCGTCGGCTGTCTGGTGGCGGTGGTCGGCGTCATCCTCGCCGAGTACACGGGCAAGCGCGTGTACTCGCTGGTGATGGCCGTCTACGCCGCCGCGATCAACGTCGGCGGACTGCTCGGCTCGATGATCGTCGGCCCGATGCTCGACACACGTGGCTGGGAGTTCGGCTGGTGGATCGGCTTCGGCCTGAGCGTGTTCGCCGCGGTCGCCACGTACGCCCTCCTCCCCGAGTCGCTCGCCTGGCTCTCCGAGGGCCGGCGCCCGGACTCCCTGCACCGCCTCAACGCGCTGCTGGCGAGAATGCACCGCCCCGCCCTCGCCGCGCTCCCCGAGCCCGACTCCACCGACGTCAAGGCCAAGGGTTCGCTGCGCACCGTGTTCACCGGCCGGACCGGCTTCTACACGCTGCTCATGATCGTCGGCTACGTGGCCTACATGCTCAGTTTCTACTTCATGACGAACTGGGCGCCCAGCAGCGTGGCGTCGGCCAACGACAACCCGGCGCTGGCCCCGCAGCTGGTCACCGCCTTCAGCATCGGCGGCATCCTCGGCAACGTGCTCTTCGGGTACCTGGGCGGCAGGATCGGCATGCGCTTCCTGGCCCCCGTCTTCCTGGTGCTGGCCACCGTCACCCTGTCGCTGTTCGGCATCGCGGGCTCGGAGATGCCGACCGCCTGGTGGACCCTCTTCACGGCCTCCTTCTTCGTCTGCTCGGGCACCGCCGCCTTCTACGCGATCGTCCCGACGCTCTACCCGACGCTGGCCCGCTCGACCGGTTTCGGAGTCGTCATCGGCATCGGCCGGTTCGGGGGCATCGCGGCGCCGGTCATCGGCGGCGCGGCCTTCGACGCCGGCTGGGGGATGGGCGCGGCCTTCACCGTCTTCTCCCTTCCCATGCTCGTCGCAGGCGTCAGCATCATCGCCCTCCACGTCAGCCGGCGTCGCTCCGACGCGTCGGCCGAGCCCCGGCCCGAGCCCGTGCTCTCCGGCACGTCCGCGTAGCGGTCCTGCCGCAACCTCCGAGAAAGGAACCGTTCCATGCCGCTGGCCGTCGCAGCGCTCTCCCACGCGCCGTCCTTCGGCAACGTCGACCCGGGCGGGGAGACGTTCGCCGAGATCAATGCCGCCATCGACGAGGTCAGGGAGTTCGTCTCCGCGTACGACCCCGACCTGGTCGTGGTCTTCGGGCCCGACCACTTCAACGGCCAGCTCTACTCGCTGATCAGCCCCTGGGTGATCGGAGCGGTCGCCGAGGGCGTCGGCGACTACGGCACCACCGCCGGGCCGCTCCCCGTCGACGCCGACGCCGCCCGGGCCCTGCACGCCGCCGTACTGGCCGAGGGCATCGACATCGGCCGCAGCGAGCGGATGACGGTCGACCACGGCATCGTCCAGCCCCTGGACTTCGTGTTCGGCAAGAACTTCACGCAGCCCATCGTGCCGGTGTTCGTGAACGCGATCGGCCTGCCCCTCTCCCCCATGCGGCGGGTGCGTCTGATGGGCGAGGCGTTCGGCCGGGCCGCCCGGGCCCTGGACAAGAAGGTGCTGTTCCTCGCCTCGGGCGGCATCTCCCACAACCCGCCGATCCCCCGCTGGGACGGCGCCCCGGGCACCGTGCGGGAACGTCTGGTCGCCTACGCGCCCTCCCCTCAGGAGCGGCACGAGCGTGAGCAGATGATCGTCAAGGGCATCCAGGCGATCGCCGACGGCAAGGCTCCGAGCGACCCGCTGAACGAGGAGTGGGACAAGCTCGTCCTCGACACGTTCCGCTCCGGCGACCTCACCGCGGTGGACGGCTGGGAGAACGGCTGGTTCGTGGCGGAGGGCGGCTCGGCCGCGCACGAGATGCGCAGCTGGATCGCGGCCTACGCGGCGCTGTCGAGCTCCGGCCCCTACCGCTTCGCCGTCGACCGCTACTGGGCGGTCGAGAAGTGGGGCGCCGGCTTCGCCGTCCAGGCGGCGGTGACCGCGTGAGCCGGACGGAGAAGGCGCACTTCGCGACCCTGTGGGAGGAGATCGCGGACCTGGAGCACGCGCTGCGGTACGTGGACGCGGGCGGCTGCCGCACCCGGGTCCTCGACATCGCCGGGGCGTCCCCGGACGCGCAGACGGTCGTGCTGGCCAGCGGCACCAGCGGCCACATCGAGGCGTGGACGCAGAACGTACGGGCGTTCGCCGAGGCCGGTTTCCGGGTGGTCGGCTACGACTACCCGGGCCACGGGTACACCGCGCTCGCCGACCACCCGCTCGAGATCCGCGACTACGTGGAGCACCTGCTGGCGCTTCTCGACGCGCTGGAGCTGGACCGCGTGCACCTCGCCGGCGAGTCGCTCGGCGGCTGGCTGGCGCTGAAGTTCGCGCCGGAGCACCCCGAACGCCTGCGCACGGTGATCCTGTCCGCGCCGGGCGGCCGGGTGATCGGCGAACCGCAGCTGGACCGGACGCAGTCGGTGAGCGCCAAGGCGGTGAGCGAGCCGACCTTCGAGAACGTGCGCAAGCGCCTCCAGGTCGTCATCCACGATCCGCGGAACATCACCGACGAGCTGGTCCGCGTCCGCCAGGCGATCTACGCCCGCGACGGGTTCAGCATGGCGAACGTCTCCGCGCTGCGGGAGCCGGAGCGGCGGTGGCGCAACCGCGTGACCGACGACGACTTCGCGGCCGTCCCGGTCCCCGCCCTGATGGTGTGGACCGACAACGAGCCGACCGGCGACGAGGCCGAGGGCGAGCGCCTGTGCGGGCTGATCCCGGACGGGGAGTACCTGCTGGTGCGCGGCGCCGCGCACTGGCCGCAGTGGGAGGGGGCCGCCGAGTTCAACGCCGCGGCCGTCGCCTTCCTCCAGAAGCACGCCTGACGACCAGAAGCATGCCTGACGAAAGGACCGGAGTGAGCGTCACCCGGGAGACCATCAGCGAGATCGCGCGCGAGCTGTTCGAGGCCAGGCGCGGCGTGTACACCGTGCCGTACGTCAGCCCCCGGCTGCCCGAGCGCGACCTCGACTCCGCGTACGCGATCTCCGCCGAGTTCGCCGCCCTGCGCGAGCGCGAACTGGGCGTGAGGCGGGTGGGCCGCAAGGTCGGCCTGACCAACGCCCTGGTGCAGCGGCGCGTGGGCATCGACGAGCCGGACTACGGGATCATCCACGACGACATGGTGCACGCCTCGGGCACCCGCCTGCCGTTGTCCGCGTACAACCGCCTGCTGATCGAGGCGGAGGTCGCGTTCGTGCTGAGGAGCGACGTCCTGGAGCCCTCCCGGGCGTGCGTGGAGGCCGCGATCGACTACGTGACGCCCGCGTTCGAGGTCGTCGACTTCCGTTACGCCGGCTCCGTCGGGCAGATCGTCGACACCATCGCGGACAACGCCGGCTGCAGCGGGGTCGTCCTCGGCGAGGAGCGGCACCCCTACGGCGAGGTCGACCTGACCCAGGTCGAGATGGTCATCACCGGTGGCGGCAAGGAGATCACCCGGGGTGTCGGCAGCAACGTGCTGGGGGACCCGGTCAACGCGGTCGTCTGGCTGGCGGAGACCGCGCTGCGCACCGGTGAGCCGCTGCGCGCCGGCGAGGTGCTGCTGTCGGGCTCCATCGGCTACATCGAGCCGTGGCCCGCCGACGTCGAGTGCGTCGCCACCGTCACCGGGCTGGGTCGCGTGGTCGCGACCGCCGATTCGAAAGGCTGAACATGACTGACTACCGTCCCGTCGACGCGACCACCCGCGTCGAGATCGAGCAGCTCGTCACCGAGATGCTCCACCGCCTGGACCACAACCGCGCGGACACCACCTGGGAGCTGTACACCGAGGACGGCGTCTCGGTCGGACCGATGGGTGACATGGACCGCGAGGCCATGAAGGTGTGGGGTGCCAAGCGGGCCCGGCAGACGGACGTCGTCGGCCGTCACCACATCGGCGGGATCCGCCTGGTGTGGGCCGCGGGCGGGGACGAGGTCGAGGGCACCGTGCAGTACCTGACCTTCCGCGACACGAACGAACCGCAGACGCTTCCCGCGTCCGTCGGGGAGTTCCGCGAGCGTTACCGCAAGGTGGACGGCCGGTGGCTGTTCGCCCGCCGGGAGATCGTGCCGGTCTTCGGCGGCCGGGCGGCCGCGGCCCACGCCGCGCGCGTGGCCGGACAAGACGGGCCGGCACGGTGAAGCGGGAAGCTCTCGGCGGCGACCGGCATCCGGTCCTGTACCACCAGACGGTCCCGGCGTTCTCGGTGCCGGAGTGGGCGGTGGCCGCCGGTTACGACGGCGTGATCCTCGATCTCCAGCACGGGGAGCTGGGGCTGGAGGCGGCCTGCGGCATCCTGCGCTCGATTCCCCGGGACAACGCCTACGCGTACGCCCGGGTGGGCTCGCCGGACCCCGCGCCGATCCTGCGGCTCCTGGACAGCGGGGCCCGCGGCATCGTCGCGCCGACCGTCGAGTCCCGGTCCCAGGCCGAGGCCCTGGTCGCCGCCACCAAGTACCCGCCGGCCGGCAACCGCAGTCTCGGCCCCTCCCGGCCCGCGTTGTACCCGGGAGACTCCTACACCGACGCGGGCAACCGGGCGGTGTCGGCCGTCGCGCAGATCGAGACGAGCACCGGGGTCGACCGGGCCGAGGAGATCGTCTCGGCCCCCGGCCTGGACTCGGTCTACATCGGCCCGGCCGACCTCGCCGTCTCCTACGGCCTGCCCGGGCGCGGCGACTGGGAGGAGGGCCCGGTGCGCGAGGCGATCGTCCACCTCCGCGAGGTGACGCGCGCGCACGGCGTCACCCTCGGCATCTACTCCGGCCGTCCGGAGTACGCCGCCCGCCTGTTCGCCGACGGCCTCGTCGACTACGTCGGCCTCGGCATCGATCTCGTCCTGCTGAACCGCGCGTTCGGCGACATCATCGCCGGGCTCGGCCCGGCACGATCCGCACGGAGCACCACATGAACAAGGCCTGCGACGTCCTCGTCGTCGGGGCGGGTCCGGTCGGCCTGACCCTGGCCAACCTGCTGGGGCAGCAGGGCATCGACGTCCTCGTCGTCGAGCGGGAGCACGAACTCGTCGACTACCCGCGGGCCGTGGGCATCGACGACGAGGCACTGCGCGCGATGCAGACCGCCGGCCTGGTCGACGAGGTGCTCCCGCACACCATCCCGGACCAGAAGATCTACATGATCAACGGTGCCGGGGCGATCCTGTCCGAAGTGAACCCGACGACACGCGAGTTCGGCTGGCCGCGCCGCAACGGCTTCGTGCAGCCGCTGGTCGACCGGGTGCTGCTCGCCGGCCTCGACCGCTTCCCCGGCACAGCCGTGCGCTTCGGCGCCGAGGTCGTGGACCTGACCGAGGACGCCGACGGTGTGGTCGCCACGCTCGCGGACGGCGGGACGGTGCGCGCGCGGTACGTCGTCGCCGCCGAGGGCGGATCCTCCCCCACCCGCAAGCGTCTCGGCATCTCGTTCGAGGGCGAGACCCGGCCGACCGACGGCATCGTGATCGACGTCGCCAACGACCCGATCGGCACGCCCCACGCGGTCTTCGGCGGTGACCCCGCCCGCAGTTACGCCTCCATCGCGCTGCCGCACGGCATCCGGCGCTGGGAGTTCACCCTCTTCGAGCACGAGGGCGAGGCCGAGGTCGAGGACGACGCGTTCGTGTTCGCCCTGCTCGCGCCCCACGTGCCGGACCCGTCGAAGCTCGACATCATCCGCCGCCGCGTCTACCGTCACCACGCCCGCATCGCGGGCCGGTTCCGGCACGGGCGGATCTTTCTCGCCGGTGACGCCGCCCATGTCATGCCGGTGGTCGGCGGGCAGGGCTGGAACTCGGGTATCCGCGACGCCTTCAACCTGGGCTGGAAGCTCGCCGCCGTCGTCAAGGGACTGGCGGCCGACGGTCTGCTGGACACGTACGAGACCGAACGGCTCGGCCATGTCACGCAGATGGTGGCCGTCTCCCTCCAGATGGCGAAGGAGATGACGGACCACGACCCCGAGAAGGCCGCCGAGCGCGACCGGATCGCCGCCTCCCGCACGCCCGAGGAGCGGGAGGCGCAGAAGCGGCAGGCGTTCAAGCCGCAGCCGAAGTTCGACCGGGGCGTGGTGGTGCACACCCCGCTGCCGGTGTCCAAGTCGCTGCCGGTCCGCGACGTGCCGCGGCTGGCGGGCACGATCTTCCCGCAGCCGAAGGTCACCGACGCCGACGGCTCCGAGATGCTGCTCGACGACGCGACCGGTCAGGGCTGGCGCGTCCTCACCTGGAACAACGACCCGACGGCGTTCCTGTCGGCCGAGCGGCGCGCGGCGCTGGCCCGGCTCGGCGCTCGTCTCGTGCAGGTGGTGCCGAAGGCCCAACTGCCGTGGGCGCGCAAGCAGGCCACGGCCGGCGTCACCGTCGTCGGCGACCTCGGCGGCGAGGCGGGCCTGCAGGCGTGGTTCGACGCGCGGCCGGTGGGCGCGGTCGTCCTGCGCCCCGACCATGTGATCGCCGCCGAGTGCCTGACCCAGGAGCTCGACGACGTGGTGGCCCGGGTCCTGGAGGCCGCCTGCGCCGCGTGACGGAGGGCGCGGCACCGGCCCCGCGTGGGACGGTGTGCGCCGGGTCCGGGACCGAAAGGGCGTACGGATGTGCCCTTTCGGTCCCGGACCCGTTAGTAGCCGCGTTCTAGAATGGGCACTTCACTGAACGTGGGGCACGCACGACACGGCGACAGGGTGGCGGCATGAAGCAGGGCACACGGCAGAGCGGCGGTACCAGGGGCAAGGGCACGCGGCAGGCGCGTACGGGCCGGAGCCGGGAGCAGATCCTGCGTGCGGCGCTGGACCTGGCGCTGGAACATGGCTACCAGGGCACGACGATGGCGGCCGTCAGCACGGAGTCCGGCCTTCCCATCGGCTCGGTCTACTGGCACTTCAAGAGCAAGGAGCAGCTCTTCGTCGCCCTGCTCGAGCACTGCTACGAGGTGTGGATGGAGATCCACTCCGGGCCCGAGGGGCTGCGCCAGAAACTGTCGCGCGGGATCGCCGGCCTGTCCGGGGCCGACCCCGAGCAGTACACGAAGGAGGAGGCGCTGCTCAAGGCCGCGGCGGTCTGGGCGTTGAGCCGGCAGCTCGGCGGCCTGGGCGAGGACAGCGAAGTCCGTGCGGCGTATCTGCGGATGCGGGTGGAGATGTTCAAGGTGGACGTCTCGCGGATCACCGAGTCCGTCCCCGCCGACGTCACCGAGCGCTTCCCCGATCTGCCGACCAAGCTCACGGTGCTGAGTCTGGCGCTGACCGACGGCCTCTACGTCCACGCGAACTCCGAGGTGCACCTGGAGCTGGACTTCGCCGAGTACGCGGACCTGGCCGCGCGGGCGCTGGAGAGTCTGGTGGACGACCACGCCCGCCGGGTGGCCGAGGAGCGGTAGCCCCTCGCGTCCCGCCCGGGCGGGACGGGTGACGTCAGACGCCGCGGGTGAGTCCGCCGTCGACGCGGAGGTTCTGCCCGGTGGTGTACGTGGCGTCGCAGGCGACGTAGGCCACCGCCCGCGCCACCTCCTGGTAGGCGGCGGCCCTGCCCAGCGGGATGGTGGCGGTCCAGGCCGCCGGCACGGCCTCCGGGTCGGCGACGGTGTAGCCGGGGAGCACGTTGTTGACGCGGATGCCGTCCGCGGCGACCTCGTCCGCCCACAGCTTCGTCCAGGTCGTCATCGCGGCGCGGGCCACCATCGAGGTGGGGAAGCGGGGCGAGGGCTCGGTGGGGCTGGCCGAGGAGATGTTGACGATGCTGCCTCCGCCCTGGGCGCGCATCGGGGGCAGGGCGGCGCGGCAGGCCCGCACCACGTTGTAGAAATACAGGTCGAACCCGGTGGCCCAGTCCTCGTCGGTCAGCTCCTCCAGTTTGCCCTTGGGGCCGTGACCCGCGCTGTTGACCAGCACGTCCAGCCGGCCCCAGGCGGAGAGCACCTGCTCGACGGCGCCCTCGACGACCCCGGGTGCGGTGTAGTCGCCGCGGAGGGCCAGGCCGCCCAGTTCCCCGGCCAGCGCGTCCGCCCCTTCGCCGCGCGCCAGCACCGCCACCCGGTGGCCGCGTGCTGCCAGTTCCCGCGCCGAGGCGGCGCCGATACCGCTGCTGCCGGCGATCACGAGGGCGGTGGGGCGTGCTTCGGTCATGGTGCGCTGCTCCTGGGTCACGGTCTTGATCCGAACAATCCCTCTAGAATCTGTATTCTAGTAAAAGGTAATCGGCCCCTGCGGTGCCCGTCAACGGTCCTCGACGGTGGCACGGCGAGCGAGCGTCCCCGGGCGGCGACCGGAAGACGGTTGTGCCGTGAAGTCCGGTGAACATGCGGGCACTTGATCACTTTCGACACCACCGTGTGTGAAGCTATGCCCATGGAATCCATGGAATCTCCCGAAACCCCGCGCGGCGACGTCCGGGACAGGCTGCAGACCGACCGTCCGCACTCCGCCCGGGTGTGGAACTACCTCCTGGGCGGCAAGGACAACTACCCCGTCGACAGCGAGGTCGGCGAGGCCATCCTGACGACGTTTCCGGAGTTCGCCGCCGTCGCCCGGCTGCAGCGGCGGTTCCTCGCGCGCGCCGTGCGTTTCCTGGTGGGCGAGGCCGGCATCCGGCAGTTCCTGGACATCGGGACCGGGCTGCCCACCGCGGACAACACGCACGAGCTGGCCCAGCGCATCGCGCCCGAGAGCCGCATCGTGTACGTGGACAACGATCCGCTGGTACTGGTGCACGCCGAGGCGCTGCTCACCAGCAGCCCCGAGGGTGCCTGCGCCTACGTGGACGCGGACGTCCGGGACCCGGAGCGGATTCTGGCCGAGGCGGCGAAGACGCTGGACTTCAGCCGCCCGGTCGCCCTGACCATGCTGGGGATCATGGGGCAGATCTCCGACGCCGACCGGCCCTCGGAGCTGGTGAGCGCCCTGCTCGCCGGGCTCCCCTCGGGCAGCTACCTCGCACTGAGCGACGGCACGAACTCCAACGAGGCGCTCAACCGGGCCGTCCTGGCGTACAACCAGCAGTCGGCCAACACCTACCACCTCCGGGCACCGGAGGAGATCGCCTCCTACTTCGACGGTCTGGACCTGGTCGAGCCGGGTGTCGTCCCCACGGTCTCCTGGCGCCCGGAGCCCGACGGCGGCACCGCGGACGCGCCGGACGTGTCCGTCGCGGGGGTCGCGCTCAAGAAGTAGGGCACCCCCGGGTGATCGCCGGCCCGAGGTCCGCCGCGCGCGGGCCTCGGGCGGGGCGTTCCGTCACACGTTCCCGTGCGGGATCGCCGGGAGCACCGTCTCCACCACGTCGACGAGGACGCCGTCGTCCGGGAGACCGGCCGACTCGCTCCACACCGTGAAGTCGTAGTAGCCGCCCCCGTCCTTCGCGTCGAGGGCCACGGTCAGCGTTCTGGCCAGGGGGCCCTGGCCGACGGGGCCGCCGGACGCGCTGCCGCCCAGGTCGATCTGGATGCTCATCATGTGGTCCGAGGACAGGATCGCGGGCCGGCCGAGGACCGTGAGCCTCTTGACGTCCGTCTCGTCCCCGTACTTCATCAGGTTCGCGTACTGGTCGATCGTCAGCTTGTTGTAGGTGGCCAGGACGTCCACGGTGTACGTGTCGAAGCCGACCCTGGCCTCCGGCTGGGCGATCTTCTCGTCCGTCAGCGGGGCGGTGCCGCTGGAGCCGGACGCCGACGTCGCGATCTCGGTCGGGGTGCCGAGGAGTTCGGGCAGGTCGGGCCGGTTGAGCGCCTCGCACAGCTCCTCGCCGGTCACGGCCCCGGGCGTGGACCGGTAGGCACGCGGCAGCTCCTCGCCCTCCCCGGTCTCCTCCGCCCCGGGACACGAGACGGCTTTCTCGGTCCCGGCCCCGACCTCGTCGGAGGGCAGGAACTTCGGGCCCAGCCAGAGTGCGGCCCCGAGCGCCACGAACAGACCCACGGCGGCGGCCGCCTGCCCCCAGGCGTTGGGTTCCTTCTCCTTGACGGCCGGAGCGGCGGGACGCGGGGCCGCCGGAGCCTGCGGCCGGGGGCGCGGCGAGGGCTGCGTCTGCGTCTGGGACGCGGTGGCGGCCGGTGTCGTCCCCGGGTCCGCGCCGGACGCCGGGCTCCGATGTCGCCGGGCCCGCAGCGCCTTCACCACGATGCGCACCCGCAGCGCCGTGGCCAGCAGGAACGCCGCGCCGATGGCGGCCGGCACCCATCCCTCGCCGTCGAAGACGGCCATGTACATGATGCGTACGCCGAAGACCGACCCGACCAGGATGAGCAGCGGCTCACGGACCCAGAAGGGCAGGAGACGTACGAGAAATCCGAGCATTCGGTGATCTCACCAGCACAGGATCACCACGGCCGTGATGGAAGCCACAATTCCGGCCCGGTGCTCAACCGTGATGAACGGGTGCCGGGCGTCTTGGCCGGCTCGGCCTTCTCGGGGCCGCCGACGGTAGCAGCGAGTTCCAGTCCATCCGGAGGGCGAGTTCCGGGTCGGTGTACCCGGTGTTGACCTTGTTGATCGACCGGCCCGGAAGACGAGGTAGTCGCGCGCCATGGGCGGGACGCCAACGGGCCGGAATCAGAGGGCTCCGAGATCGCGTGTCCCCGCCGGGCCCCGGTGCCTTTGCGGCGTCGGGCGGTTCGCGGGAGCCTGAAGGGGTGATTCGTCGGCGTGTGACGGCCCGTGCGTCCGGCGCGCCCGGCAAGCCGCGCGCTGAGGGCGGTACCGAGCAGTCTCCCGCGGGTGCCGTCAGGGCGCCGATGGCCTACGTGGTCCTGGCGACCCTGCCGATCGTGCTGCTGGAGCTGCTGATCGACGACCGCACGGTGCGTGTCGCCCCCTTGCTGATCCTGCTGCCCGCGTTCCCGGCGGCGGTGGGGACCGTGCGGCAGACCGCGTACGCGGTGGGCTGGATGCTGGTCGTCCTCGCCGCGGTGCTGATCGCTCGGCCGCTCCCGTCGTCGTTCGACTACGGCGTCGTGCTGCTGCTCGCCGTCGTGCTCGGCGTGCTGTGCGTGCTGACCTGCCGGTGGCGGGTCCGGCGCGAGCGGGAACTGCTGAGAACCCGGTCCGCGGCGGTCGCGCTTCAGCGGCAGATGCTGCGGCCGCTGCCGGTCCTCACCGACCGGGTGGTCGTCGACGGCGCGTACCAGCCGGTGGAGACGGACCGGCTGGTGGGAGGGGACGTCTACGAGGTGGCGGCCTCACCGTACGGCACCCGGTTACTCTTCGGGGACGTCCAGGGCAAGGGCCTGCCCGCGATCGGAGCCGCCTTCGCCGTGCTCAGTGCCTTCCGCGAAGCCGCTCAACGCGAGCCGACCCTCACCGCGCTGGTGGACGACCTGGAGCAGGCCGTGGTCCGGCACAACGCGTTCGTCCAGCAGACGGGTGAGCCCGAGCAGTTCGTCACCGCTCTCGTCCTGGGGATCGACACCGCGACCGAGACACAGGCCGTCAACTGCGGCTACCCCCCGCCCCACCTGCTGGGATCCGGCCCCGTCGCCCCGGTGGAGCTCGGCGACCCGGGCGTACCGCTCGGGCTCGCGGACCTCTCCCCCCGGCCCAGAACCGTCTCGTGGTTCCCCTTCCCCGCGGGCGCCACGCTCCTCAGCTGCAGCGACGGTGTCACCGAGGCCCGCGGCGTCACCGGCGCCCCCTACCCCCTCGACGGACGCCTGGAGGAGTGGACGGCCGTCTCCTCGTGGGAGGTCGCCGACCGGCTGACCGAGGACGTCGGCCGCTACACGGCCGGGGAACACCGGGACGACATCGCCGTTCTCATGGTGCGCAGGACCGACTGAGCGCGGACGTCGGCGTGCGGGCGGCGCACCGGCAGTTCTGGGCCGGCCACGCTCCTCGGGGGCCGCCTGACGGTCCAGGAGTCCCCGCGGCGGGAGGCGACCGCCGTGCCGCGCGTCCGCCCTCTCGCATGCCGGGGGGCGCGGTCACCCCCTCACGCGGCCCGGTGAGGCCTGTCCGGTGTCCGCGCCGGAGCTGACGTGCCGCTGGGTCTCCTGAGGGCCGTGCCAGTCCAGGCACATCACGGTGGCGTCGTCCTGCAGCCTGCCGCCGGCGGCGTCCCGCACCGCCGACGTCAGCGTCAGAGCGACCTCCCTCGGGTGCAGGTCCCGGGTGCGCTCCAGCAGGCCGAACAGATCGACCTTCTCCCCGTGCCGTTCCAGCATGCCGTCGGTCAGCATCAGCAGACGGTCTCCGGGGCGCAGGTCGATGTCCTGGACCCGGTAGGAGTGAGCCACCAGCGCGGACAGCCCGAAAGGAGGGTCCACATCGCAGACGACCGTCTCCGCCGCCCCCTCGCGCAGGCGCAGGGGCCAGGGATGTCCGGCGTTGACGAGCCGGGCCCGCCCGGTGTTCAGGTCGGCGCGCAGCAGTTGTCCGGTGGCGTGGCCGTGGCCGTGGTCGGCCAGGGCCCGGTCGGCCCGGTGTGCCTGGTCGGCCAGGCCCGCCCCCGCCCGCCGGGCGCCACGCAAGGCGCCCACCAGGATCGTGGCGGCGAGCGCGGCGGCGACGTCGTGGCCCATGGGGTCGGTCACCGACACATGCAGGGTGTCGCGGTCCAAGGCGTAGTCGAAGGTGTCGCCACTGAGGTTCTCGGAGGGCTCCAGACTCCCGGACAGGGTGAACTGTGCGGCTTCGCACGACAGCGACGGGGGCAGCAGCTGGTACTGGATCTCCGCTGCCAGGGTGGGGGGCCGGGAGCGTTTCCCCCAGATGTAGAGGTCGGTGAAACGCCCGTTGGCGATCACGATGTAGGCCAGGACATGGGCGGCTTCCCCGACCTCCTCGAGGACGTCCGCGCCGGGCTCGTCCGGAAGGATCAGTTCCAGCAGCCCGATGGCGTCCCCCCGGTTGGTGACCGGCACGATCACACGCCTGCCCCGTCCGCACTTCTCCTGGTACAGGCGCTGGGAGCGGACCACGTACTCGTAGACGCTGCCGGACAGAGGGATCCGCTGGGCCTCCCTCCCGCCCGGCACGGGGCCGGCGGTGGACAGCCTCGCCACCGCCTGCCCGGTCAGGTCCACGATGAGGAAGGACACCTCCTCGGCGGAAAGACGCCGCCTCAGGTGCTCGGCGACGACGTCGACCGCGTCCACCGGTGCGGCCGTCTCAGCGGCCGTCAGCAACCGGGGAAGTACGCTCTGCCCAACGCTCACGGCCACGGTCCCTTCGTCTGCGCCTGTCATCAGCCTGGGGACCACCCCGATGGGCGTCAATCGGAGACAGGCGAACGCCTGTCGATCCGACGGACGAGGTCAGGGCGACGGCGCGCCCGCCCCGCCGTCCGTCTCCCACGCCTCCACCGCGCTCCGTCCGTCCATCCTGTCCGCTGCCACTCCCGCCCGGCCCCCGGCGCCACCGCCGTCCCCGGACATCAGCCCCACGGCGGCGGCACCGGCCTCGGGGGGAACCACCAGCACGTCCCGGCGGCCGTCGGCGAAGAAGAGGGTCAGCCGGTGCGGATCCTGCTCCTCGGTGGACCGGTCCACCCATACGGCACGCCCGGCCACGGAGACCCAGCTCGGGACGACGGGCCAGTGGGCCGGGTTCACGGTGACGCCGGTGAGACGGCCCCAGGGACCGTCGAGCGCGGCGGTCAGGGGCGGCAGCTCGCGCCCGAGGGCACGGGAGCGGGGCCACCACACGCCGTCCAGTCCTCCCGGCGCGGGCGTCAGGGACAGCCGGGCCGGTGGGGCGGGCAGCCGCCTGCTCGCCGTCGTGCGGTCGATCGTCACATTCATGGCGCGGCCCTTGCCTCCGGGCCCACGGTCGCGGCCCGGTGTCGCCGATCCCCGGGAACGGCACCGGCGGCGGAGCCGGTGCACGAGGAACTCCCAGCTCCTCCACGGTACTCCCCCGCCGGACCGGAACGACGTGACTGACCAGCGGTTTTCTCCGCGACGGCGGCGGGCGGTTCGCCCCTGGTGAGGTAGACGTCGACGTGCTTCGCCGCGACCCGTCCGGCGACCGGCGAGGACCCGCCGAAGTACACCTCGGGAACCGGGTCAGGCACGCGGGCCTGCCTGGCGTCCTCCACCCGGAGGTGTTCGCCCTCCAGCCCGACGGTCCTGCCTGCGACCAGGAACTTCAGCCGTTCGGTGTTCTGGCTGATCCGAGGCGGGGTGGTCGTGGGAGCCCGTCACGGCTCCGGGTGCGGGAGCCGTCGTCCCGTGTGCCGTACGGCCGCGTTCATCCGGTGGCCGCCAGCAGCGTCGTACGGCCGCCGAGCGCGCGGGAGAACTGGTCGGTGACCTGCGCCAGCGCTTCCGCGGCGGCGGGGGCGACGGTCAGGGCGCCGTCGTCGCCGACGGTGATCTCCTTGTCGAGGGTGAACCAGCCGGGCGTGATGTGCGCGGGGCCCATGGAGTTGAGGACGGGCCGCAGGGCGTAGTCGATGGCGAGGACGTGCGCGGTGGTGCCGCCGGTGGCCAGCGGCAGGACGGTCTTCCCGGTCAGCGCGTACTGCGGGAGCAGGTCCAGCAGCGCCTTCAGCAGTCCGGAGTAGGCGGCCTTGTAGACGGGGGTGCCGATGACGACACCGTCGGCGCGCCGGAAGAGGGCGGTGGCCTCGACGATCGCCGGATGGTGGAAGTCGGCGTGCAGCAGGGCCTCGGGCGGCAGCGTACGCACGTCGAGCGGTACGACCTCGTGCCCCTGGGCGACGAGCCGCTGGTCGAGGTGGCGCAGCAGCCGGCCGGTGCGGGAGGTGGCGGAGGGGCTTGCGGAGACGGACAGGACGGTGGCCATGCGAAGGACCTTCCGGGAGTCGGTGCAGGGCGGGCGAGTTCAGGCGCGGGCGGCGACGGGGACTCGGTCTCCCGGGTCCGGTTCGCGCACGACGGAGCGGCACGGGCGGCATGGGCCGGACGAGCCGCACGGGCGGGACACCCGGGTGCGCGACGGTAAGGAGAACGCGGTGAGGGAACGTCAGGCGGCGGCCCGGCAACGGCAGGCGTCCACGGACATCCGGGAACCGTGAGCGATCCGGGAGCCGTGAGTCAGCCGTGAGTCAGGAGAAGGCGCGGGCGCGAGGGTTTCCCTCGGCTGCGCTCAGATCCGAGTGCGACAGCAGGAGCTGGAGACACGCGCAAGGTCGACGTGGCGTCGCCGCGTGAGCTCCTGTCGCTTCATGCCGCCGATCAAAGCAGCGGTCGGTGACACGGGTCAAGGACACCCGGGCCACGTTCCACATGCTGAGAGCCGTTGCCCGAAGGCCTGTTGGAGGGCCACTTCGCGCCGGCCGCGCCCGGGGCGTCGTCCCGGCGGGTGGGGCGACGCCCGTCTATCTGGCGCGCCGCCGCCCCCGTGTGGTTACCTGAGCGCATGACCGTGCTCGTGACCCGCCGCCACGTCGACTTCGTGCGTGTCACCACCACGGGCTGTCCCGCCGCGAGCTGACTCCGCGCGCCCGGCCGTGGAAACCGGCCTTTCCCTCCTCCTCGCCGTACCGCACCCCGCTGATCACCGCCCACCTGTGTCCGGGCCGTGACGCGTGGCGCCGCGGCGTCCCTCAGGCCCGACCTCCTTCCCTCCTTCTCCCGTGCTGTCCGAGGCGATGAACAGTCACGACGTCGGGCGCGGGCGCGGGGGGGTGCGGGCCGCCCTGGGCCGGGTGAGCGCCCCGACGCTGGTGGCCGGCGTCGACTCGGACCGCCCGTCCCCGGCGCGGGCGCCGGGACACCATCTCCCTCACCCCTGACGCAGAAGGATCACCACACATGTCACCCCAGAACGCGACCACGGCCGTGGCCGTCCATCCGCTGCTCGCCAGGCGCTGGAGCCCCCGTTCGTTCGACGCCGCGCACACTCTGGGCGACGAGGAACTGGTCTCCCTGCTCGAAGCGGCCCGCTGGGCGCCCTCCGCCTTCAACGCGCAGCCGTGGCGGTTCCTGGTCGGCAGGCGCGGCGACACGACCTACCGGCGCATCCTCGACAGCCTGATTCCCTTCAACCAGCAGTGGGCGCACTCCAGTTCCCTGCTGGTGGCCGCGCTGGCGGAGGAGCGCGCCGACAACGGCGTGCCGCAGGACGGCCCCGCGTACGACACCGGGCTCGCGGTGTCCCAACTGGTCCTGCAAGCCCACGCATTGGGGCTGCACGCGCACCAGATGTCCGGCTTCGACGCAGAGGTGCTGCACGGCTCGCTGGGCGTGCCGGACGGCTACCGCGCGCTGTCCGTCGTCGCCGTCGGCGCGCTGGCCCCGGCGGACCTGCTGCCGCCGAAACTGCGCGAGCGGGAGACGGCGGCCCGTGAGCGGCGCCCCGCCGCGGAGACGTTCTTCGGCCCCGCCTGGGGCACCCCCCTGCCCGTCGGCCCGTGAACACGGGCCACCGGCACCTTCACGGATCGCCCTGGGCGCGCCCACCAACAGCCGGGCCGGTGACGTCCTCGGCGGGCCATGAGTCGCGCACCGTGTGACGGGTCACCAGGGGCCGGTTCCGGTGCGGGCGGTCGCCCCTCGATCGTCCCGGATGCTGCATGACGGCGCCTGATCGGGGCAAACGGTCCGTCTGGAACTGGGGAGGACGCCATGACGATGACGGAGCAGCCGGCCGAGCCGACGGAGAAGGGGCACACCTGCTGCGCGCGCCACGACGACCATGCCGCGCGGTCCCGCACCGAGGTGCCGGAGTCCGCGCGGGAGCGGGTGAACCGCCGTTGGAACGAGATTCTCCAGGAGACACGTGTCACTCAGACAGGTGTGCAGATCCTCTTCGGGTTCCTGCTCAGCGTGGCGTTCACCCCGCTGTTCCGTGAGCTGGAGACGCTGGACCGGGTCATCTACGTGATGACGGTGGTGTTCGGAGCGGCCGCCACGGGGTCACTGATCGCGCCCGTCTCCATCCACCGTTTCCTGTCCGGTCAGCGCATGAAGGACGAGGTGGTGGAGGCGGCCGGCCGGCTGATGGTGTGCGGGATGGTGCTGCTCGCGCTCACCATCGGCTGCACGCTGCTGCTGATACTGCGGTTCGTGGTGCCGGGCGTGCTCGCGGAGGTGCTGGTCGGCGGGGTCATGCTGTGGTTCGGGCTGTGCTGGTACGTGCTGCCGCTGCGCCTGCGCCGCCGCGCCGCCCGGCGCGCCCGCCGCGAGCGGGCGTAGCACCCGGGCGGGTCGGTCGTCCTCCGGTCCGGCCGTCCTGCGGTCCGGCCGCGGCCGGGCCAACCGGCTCGCGGTCATCGTCCACCAGAAGGGCGGCTCGTACGAGCCGGGGGCGTTCACGGCGGCGTTCGCCGAGGGGTGACGCACGGAGGCGGGCGAGCTGCCCGGAGTCGCGGTGACTCCGGGTGGCCTCCCCGGGGGGCGGCGCACGCCGGTGTCATGCCTCGCGGTATGACTGGGCACGGACATCGGTGACCAGGCCCGGGCCGTCCGCTGGACCCGGCCGAGGCGCGCCACCCGGATGAAAGGGCCACACCGCCATGACCGCCGAACGCGAGATCACCTCCCCCGTCGACCTGTGCCTTCCCGACGGGCGGCTCGATCCGGCGGCGGTCGGCTGGACCAGGCGGCCGCTGCACCGTGCGAACCTGCGTGGGTGGGGGCGGGCCAAGCGCTGGGAGTACTGGGGCATCGTGACCCCCACCCACATCGTGGGCCTGGTCGCCTCGTCCCTCGACTACGCCGGTACGCACGGCGTGTACGTGCTGGACCGTGCCACCGGCCGTGAGCTGGCCGAGGACGCGGTGACGCCGCTGGCGCGGGGCGTGCGCATGCCGGACCGCAGCGGCACGGGGACCGCGTCCGCGCGGGGCGGCGGGGTGGCGCTGGAGTTCGTCCAGCACCAGGACGGCACCAGCATCAGCGCGACCGCTCCCGGTTTCCGGCTGGAGGCCGAGGCGCCGCTGGTGCCGGGACACGAATCGCTGGGCGTGGTCGTGCCGTGGGGCCGGCACCGCTTCCAGTACACGGTGAAGGACCTCGGTCGTCCCGTGCACGGCCGTCTGACGCTCGGCTCGCGGGAGGTCACCTTCGACGCGTCCGACTCCTTCGCCGTCCTGGACCACGGGCGCGGCAAGTGGCGCTACTCCGTCTCCTGGAACTGGGCGGCCGGCTGCGCCCCGGGGCGGGCGGTCCAGCTCGGCGGCCGGTGGACCGACGGGACCGGCTCGACGGAGAACGCGCTGTTCGTCGACGGCCGGACGCACAAGATGGGGGACGACCTGACCTGGGAGTACGACCGGGCCGACTGGTTGCGGCCGTGGCGGATCACCGGCCCCCGGGTGGAGGCCGAGTTCCACCCCTCCCGCGTGCGAACCGCGCGGACGAATCTGCTCGTCGTGTCCAGCGTCACCCACCAGTGCTTCGGTGACTTCACCGGGCGCGCCCAGGCCGACGACGGCACCTGGGTGGACCTCGACGGCCTCACCGGCTGGGCGGAGGAGGCCCGCAACCGGTGGTGAGAAGGGAACCGCCCGTGACGCGCGCGTCACGGGCGGGGCGGGGCAGGACGGCTCAGCCGCTCTTGCGCCGGAACGACCGCTGGCTCGTCGCCGGTCCGTGCGTCGCGCGCACCTTGGACGCGTTGGGGTTGCCTGCGGCCTCGGCGGCCTCCGCCTGCGCGCCGCGCTTGCGCGCCAACGCCTCACGGAACTTGCGCTTGAGGTCGTAGGTGCCGTCCTCGTCCGGGGTGAGAGGGGACGTTCCGGCGTCCGCCGGCTCCGAACCTTCCGTGGCGGGCTGCTCTGCGGTCATGGTGACCTCCTGGGTTCGGTGCGGGGACGGGCGAGCTCAGCTTGTCACGTCCGGCCGCGTGCGGGGAGCGAATATCGGGGCGGCGCCGCTCAGCCGGAGCGGCGCACCTGGGCGGCCCGGCGCGCCTCGGCGAGCTTGCGGGCCTCACCGGCCTTGCGGGACGTCCTGCCGCCGGAGGCGCGGGGGGTGCCCTTGCTGGTTCCGAGGCCGCGGAAGGGGGCGTTGGTGTTCTTCGGCCGGGGCACGGCGGGTCCGCCGTCGAGGGGGACGCCGGTGGGAGCCTTGGCGCCGGTGATCCGGGTCAGTTCCGCCTCGCCGGAGCGCACCGTGGTGACGGTGGCGCGGATGCCGGCGCCGGTCAGCATGCGGACCGTCTCGCGGCGCCCGCCCGACGCGACGAGCGTGACCACGCGGCCGGACTCACCGGCGCGGGCGGTGCGGCCCGCGCGGTGCACGTAATCCTTGGGGTCGGCGGGCGGATCCACGTTGACGACGAGGTCGAGGTCGTCGATGTGCAGGCCGCGGGCCGCGACGTCGGTCGCCACCAGGGCGGAGATCCGGCCCTCCTTGAACTGCGCCAGCGTCCGGGTGCGCTGCGGCTGGGACTTGCCGCTGTGCAGGGCCCCGGCCTGCACCCCGTGTGCCCGCAGGTGCCGGGTGAGCTGGTCGACGGCGTGCTTGGTCTCCAGGAACAGCAGGACGCGGCCGTCGCGGGCGGCGATCTCCGTGGTGACGGCGTAGCGGTCGGGGCCGTGGACGACCAGGACGTGGTGCTCCATGGTCGCGACGGAGCCCTCGGCCGGGTCGACGGAGTGGACGACGGGGTCGTGGAGGTGGTCGCGGACCAACTGGTCGACGTCGCCGTCCAGGGTGGCGGAGAACAGCATGCGCTGCCCCTCGGGGCGCACCTGGGCCAGCACCTCGGTCACCTGTGGCAGGAAGCCCAGGTCGCACATCTGGTCGGCCTCGTCCAGGACGGTGATCCGTACCCGCCCGAGCCGGCAGGCGTTGCGCTCGACGAGGTCGTGCAGGCGTCCGGGCGTGGCGACGACCACCTCGGCCCCCTGGCGCAGCGCGGCGATCTGCCGGCCGATCGACATGCCGCCGACGACCGTGGCCATCCGCAGTCGCAGGGCCTCGGCGTACGGCGCGAGCGCCTGGGTGACCTGCTGGGCCAGCTCCCGGGTGGGCACCAGGACCAGGGCGAGGGGCTGCTTGGGTTCGGCTCGCCGCCCCGCCGTACGGGCCAGCAGCGGGAGGCCGAAGGCGAGCGTCTTGCCGGAGCCGGTGCGCCCGCGCCCCAGGACGTCGCGTCCGCGCAGGGCGTCGGGCAGCGTGGCGGCCTGGATGGGGAAGGGGTCGCGCATCCCCTGCTCGTCCAGGGTGCGCAGCACCGCCCCCGGGAGCCCGAGGGCGGCGAAGGAGCCGGCCGGGGCGTCCATGGGCGTCGTCCCGGGCAGGCCGGTGCCGTCGTGGACGGTGCCGTCGTGGACGGTGCCTGAGTCGTCGGGGTGCGTCATGAAGAGCCTTCCGCAGGGGAACGTGCCGAGGAAGGCCCGGCAGGAGGGGACGGTCCGCGCAGGGGGCGGAACCGGCCTGGGAGAAGCACCCACCGCGACGACACGCAAACGCGTCACACTAACACAAGGCACGAAGCGGACCCGCTTCGTGGATCACCGGCCCCCGCGCGGACCCCCTTCACGGTGCAGCTCACCGGACCGACCCATGGCCCCAACCACCAGCCGGCATGCGAGCGCCGCCGGTCCCCCGTCCGCCGCGATGCCGTGCGCGGGCGGCCCAGGCAGGGCGCCCTCCGCGTCGAGGACCAAGGGGGTCGGCGGGCCGCGCGCCCAACTCCCTCGACCGCGCCGTCACTTACTCCGACGGCCCCGGCTCGGCGTACGGGCGGCGCGGCGGGCCGCATGAGCCGCGGGAGCCCGGCGCGGGTCAGCCGAGCGGCAGACGGCGCCGGCGTGCCGGGCGGGCTGACGACTCGGTTCGGACGCGGGCCGCGCGGCGGGCCGCGTAGGCAGCGGGCAGATAGCGGAGCCGCTCGGGCAGGCGCGGAACCACCGTACGCACGACGCGGCCGAACAGCCGCAGCCGGCGCTCGTCGCGCGCCGTCCAGACGATGTCCAGCCGCTCCCGCGCGACGGGCGGCAACAGCCCCTTGGTGGCGAAGACTTGAAGCCGCAGCAGCGGCGGACACAGCACCGGCCAGAGCCGGCGCAGCACCGCACCCGCGCCGTCCGGCGGGGGCACGGACCGCCGTGCGTCGAGCAACTCCTCGACGACAGCCGTCCGTTCCAGCTCGTCACGGACCATCGCGTCGAAGTAGACCCAGAACTCCTCCGGGGACACCGGCATGTCCCGCTCCCGAATGCCGAGGATGCGGCCGAGCCGGCGTGCCTCCTCGTGCAGACGCCGTTCCCCCTGCTCGTCGAACGGCCGGAACAGGTAGTGCGCGGCCCGCAGGAAGACGGGGAATCCGGTGGCGTGCACCCAGGCGTAGGGGGCGGGGTTCAGCGCGTGGTAGGGACGGTCGCGGGTGTCGGTGCCACGGAAGTCCTTGTGCAGCCGGCGCAGCCTGCGCCCCTCCTCGACGGCCCGGTCACCGCCGTACACCCACAGTTGCAGTGAGTCGAGCGAGCGCCGGGCGCGCCCCCAGGGGTCGGTGCGGAAAACGGAGTGTTCGTCGACCCCCGCGCCCACGGCCGGGTGCGCGACCTGGAGCACCAGGGCGGCGGGCAGGTACAGCACGACGCGGATGTCGCCGACCATGTCCCAGAGAAGGGTGTCGGGGGTGAACGGGACGGGTTCGGCGCGGGGCGCGCGGTCACCGCGCGCCGGTGCATGCTCCGGGCCCGGCTCCGGCACCGGTTCCAGCCCCGGTTCGGGCCTCGGTTCCGGTATCGCCTCGGGGGCGGAGTCCGCACGGCCGCTGTCCATACCTCCAGCCTCCCACGCCCCTGCGGCCGCAGGTCGGCCGGGCCTCAGGGCAGTTCCGGACGCACCAGCGCCCTGGCGAACGGCTCCCCCGTGCGCCGGGCGTACGCCATCCGCTCCCGCACCTCCCTGAGCGTGCGGGGGCGGTACCCCGCCCCGCAGCAGCAGCCCATGGGGAAGCGGACGCCCGCGTGCAGCAGCAGCGACAGCACCCTCCACCCCTCGGTGTCCCTGCGGGGCGGCGCGGCGAAGGCGGCCCCGACGTGGATCAGCGTCCCGGCACAGCGCGGACAGACCCGACGGTCGACCTGGCCGTCCACCGGGCGCGACGGGTGCCGCTGCTTGTACGAGGCCCGGCACGGCAGGCAGACGAAGGAGGTCCTGGCGGGAGACATGGACGTCAGGGTAGAGGCGTGCGCACAGCCGCATCCACGCCTTTTCGGCGCCTCGCCTGGCAGGGCGTCACCGCGTTTCACCGCCGGGCCGCCGGGACACCCGGCGCTGGTCGGGCGCGGCCGGGAAGGCCGCCGGCCGGCAGTCACCGGCGACGGAGGGATCAGGCGTATGACCTCGCACGACGCGTCCGGCACGGCCCTCGTGACGGGGGCCTCCTCCGGCATCGGATGGGAGTACGCCACCCGGCTGGCCGCGCGCGGCCGGCACCTGGTGCTGGTCGCCCGGCGGGCCGAGCGGCTGGAGACCCTGGCGGAGGAGGCGCGGAAGGCGGGCGCGGCCGGCGTCGAGACGCTGGTGGCGGCCCTCGCCCGCCCGGAGGACCTGGCCCGCGTCGCGCAGCGGGTGTCCGGTGACGACGTGGACCTGCTGGTGAACAACGCCGGCATCAACGGCTACGGCCCCTTCGCCGAGGTCGACGCCGACCTCCTCGGCAGGGTCCTGAACGTGAACGTGGTGGCTCTGACGGCGCTGACGAGGACCGCGGTGCCGGGCATGCTGGCACGCGGCCGGGGCGCGGTGATCAACGTGGCGTCGCTCCTGGCGTTCGCCGGCGACCTGCCGCCGGATCCCCTCCCGCAGCGGGCCGTGTACGCGGGGTCCAAGGGCTACGCGGTGACCTTCACCCGGACCCTGGCCGCCGAGCTGGCCGACGCTCCGGTGCGGGTGCAGGTCGTCTGCCCCGGGCTCACGGCGACCGAGTTCCACCTCGGCGCCGGGGACACCCCGGTGAGCGGTGAACGCCGCATCCACGACGAGGGCGGCATGCCGGCGGCGGACGTGGTGACGGCGTCCCTCGTAGGTCTGGAGACCGGTCAGGTGGTGTGCGTGCCCGGGCTTGCGGAGGCGGACGCCGTGGCCCGCCTGGCGGCGGCGGAACTGGACCTGCGCCGCGGCTCGGGCGCCCGTATGGCACCGCGCTACGGACGGCCCGACGATGTGGCGCAGTGACCGTGCGGAGTGGGCGGAGTGACCGTGCGGAACGGACGGTGACCGCCCGCTCCGGCCTTTCCGGAGCGGGCGGTCACCGCGGGTGAACCACGTCAGGCGCCCAGTTTGCCGACCGTGTCGGTCAGGGTCCCCGCCACGTCGTGCAGGTCCTGGTCGCTCGGGTCGGGGCCCAGTCGCTCGACGAGGTCGCGCTTGGTGATCACGAGCAGCGCTCCCCGGGACTCCTCTCCCGACGGCTCGTCGACCACGCGCGCCCTGCCTTCCAGCAGGACGAGCGCGGCATCGTCGTTCGCGGCGTCACAGAGGTCCCTGACATGGCTCTCGTCGATCATTCGTCACCCTCCGGTGAGTGGGTCGGTGGGGCAGGCTTCCGCGCGGTTGCCGTCGTCACTCTTCGCTCACGGCTACGCGCTGTCGGCCAGCTCGGCGTGCCCCTGTGCGCGGGCGCAGTGGGCGCAGCAGAAGAACTGGCCGCCCACCTGATGCCCGTGTCCGAGGACCTTGCACTGACAGTTGTCACAGATGGGCGCCAGCTTGTGGGCGGCGCACTCGATGCTGTCGAACGTGTGGGCGGAACCGTCGACCGTGCGCACCTCGAAGGACAGGGCGTAGTCGTTTCCGCACACTTCACAGACCGCCATGATCCGCTCCCTTCCGCAGTACCGGCCGAGTACCGCGCCGGGGCCGACGTCATGCAGGCGAACCGTGCGGCAGGCGGGACGGCTGCGACACCCGGGACCGTGCCGGCACCCGGCCGACGAAGACCGGGACCAAAGGGCCGATCTCAAGTTGGGGCGTTCCACGGGAAGTTCACAGTCCCTACACTCACGATCATGACAACTGAGACGCCCCTCGCCGGCGCGGTGGCCGACGGCACCGCCGAGCCCTCCCTCTTCGCGACGATGTCCACCATGAGGGCCATGCGGCGCCTGCGCCCCGACCCGGTCCCCGACGAGCTGGTGGACCAGCTCGTACAGGCGGCCGTATGGGGCCCCAGCGGCGGCAACATGCAGCGCTACGAGTACGTCGTCGTCACCGACCCGGCGGTCATGGCCGAGCTCGCGCCGCTGTGGAAGCGGTGCGTGGACGCGTACCTGGCCACGACCGGCAAGTACGCCCCCGAGGGCATGGACGAGGCCGCGTACGGCCGCATGGTCGCGGCGATCGAGTACCAGCGCGACCACTTCGCGCAGACCCCGGCGCTGGTCATCCCCTGCTACCAGTTCCCCGCGCCGAGGATCGAGGAGGAGGGCCTGCGGATCTACGCCGAGGCGCTGGGCGCGGAGGCGACGGAGCGCATGGGGCGGATCCAGGAGCGGTTCTCCGCCCTCGCGGAGGGCTCGTGCGTCTACCCGGGCGTGCAGAACCTGCTGCTCGCGGCGCGCGGCCTGGGTCTGGCCGCCAACATCACCATCTGGCACCTGTTCCTGGAGAACGAGTGGAAGGCGGCCCTCGGCATCCCCGAGGACATGAACACCTTCGCCGCGATCCCGGTGGGCTGGCCCCAGGGCAACTTCGGCCCGGTGCGCCGCCGGGCGGTCGAGGAGGTCGTCCACCGCAACCGCTGGTAGGACGTACGACGCGGTACGGCGGGCGTACGAATCCGTACGGCCGCCGTACGGCTTCCCGCCGTGGCCGGAGGGGCGGCTCGGTCGTTGTGCTCCACGACGGATCACTGTGCGACGGAGCAGGGGGCTCGATGGGCAGGACGACCCAGCGGGAGTGCGGTACGGCCGGCCGGCGCGGGCCGGACCAGGAGCGTCCGGCGGCTTGGAGCGCGTACGGCAAGCTGGTCCGCCTCTTCCGCGAACGCGCCGGGCTCACCCAGCAGGCCCTCGCCGACGCCATCGGCTACTCCATGGAACAGGTCGCGTCCGTCGAGCAGGGTCGTCGCCCGGCGAAGGCCGTCTTCACGGAGGCGGCGGAACGCGTCCTGGACGCGGGCGGGGCGCAGCGCGTGCTCCAGCTGGACGTGGATCGGGCCAACTGCCCTGTTCTTCCAGGACTTCGCCCTCCTGGAGGAGGAGGCGGTCAGCCGCTTCTCCTACGATCCGATGCTGGTGCCGGGGTTGTTGCAGACGGAGGCGTGTGCGCGCGCCTTGCTCGAGGCACACTGCCCTCCCCTCGAAGAAGAGGCCATTGAGCAACACCTCACGGCACGGCTGGCCCGCCAGTCCCTGCTGACGCGTAAAAGCCCGTGCGTCGTCTTCTCGTTCATCCTCGAGGAGGGCGCTCTTCGCCGGCGGTGGGCGGCACCGTGGTCCTGGAGCAGCAACTCGCACACCTGCTGGAGTGCACCCGCAGGCGCAACGTGGAGATCCAGGTGATGCCCACGCAACGGGCCGCGCACAGCGGGGTCAACGGGCAGATCGTCCTGCTGGAGACCGTAGAAACGGCGGCGGTTCGTCTCCATCGAGGCCCAGGGCATCGTGAACATCCGGTCGGACCGGGACGAGGTCAGCGAGTTCTGGCTACGCTATGGAATGCTGCGTTCACAGGACCTCAACTCCGAGGAGTCTGCCCGGTTGATCGAGCGCATGGCAGGGGAGCTATGAGCATCGAGCAGGTTCGCGACCTCGCGTGGATCAAGAGCAGCTACAGCGGAACGAACGGCGGCGACTGCGTCGAGGTGGCCGCCCGTGAGGACACCGTGTACGTACGGGACTCCAAGGCCGTGGACGACGGCGCCCCCGTACTGCGGATCGACCGCGCCCAGTGGGCGGCGTTCGTGACGCTCGCGTCCGCGGCTTGACCTCAAGCTCGCTTGAGGTCCTAGCGTCCGAGATCACCGTCAACGGCAGGAGCAGACGACGTGATTCTCGTGACCGGCGCGACCGGCAACATCGGAAGCGCTTTGCTGGGGCAGTTGACCGACACCGGCACCGTGCCGGTGCGGGGACTGACCCGTGACCCGGACCGTGCCTCGTTCCCCCAGGGGGTCGAGGCGGTCCCGGGCGACCTGGGCCGCCCCAACTCCCTGGTACCGGCGCTACAGGGGGTGCGCTCCCTCCTCCTCGTGCCGGGTCTGGGCGCGGACGCGGACGTACTCGGGGCCGCACGAAAGGCCGGCGTGGAGCACGTGGTGCTCGTGTCCTCGCTGGCGGTGCAGACGCATCCGCACCTTCCCGCCTCCCGCGACAACCGGGATCTCGAACTGCTCCTCCAGGGCAGCGGAATGAGCTGGACGGTCCTGCGTCCCACGCAGTTCGCGTCGAACGCCCTGTGGTGGGCCGAGTCGATCCGGAAGCACCGGTCGATCCAGGTGCCCTACGCGGAGGTCGGGCTTCCCGCCGTCCACCCCGCCGACATCGCGGCCGTGGCCAAGGCGGCGCTCACCGAGCCGGGGCACCGCGGACGGACGTACGCGCTGACCGGACCGGCGCGCGTCACGCCCCGGCAGCAGGCCCGTGCGATCGGGGCGGCCCTGGGAGAGGACATCGCCGTGGTGGAGATCAGCAGGGAGGAGGCGCACCGGCAGATGGCTTCCTTCCTGGGCGACCGGAACGCGCACGCCGTGCTCGACCTGATGGGGGGAGACGTCAACGACGCCCTGCTCACGGTGCACGACACGGTCATGCAGCTCACCGGCGTTCCCGCGCGGACCTTCGGGCAGTGGGCCGAGGAGAACGCCGACTCGTTCCGCTGACGGGTGCCGGCTCACCGCGAGCCCGTTCACGTCGATTCGGGCGGCGTGGGAAGTGGGCTGATGCCGGGTTCGTAGTGGTCGCGGAGGTAGATGCGCGTGCGCGTCGGCGTGTACTCGTGTGCGTAGAGGCTGACGCATGACTCGTCGGACGATCCGTAGACGCCGGAGCCATGGGGCTCCATGGCCGCCGCGGCGCCACCGGGGCAGACGGTTCCGTAACGCATTCCGTCCTTCAACGTCTCGGGCTCGGGGAGGCCGAACTGCGTGAAGTCGTGAGGCGTGACATCGGTCTGCGCGGAGGTCGGCTCGAGCCAGTCGCCCTCCGGAGGGTGCGCCTTCAGGTACACCTCCGCCTCCTCCCTCGTGAGGGTGAAGGTGAGCAGCCCCGTGTCGAAGCGGCTCGTGGCCTCGTACGCGGCCTGCGGCGACGAGGCGGTGGCCGGGATGAACAGGCCCATCTGCTTGCTCATCCACTCCGGCGTGACCCCCTCGACCCACCGCGCGTCAGCTGCCTGTACCGCCAGGCGGTCGTCCGCGTCGTCCGGTTCGCTGGACTGCCATCCCGTCGCCGCCACGGCACCCGCAAGCGCCAGCGCACCCGCGGCCACCCCGGCGACGAGCCACGGCCTGCGACCACCGCCACGCCTCATTTTTTCGTCAGTTGCCCGGTAGGGATCCACTGCGCTCCTGTCGTCGCCTCCGGCCGCGCGCCCATTGTGCACCGGCCCGGACCGCTCGTGCGGCCCGGGCCGGTGTGGTCTCCACAAGGGGGTGGCGGCGTCAGGCCTCCACCGCGAACTCCGCGTGAAGCCGCCGCGTGTGGTCGACCTCCCGCACCGGCCCCGTCAGCGTGACCGTCGCGGTGAGGCGTGCGTCCGTGCTGGACGCGGCCAGGCGGAGTTCCAGGTCGCCCGGTTCGACGACGCGGTGGCCGTCGCGGCCCGTGAAGGACGCCACGTCCGCCGGGACCGTGACCCGCACCCTGCGCTCCTCGCCCGGCTCCAGGTCCAGGCGGGCGTAGCCGACCAGGCGCTGCACCGGCTGGACCACGGAGGCGACCGGGTCGTGCAGGTAGAGCTGGACTACCTCCGTGCCGGCCCGGTCCCCCGTGTTGCGCACGGTGAGGGAGGCGGTGAACTCCCCGTCGGTCGGCGCCTCATCGGCGTCCACGGTCAGGTCGCTCCACGCGAACGTCGTGTACGTCAGACCGTGTCCGAAGCCGAACGCCGGCGTCGGGTCGATGTTGGACACCTCGCTGGCCTGGGCGAGCCGGGCACCGAGGTACGTGGTCGGCTGCGAGCCGGCGCTGTTCGGGACGCTCACCGGCAGCCGCCCGGAAGGGGCGGTGCGGCCGCTGAGCACACCGGCGACGGCCCGGGTGCCCGCGACTCCGGGGAAGAACGCCTGCACGATTGCCGCGGAGTCGGCGACCGCGCGGCCGAGCGCGTACGGGCGGCCCGCGAGCAGCACCGTCACCACCGGCGTACCGGAGTCGAGCAGCGCGTCGAGGAGCTGCTGCTGGGCGCCGGGCAGGGCGAGGGACTCCGCGTCGCAGCCCTCGCCGCTGGTGCCGCGGCCGAACAGGCCGGCGCGGTCACCGAGCGCCACGACGACGATGTCGGCGTCACGCGCCGTGGCCACCGCCTCGGCGATGCCGGAGAGGTCCCCGTCGTCGATGCCCGTGCCGCGCACCACGGTGATCTCGACGCCCGCGAACTCGGCGGCCAGGCTGTCGCGCAGGCTGGGCAGTTCGATGCCCACGGGCATGTCCGGGTACTTCACGCCCACGTGCTGCGGGAAGGAGTAGCAGCCGAGGACCGCGGCTGCCTCGTCGGCGTTGGGGCCGACGAGCGCGATGCGGCGAGGACGGTCCAGCGGCAGGGTGCCGTCGTTGGTGAGCAGCACGACCGCCTTCTCGGCGATCTCCCGGGCCAGTTCGCGGTTCTCGGGTCCGTCGAGGTCGATCGTGCCGCGCAGCGACTCCGGGTCGTCCAGGTCGGCGCCGTCGAACGCGGGCGGCAGCGGGTTCCAGTCCCGGTCGAGCAGGCCGAGCTCCGCCTTCTGGGTGAGGACGCGGCGCAGGGCGCGGTCGATGACGGACTCCGGCACCCGGCCGTCGGTGACGGCCTCCACGAGCGGGGCGCCGAACGTCTTGACCGTGGGCAGCTCGACATCGACGCCCGCCTCGAGCGCGGCGCCGGCCGCTTCGGCGAAGTCGCCCGCGACGCCGTGCAGCGTCTTGAGGAACGCGATGCCGAAGTAGTCGGCCACCACCGTGCCGTCGAAGCCCCAGGTGTCCCGCAGCAGGCCGGTGAGCAGGCTCTCGTCGGCCGCGGCGGGCATGCCGTCGATGTCGGTGTAGGCGTGCATGACGGAGCGCGCGCCGCCCTCGCGGATCGCCATCTCGAACGGCGGCAGCAGCACGTCGGCGCGTTCGCGCGGCCCCACGGAGGAGGGGGCGAGGTTGCGGCCGGCGCGGGAGGCCGAGTAGCCGACGAAGTGCTTGAGGGTGGCGACGATTCCGGCGGACTCCAGGCCCCGCACATAGGCGGTGCCGATGGTGCCGACGAGGTACGGGTCCTCGCCGATGGTCTCCTCCACGCGGCCCCAGCGGGCGTCGCGGACGACGTCCAGCACGGGGGCGAGGCCCTGGTGGACGCCGACGGCGCGCATGTCGCGGCCGATGGCGGCGGCCATCCGGCGGACGACGTCCGGGTCGAAGGTGGCGCCCCAGGACAACGGTACGGGGTAGGCGGTGGCGCCCCAGGCGGCGAAGCCGGCCAGGCACTCCTCGTGCGCCACGGCGGGGATGCCGAAGCGGTTCGCGGAGGTGATCCGGGACTGGGTGCGCAGCAGGGACAGCGCGCCGAGCGCCGGGTCGACGGGCGCGGTGCCGAAGGGGCGGGTGAGCTGGCCCAGGCCGGCCGGAAGGAGCGCGTCGAGGTCGACGGCCTCCTCCATGTCGTGCTGGTGCGGGGCGACTTCGCCGCCGTTGGCGGAGGCGCCGACCCAGACGCCGTACAGCTGGGCGATCTTCTCCTCGAGGGTCATGGCGCCGATCAGCGCGTCGACCCGGGAGGAGACGGGGTGGGAGGGGTCGTTCCAGACGGGGGTTTCGGTGGTGGTCTCTACGGCCACGTTCGCGGTCACTTTCCTCCGACACCCATCAGACCCTGGACCAGGGCACGACGGGCGAACAGGTAGACGAGAAGGATGGGCACCATGGACAGCACCACGGCTCCCAGCAGACCGGGGATGTCGATGCCGTGTTCGGTCTGGAAGTTGTACAGACCCAGGGTCACGACCTTGGTGGAGTCGGACTGGGTCAGCACCAGCGGGAACAGGAAGCCGTTCCATGCCTGGAGCGCGGAGAAGACCACGATGGTGGACAGCCCGCCCCGGGACAGCGGCATCACGAGCTGGAAGAACATGCGCCGCGGGGAGGCGCCGTCCATGGCCATGGCCTCGTACAGCTCCGGGGAGATGTCACGCATGGCGCCGCTGAGGATGAGCGCGGACATCGGCAGGCAGAAGGCGGCCGTGGGCAGGATGACGCCGAGCAGGTTGTCGTACAGTCCGGCTTCGCTGATCAGGTAGAACATCGGCACGATGACGGCCTGGGCAGGGATCGCCAGGCCGAGCAGGAACAGCCGGAAGATCGCCGACGTGGCCTTGCCCCGGCTGCGCACGATGGCGTAGGCGAGCGGCGGGACCAGCAACAGCACGATGCCGATCACGCAGGCGGTGACGACGAGGGTGTTGAAGAAGTACTGGCCGAAGCCCGAGTCGAAGGCGCCGGTGAAGTTGTCCAGGGTGAAGGTGTCCGGAAGGGAGACCGGACCGTTCGCGGCGTAGTCCTGGCGGGTGCGCAGGGTCGCCGCGAGCATCACGTACAGCGGCAGGCCGACCAGGAGCAGCCAGACGATCGAGCCGGCGCCGGCCAGGTAGTTGGGGCGGCGCCTCATGACACACCCTCCATGGTGCTGCGCATCTTGTCGTAGCCGGAGACCTTCACCACGACCAGGGAGATGATGGTGGCGGCGACGACGAGGGCGAGGGCGATGGCGGAACCGGCCCCGAAGTCGAAGCCCTTGAAGGCCTTGTCGTACATGTAGTAGGCGCTGATGGTGGTGTCGGTTCCGGGGCCGCCCTGGGTCAGGATGAGGACGGTCTCGAAGGTGGTGAGGCCACCGACGATCATCAGGATCATCGACGTGATCATCGAGTTGCGCAGCTGCGGCAGGGTGATGTGGAAGAACTGCCGGTAGCGGCCGGCGCCGTCGATCTCCGCCGCCTGGTACAGCACCTGCGGGATCGCGCGGGCGGCGCCCTGGTAGATCAGCGTGTGGAACGGCGTGAACTGCCAGGTGCTCACGAACGCGAGCACACCGATGGCGGTGGCCTGCTCGCCGAACAGGTTGCCGTCGCCGAACAGCCAGGTGGCGTCCGCCGGGATACCGAAGTTCGGGTCGAGCAGTGCGCGCCACAGCACGGAGACGGCGGTGGCGGACAGCAGCAGCGGGATGAAGTAGATGACCGACAGCACCGCGCGGTTGCGCTGGTGGCCCGCGGCCCAGACACCGAGCAGGATGCTCAGCGGGGTCTGGACGACCACGCCGAGCGCGGTCAGCAGCAGGGTCAGCCAGATGCTCTGGAGCATCACGGGGTCGTCCATCAGGCGCGACCAGTTGTCCGCGCCGACCCACTGGGGCGAACCGATCCCGTCCCAGCTCATGAAGGACAGCACCGCGACCATGATGAGCGGGACGATCGCGAAGAGGGCGAAGAACACTGCGGCGGGCAGCGCCCAGGCGAAGCCCGGACGGCCCACCCTGGATACGGACGGGGAGGCGGCCGGCCGCCGCCGGGACTCCTTGCGGAGCCCGGCGGCGGGCGGGGCGCTCGTGATCTTTGTGGTCATGAGCCGTTCGTCACTCGGTCGGGAGGGCCTGCATGGCCTTGATGAAGCCGTCCGTGTCGAGCTGTCCGTTGAAGAACTGCTGGATGGCCTTGTGCATGTTCGAGGCTGCCGACTGCGGGTACGCCTGGTCCCACGACAGCTGGAACGACGGAGCGTTGGCCACCAGGTCGTACTGGAAGCGCGAGTACTCGGGCGTCGCGGACGTCTCGATGAACTGGTCGGTGTTGGTGGTGGTGGTCAGGTTGCCGACGTCGAGCTGCGCCTTGACGAACTCGTCGGAGTACATGAGCTTCAGGAACTCGGCGACGGCCTCGGGGTGCTTGGTCTTCTTCAGCACCGAGTAGTAGTTGTTGGTGTTGCCGGCGACGTTCTTCGGGTCGCCCTTGCCGCCCGCGACGGCCGGGAAGGCGGAGTAGCCGAGGCCCTTCTCGGCGAACTCGGGGTGGTCGGTGAGCTGCTGGGAGTAGTACCAGGAGCCCATCAGCTCGAAGCCGGCCTTGCCCTGGGCGACGAGCGCGACCGAGCCGCCGTTGGTGTACTTGACCGAGTCGTAGTTCTTGCCGAAGGCGCCCGCGTCGACGAGCTCCCTGATCATCTTCAGGGCCTTCTTGCTCTCCGGGGCCTCCCAGGCGCTCTTGTCACCCTCGAGGGCCTTCTGGAAGAGCTCCGGGCCGGCTATGCGGTCGAGCAGGTACTGGAACCACATCTGGGTGGGCCAGACGTCGCCGCCGCCGAGCGCGATCGGCGTGACGCCCTCGTCCTTCAGCTTCTCGACGGCGTCGAGCAGCTCGTCCCAGGTCTTCGGCGGCTGGACGCCCGCCTTCTTGAGGACGTTCTTGTTGTGGAAGAGCAGGACCGGCTGGGTGCCGCGCATGGGAATGCCGTACGGCTTGCCGTCGACGACCGCGTTGTTGAAGACGGACGGGAGGAACTTGCTCTCCAGCTCCGGGTTCTTCTTGATGGCGTCGTCGAGCGGGAGGAGCAGGTCGGCCTTGACGAAGGGCTTGATGCTGCCGCCGCCCCAGTTGAAGAAGACGTCGGGTGCCTGCGGGGTGCTGATGATCGTCTGAAGCTTCTGCTGGTAGTCCGCACCGGGGATGGTGTCGAGGACCGCCTTGACGTCGGACGTCTCGTTGAACTTGTCGACGACCTGCTTCTCGATCTTGTTGGTGGCGTCCCCGTAGACAAGGATATGGATCTTGCCGTCGTCCGCCGACGCCCCGCCGTTGCCGTCACCGCAGGCCGACAGGCTCAGGGCGAGGGCGAGCGTCGCACCGGTGGCGATCAGTCTGGGCAAGCGCGCACGTGTCTTCATCGTTCGCCTTTCGAAAGTTTCGGCTTCATCGCCGAAAGTCCATGCCGAGGGACAGTAGGTCAGACGGGAGTTGGGGTCAACGGTCGGTTCACGACTCGCCCAAACCGTTATCCAGACGCGGTGCTCTATCCTGCGGGTATGCGTGAAGACGACGAGGCGAGCGGGCGTGTCACCCTGGCTGCGGTAGCGAAAGAGGCCGGGGTTTCGATGCCGACAGTTTCGAAGGTGCTCAACGGCCGATCGGATGTCTCACGCGCGACGCGCGCCAAGGTGGAGAAGCTGCTGGACCTGCACGGCTACCGCCGGCGCGTCCAGCCCGCGACCCGTTACCCGCTCATCGAGATCGTGTTCCACGAGCTGGAGAGCGTGTGGGCGATGGAGCTGATCCGGGGCGTGGAGAACGTCGCGAAAGAGAATCGCGCCACCGTCGTCCTCACCGAGAGCGGCACCCGGCACACCCCCGGCCCGGACTGGCTGCCGGGGGTGCTGCAGCGCCGGCCGCTGGGCGTGGTACTGGTCTTCTCCAGCCTCCCGCAGGACATCAAACGCCAACTGCGGGCGGCCGCCATCCCGTTCGTCGTCATCGACCCGGCGGGCGACCCGGACCCGGACGTGCCCTCGGTCGGCTCCGCCAACTGGGCCGGGGGCCTCGCCGCCACCCGCCACCTCACCGAGCGGGGCCACCGCCGGATCGCCATCATCACCGGACCCGAGGACATGCTGTGCTCCCTGGCGCGGCTGGACGGCTACCGCTCGGCCATGGCCATGGCGGGCCTGGAGGCCGACCCCCGGCTGACCCGCTTCGGCGACTTCCACGTGCAGGGCGGCTTCGAGCGTGCCATGGAGCTGCTGGAGTGCCCCGACCGGCCGACGGCGATCTTCGCGGGCAGCGATCTGCAGGCGCTCGGCGTGCTGGAGGCGGCCCGGGTGAAAGGGCTGCGGGTGCCCGAGGACCTGTCGGTGGTCGGCTACGACGACGTACCGCTCGCCCAGTGGTCCAGCCCGCCGCTCACCACGGTCCACCAGCCGCTGCGGCACATGGCCGAGGAGGCGTCCCGGATGCTGCTGCGCCCGGACGACCCGGGCGGCGCGGCCCAGCGCATCGAGCTGGCGACCCACCTGGTGGTACGGCAGAGCACGGCCCCGCTCGTCGGCTGACGCAGCCGACGCTCCAAGGGTCCGGCCCAGCTCAGCCCCGCGGGCCGGTGCGGCTCAGCCGCGAGGGGTCGACCAGGGTCGGCCCGTCGAGCCGCGTTCCCGGCGCAGGCGGCGCAGGACGACGGCCAGGTCCAGTGCTGCCGTCAGGGCGAGCACCCCGCAGACGACGGCGAGCAGTACCAGCGGGCCGGATCCAGGGCTGTCACCGGAGCCGGACCGGGCCGCCCAGACGCCGAACAGCACCGTCCCCGCGACGAACAGCGGCAGAAAGACGGAGGCCAGCAGCAGCCTCAGTTTCAGCGGGCTGCGGGCCGTGACCGGCTCGGTGCCGGTGCGCGGGTTCCTGCGGCCCATCGTGCCGGAGCGGGCCCGGGAGACCGGCTCGCGGCCGGAGTCGCTGCGGGTTTCGTGGCCGGAACCGGTACGGCTGTCGCGCACGTCGGCGCACCTCCTTCCAGCGTCGTGTGCGGGTCGGGTAGCCCCCGTGGCGGGCGGCAAACCGGCAGTCGCCTGGACCCGTGCGGCGCGGGTACCCGGAGCGCCCTGACCGTGGCCGGAGGAGGTGGTCGGGCATGGTGAGCGCATCCGTGACGGTGCCGTCGGGAGCGCGGGGCCTGCGCGGTGATCTGGAGATCCCCGTCGGGGCGCGCGGCATGGTGCTGTTCGCGCACGGGAGCGGCAGTTCTCGGCTCAGCCCGCGCAACCGCGCCGTCGCCGGGGGGCTGCGCGACGCGGGGTTCGGCACGCTGCTGCTCGACCTGCTGACCGGGGCGGAGGAGGACGAGGACGCGGCGACGGGCCGGCACCCCTTCGACATCGGTCTGCTGGCGGGGCGGCTGGCGCACGCCGTGGACTGGCTGGAGGGGCGGCCGGACGCCGTGGACCTGCCGGTGGGGCTGTTCGGGGCCAGCACGGGGGCGGCGGCCGCGCTGGTCGCGGCCACGGAGCGGCCCAGGCGGGTGACGGCGGTCGTCTCGCGGGGCGGGCGCCCGGACCTGGCCGGTGACGCGCTGGGACTGGTGGCGTGCCCGGTGCTGCTCGTGGTGGGCGGCGCCGACCACGAGGTGCTGGACCTCAACCACCGTGCCGCCGCACGGCTGTCCGCCCCGCACCGCGTCGACGTGGTGCCCGGCGCCACCCATCTCTTCGCCGAGCCCGGCGCGCTGGAGCGGGTCGCCCAGCTGGCCGCCGGATGGTTCGGCGAGCATCTGTCGTGAGGGCGGCGAGCCGCGCCGGGAAGGCCGACGCGGCTCGCCGACGTGCTCAGCTCGTGCTGCAGGAGACCGTCGGCCAGTTCCAGTTGCCGTTGGTCTGGATCGTCACCCCCCAGGTGTTCCCGCTGCCGTTCGGCCTGGCCACGAGGGTCTGGCTGTTGGGGTAGGAGGCGCTGACGTTCCAGGTGCTGAGGACCTTCGCCGGGGACGGCACGTTCATCGTCACGGTCCAGTTGCCGGAGCCGCCGACGGAGACGTTGAGGTTGTAGCGGTCGCCCCACTGCTGGCCGGCCGACAGGGTCGCGGTGCAGGCACCACCACCGCCGCCGCCTCCGCCGCCCCCTCCCCCGCCGCCGGAGCCGTCGGGGGCGACCGCGCGGCCGGTCTGCGGGGAGATCATGCCGGCGCACAGACCCCGGGAGGCCAGGTTCTGCGCGATGCGCGGGATCGCGGCGATGGTGTTGGCCGGCCAGTCGTGCATCAGGATGACCTGCCCGTCGTTCAGCCGGGAGGCGGCCTGCACGATGGCGTCGGTGCTCGCGTTGTTCCAGTCCTGCGAGTCGACGTCCCAGATGACCTCGGTCAGACCGTACTTGGCCTCCACCGAGCGCAGGGTGGAGTTGGTCTCGCCGTAGGGCGGGCGGAAGAGCTTGGGTGTGCCGCCCCCGGCGCTCGCGATCGCCTGCTGGGTGCGGGAGATCTCCGAGTCCATCTGCGCCTGGCCGAGCTGCGTCATGTGGGGGTGGGTGTAGCTGTGGTTGGCGACCCACATCCCCGCGTCCACCTGCGCCTTGACCAGGGACGGGTTGGCGGCGGCGTACTGGCCCTGGTTGAACATCGTGGCCCGCAGGCCGTTCTGCTTCAGCGCGTTGAGCAGGTTCATGGTGGATCCGGTGGACGGGCCGTCGTCGAAGGTGAGTCCGACGTACCCGTTGCAGGCGGCCGCCTGCGCGGGGGCGGCGCCGACGCCCGAGGTCACGGTGCCTGCCACCGTCAGTGCGGCGACGGCCACACCCGGGACCAGGTACCGGGTGACCGGCTGTCGCTTTCCGGTGCTCATGTGTGGGGGTCCTCCTCGTACGGGGATCAGCCTGCGCTGCAGGAGACCGAGGGCCAGTTCCAGTTGCCGTTGGTCTGGATGGTCGCGCCCCAGTTGTTGCCGCTGCCGTTGGACCGGGCGACGAGGGTCTGGCTGTCGGGGTAGGAGGCGCTGACGTTCCAGGTGCTGAGGACCTTCGCCGGGGACGGGACGCGCATGGTGACCGTCCAGTTGCTTGCGCCGCTCACCGAGACGTTGAGGTTGTAGCGGTCGCCCCACTGCTGGCCGGCCGACAGGGTCGCGGTGCAGCCACCGCCACCGCCGCCACCGCCACCGCCGCCACCGCCACCGCCACCGCCGGAGCCCTCGCTCACGGTGATGTTGGAGTTGCCGCTGCTCTGGTAGCCCTCGGTGGCCATGATCATGTAGTTGTGGCTGCCCAGGTTCATGCCCTTGCTCGCCCAGGCGTCGAAGTGGTTGCCGCTGGTGATGGTGCCGCCGGTGCGCTTCTGCTGGCGGACGCTCCAGTACTGGTCGAAGGTCCTGGTGCCCTCGATCGAGGGGGCGTTGTACCGGGTCGTCTTGTAGATGTCGTAGGTGCCTCCGTCACTGGTGACGGTGCCCTTGTACTCGCCGGTGGGCCGGTAGGTGCCCCAGTTGTCGACGATGTAGTACTCGACCAGGGGGCCGGTGGTCCAGCCGTAGAGCGTCAGGTACGCGTTGCCGGACGGGTTGAAGCTGCCGGAGTAGCTGACGGTCTTGCGCCCGCCGGTGCTCCAGCCCTTGCCCGCCACGAAGTTGCCGGTGTTGCTCCACTGGGTGCTGTAACCGCCCCCGGAGCCCAGGTCCATGGAGACCGTGCCCGGGGCGTCGGTCCAGAAGGAGTACCACCAGCCGTTGTTGGTGCCGGTCTGGTTGCTCGTGATGACCGGGGCGGCGGTCGCCGTGCCGGTGAGGAGCAGCGCGGTGAGGGCGGCGAGAGCGATCGTCCAGACGCTCTTGACGCTCATGATCAGCCGGCTGCGTCTGCGGCTGCCGGGTGGTGAGGACATGTGCATGGGTGGCGCCTCCTGTTACGGCTCGATGGGGAGGTCGATGCCGTGACAGTGTTGGTCTGAGCGCGTCAACCGTCAACGGTTTCGGTGAGAGTTTCGAAAAGTTCGAGTGACCGACCTTCGTCGCGGAGAGCGATAGCGCCAGCTCAACGCGGCTATGAAAGCGCTTGAGTTGTGAAGTAATGGATTTGCGCCGTCACGCCAGCCGAAGCTCGATCAGGTGACCGCGAAACTTTCGTAGGACTTTTTCAGGGCGCCCAACGCAACCCGTCAGTACGGTCGTTGCCCGCAGGCGACGGCAACAGCCTTTCCAGCGGCACATCGTGAGGGGGTTTCAGGTCGGCGTCGTCCAGCGGGGGGCCGTCTCCACCCACGCGGTCTCCCACCTGGCCAGATCGCGCCGGCGCAGGACGATCCCGGCGACGGCGTGCGCGGCGGCGCCGGCGAGAGCGACGCCGAGGGCGGCCAGCAGCGCCCAGCCCGTCGCGCGGCTGCGGACCTCCTTGCCGCCCAGGGGCGCCTCGGTCACCTTCCCGTCGGCGGTGACCCACACCCTGACGGTGCTCCCGGCGGTCAGTCCCGGCCACACCTCCGCCCGGGTGGTCCGGGTGCGCCCCTCACGGGTGACGACCCGGACCTCGACCGGGTAACGGGTCTTCTTCTCCTCGTCCGAGCCCGGCTCGGGGTGCCGGGGCGCGTCCGCGGTCAGGGTCGCGTCCGTCAGATGACGCGTCTGCTGCTGGTGGCGCGCCGCGTCCCGGTAGTGCCGGTGGGCGGCGTCGCCCACCAGGGCGGCGGCCACGGGCGCCACGGCCAGTACGGCGACCAGCACCCCGAGCCCCAGCCAGGCCCGCAGCACGTCGGTGCGGCGGCGCAGCGGGTTGCGCCGCCACCGCCAGAACACCGGGCCCGGGGGCGGGGCGGGGGGCGGCTGTGCCGGTGGTGTCTCGCCCGCCACGTCACGGCTCCTTCCGGTGAGGGGTCGCAGGCAGAGGGGTGGGTCAGCGGGTCCCGCCGGCCGACGGGTGGTGGTGCGCGGCGGCCAGCAGGCCGGCGGCGCCCCGGACGGCGGCGGTGTGCGGGGACGGCACCGGCTGGACCGCGCAGCCGAGGCCGCCGGGCAGCCCGCCGGTGATCTCGGGGCGCAGCGCGCCTCCTCCGGCCAGCAGCACGCCCCGGCTCAGCGCGGTGCGGGTGAGCGAGGTGCGGTCCTGCCGCAGCATCGCGGTCACCATCTCGATCACCGCCCCGGTGACGCGTGCCGGCGGGGTGCCGTCGCCCAGGTCGGTGGTGCCCAGGGCGGTGCGGCGGGCGTCGGTCACCGCGCCGTCGGTGAGCAGCACCACCTCGGTGAGGTGCGCGCCGATGTCCACGACCAGCAGCGGCCGGATGTGGTCGGCGCTCGCGGCGAGCGCGACCGCCCGCGCGCCGGGGACCGTCAGTACGGCGCGCGGGCGGAGTGCTTCCACGGCCGTGCGGGCGGCGGCGCGGAAGGCGAGCCCGTCGAGGACCGGGGCGGTGACGACGACCAGCGGGCGGCCGATCCTCGGCATCCGGTGTCCGAGCAGCCGGTCCAGCATGCGGGCGGTGCCGGGGACGTCGACGATGGTGCCGCGCTGGATGGGGTGGACGGCCCCCGAGCCGGGGAACGTCACGGTCGGTACGTCCAGGACCATGCCCCGTCCGGCGATCCACGCGCGAGTGCGGGCGCTGCCCAGGTCGAGAGCGATACCTGAGCAGCGCCTGCACAGCGGCCAGTGCCGGTGCCGTACGGGACCCGGCCGGGGGCGCCGGACCACGGTCACCGGCCGGCCTCCCGCACCTGCTGGCAGCGCCCGCAGAAGCGGGCCTGGGGGACGATCAGCAGGCGGTGGCGTTCGACCGGGCGGCGGCAGAGGTGACAGACGCCGTAGTTCCCGGAGTCCATCCGGGCCAGCGCCTCCTCGACGTCGGCGAGCACCATGCGGGCCGACGCCACGAGCTTGACGCCGATCTCGATCTGCGCGGCGTCCTCCCGCCGGCGGCGGTCGTCGCAGCGGCTCGCGGAGGCGAACTGGCGCAGCTGTTCCCGTCGGAACAGCAGTTGCTCGTGCAGGTTCTCACGGAGCGCGGCGAGGTCCTCGGCGTCGAGGACCCCGTCGTGCTCGCCGATGGTCTGGTGGGTCACCACTGCACCCCTCGGGCAGAGCGGATGGACGGACGGACGTGTCGGAAGGCCCTAGGCCGCGCGGCGCTGGCAGGCGACGCAGTACCGGGTGTGCGGCAGGATCTCCAGCCGCTCCGGCGGTACGGGCTTGGAGCAGCCCAGGCAGTCGCCGTAGGTGCCGGCGTCGACGCGGGCGAAGGCCTCGTCGATCTCCGTGAGGACCCGCTTGATGGCGTCCTTCTGGTTGGACATCAGGTGGTCGCCCGGGCTGTCCCCGCCTTCGTCCAGCGCCTTGAGCTGCGCGAGCCTGGTACTCCGGGCGTGCTCCAGACGCCGGCGGACCTCCTCCGCGGCGGGGTTCGCGGTGCGGGGTTCGGTGCGGGGCAGGTCGAGCGACACGGGTTTCCTCCTGGGGAGACGTACGGGATGACGCTTCCACCATGGCCGCTCGCGCCGCCCGCGCCCATCGGGCGTGGGACCCATCTGTGCCGGGTCCGACGACCCACCCCGGGCGGCATGGGTCCGGCGGACGACGGGAAATGGGGCGCGGGGCCCATCGACCGGGCCGGGGTGCCCGGGGCAGGCTGGCCGGTGTCCGCCGGGACCAGGGGGTCGCTGCCGCATCAGGGGCCGCGGTGACCGACAGTAGAGGCAGACGAGAAAGAGGAAGGCGTGACCTCCGTGTCCCTGTACTGGCGGATCTTCGGGCTCAACGCCGTGGTGCTCGGCAGCGCCACGGCCCTGTTGCTGTGGGCTCCGGTGACCGTGTCCGTGCCGGTGCTGCTGACGGAGGCGGTGATCCTCGTCGGCGGTCTGGTCGTGATGCTGGTGGCCAACGCGGCGCTGCTGCGCATCGGGCTGGCCCCGCTGGACCGGGTGACCCGGCTGATGACCACCGTCGACCTGCTCCGTCCCGGCCAGCGTCTTCCCGTGCGCGGGGGCGGTGAGGTGGCGGAGCTGGTGAGCACCTTCAACGCGATGCTGGAGCGCCTGGAGGGGGAGCGGGTGGCGAGCAGTGCCCGCGCCATCCTCGCCCAGGAGGGTGAGCGGCGCCGTATCGCCCAGGAACTGCACGACGAGGTCGGGCAGAGCATGACGGCCGTGCTGCTGGCCCTGAAGCGGGCCGCCGACGAGGCGGAGGAACCGCTGCGCGGCGAGTTGCAGCAGGCGCAGGAGATCACCCGCGGCAGCCTGGACGAGGTACGCCGGCTGGTGCGCCGGCTGCGCCCCGGCGTGCTGGACGACCTCGGTCTGGTGAGCGCGGTGACGTCGCTGAACACGGAGTTCTCCACCCACACCGGGCTGCGTGTGGTGCGCCGCTTCGACCCGGATCTGCCCTCCCTCGACCACGAGACGGAACTGGTGATCTACCGGGTGGCGCAGGAGAGCCTGACCAACGCCGCCCGGCACGCCGAGGCGCGGCGGGTGGAGGTCGCGCTGCGCGGCACCGACCGGGGGGTGGTGCTGGAGGTGGCCGACGACGGGCGCGGCATCGGGGCCGCGCGGGAGGGTGCGGGTCTTCGCGGAATGCGTGAACGCGCCCTGCTGATCGGGGCCACGCTGGACATCTGGAGCCCGGACGAGGTCTCCCGAACAGGAACCGGTACCCGAATCCGGCTGACCGTGCCCGCCGTCAGGAAGCAGTCATGAACGACCAGGACATCCGTGCCGACCGCCCCGCGGACACGATCCGCATCCTCCTCGCCGACGACCACGCGCTGGTACGGCGCGGGGTCCGGCTGATTCTCGACCGGGAGCCCGACCTGGAGGTGGTCGCCGAGGCCGGTGACGGGGCCGAGGCGATCGCCATGGCCCGCACCCACGACGTCGACCTCGCGGTGCTGGACATCGCCATGCCGCGGCTGACCGGTCTGCAGGCGGCGCGGGAGCTGACCGCGTTGAAACCGGGGCTGCGCATCCTGATGCTGACGATGCACGACAACGAGCAGTACCTGTTCCAGGCGTTGAAGGCGGGGGCGGGCGGTTATGTGCTGAAGTCCGTCGCCGACCGTGACCTGGTCGCCGCCTGCCGGGCGGCGATGCGGGACGAGCCGTTCCTGTACCCGGGTGCGGTGACCGCGCTGATCCGCAACTACCTGGACCGGGTGCGGCACGGCGAGGAGGCGCCCGAGCAGCTGCTCACCCCGCGCGAGGAGGAGGTGCTGAAGCTGGTCGCCGAGGGCCACTCCTCCAAGGAGATCGCGGAGCTGCTGTTCATCAGCGTCAAGACGGTCCAGCGGCACCGGGAGAACCTGCTGCACAAGCTCGGTCTCCGGGACCGTCTGGAGCTGACGCGTTACGCCATTCGCGCGGGACTCGTCGAACCTTGACCGCCCACGCCCCGGGCCGTAGCGCCCGCCTTCCGCTCCGAGCCGCCGCGGCCGTCCTGGCCGCCTTCGCGGCCGTTCTGCTGACCCTCGGTTTCACCCCCGGCACGGCCCCCGCCTCGGCCGTCACCGCTCCCCCGGCGGCCTCCGCCTACTTCCCGGCGTCCCCCGGCACTCCGACGTACTCCTCGGGCACCCAGCCGCACAGCGACGAGGCGTACGTCGCCGCCCGGACCGTGCTGACCCGTCCGGAACGGGACGACGGCGAGCGGACCCTGTTCGCCGGACCGCTGCTGTTCACGCCCGCGCACACGCCGCAGGTCCCGCCCCGGCCGGCGCGTCCCGCGCCCTCGGCCGGGCACGCGCCGCCCGCCGCCGCGCACGTACCGGCGGATCTGGGGCGGGCCCCGCCCGCCGCCTCCAGCGCCTGAGCCGTCCCCTTCCCACCTTCCGCGTGCCCGCCGACGGGCACGTGTGCCTTGCTGGAGGCATCTGTGAAACGTCCCGCCCGCGTCAGGGCGTTGTTCGCGCTTGCCGTGATCGCCGTGTCCGTGTTCGTCGCCGTCACCGTCCCGGTCCGTCTGGGACTGGATCTGCGCGGCGGCACCCAGATCGTGCTGGAGACCCGTTCGACCGAGACGCTGGAGGCCGACTCCGAGGCCACCGACCGCACCCTGGAGGTGCTGCGCGGCCGGGTCGACGCGCTGGGTGTCGCCGAGCCCGGCATCGTCCGCTCCGGTGACAACCGGATCATCGTGGAGCTGCCGGGGGTGCAGGACCCGCGGCAGGCCGCCGACGTCCTTGGCCGCACCGCGCAGCTCTCCGTCCACCCCGTCCTCGGCCCCGGCACCACGGACAGCCGGGCGCTGCCGAAGGGTGAGCGCGTGCTGCCCGACGAGGCGGGCGAGCGGCTGCGTCTGGGCGGGGCCGCGCTCAGCGGCCAGGACGTGAAGAGCGCCGAGGCCCGCTTCGACCCGCAGAGCGGGGCCGGCTGGCACGTCACCGTCGACTTCGCGGACGGCAAGGGCTGGGCGCGGCTGACCGGTGAGGCCGCCTGCCATCCGGCGGGCGACCCGCAGCGACGGGTGGCCATCGTCCTCGACAACAAGATCATCTCGTCGCCGCAGGTCGATCCGTCGGTGGCCTGCGGTGCGGGCATCACCGGGGGGTCGACGCAGATCACCGGTTCCTTCACCAGCGACGAGGCGAAGGAACTCGCGCTCCTCGTGCACGGCGGTGCCCTGCCGGTGCCGGTGGAGACGGTGGAGCAGCGGACGGTCGGCCCGACGCTGGGCGCCGAGGCCATCCGGGCCAGCGCCTGGGCGGCTGTCGTCGGCACCGCGTTGACGGCGCTGTTCGTCATCGTCGTCTACCGCCTCATGGGCCTGCTCGCCGTCGTGGCCCTGCTCTGCTACGGCCTGATCTCGTACGCCGGCCTGGCCGCGCTCGGCGCGACCCTGACCCTGCCCGGTCTCGCCGGTTTCGTGCTGGCCATCGGCATGGCGGTGGACGCCAACGTGCTGGTCTTCGAACGCGCCCGGGAGGAGTACGCCAAACGCAACCGGCCCAGCGGCCGCTCGGCCCTGACCGCCGGTTTCAAGGGCGCGTTCAGCGCGATCGCGGACTCCAACGTGACCACCCTGATCGCGGCCGGGCTGCTGTTCGTGCTCGCCTCCGGCCCGGTGAAGGGCTTCGGCGTCACGCTGGGCATCGGTGTGCTGGCGTCCGTGATCAGCGCCCTGGTGATCACCCGGGTGCTCGCGGAGTTCGCGGTGGCGCGCCGCTGGGTGCACCGGCGTCCCGGTGTCACGGGACTGGCGTCGGTCGGCCGGGTCCGCGCCTTCCTCACCCGCCGCGACCCGCAGCTGATGCGCCGCCCGCGCCGCTGGCTGGCGGTGTCGGCCCTGGTGCTGGCCGTCGCCGCCGCGGGCATCTTCGTGCGCGGGCTGAACTTCGGTGTGGAGTTCACCGGCGGCCGGCTGATCGAGTACTCCACCGAGCAGACAGTCGACCCGGACCGGGCCCGCGCCGCCCTCGCCGACGCCGGCTTCCCGCAGGCCGTCGTGCAGTCCTCCGGTGACAGCGGTCTGACGGTGCGGACCGAGGAGCTGACCAACGAGGAGGCGGTCAAGGTGGCCGAGACCGTCGCCGAGGTCGGCGGCGGGGCGGAGAAGGTCCGCGACGAGCTGATCGGCCCGAGCCTCGGCGACGAACTGCGGCGCAACGCGCTGATCGCGCTCGGCCTCGCCCTCCTCGCCCAGCTGCTGTACCTCGCGGTGCGGTTCCGGTGGATGTTCGGCACGGGCGCGGTGGCCGCGCTGGCGCACGACGTGGTGATCCTCACCGGCGTCTTCGCCTGGCTGGGCAAGCCGATCGACGGCGTGTTCCTGGCGGCGCTGCTCACCGTGATCGGCTACTCGGTGAATGACTCCGTGGTGGTGTTCGACCGCATCCGGGAGCTGTGGCGCAAGGACGCCAAGGCCCCGCTCGCGCAGGTCACCAACCAGGCGATCCTGCAGACGGTGCCGCGTACCGTGAACACGGGAATCGGCGTGATCTTCATCCTGGCGGCGCTCGCGCTGCTGGGCGGTGACTCGCTCACCGACTTCGCGCTGGCCCTGCTGATCGGCATGCTCGTCGGCACGTACTCGTCGGTCCTGACCGCCTCCCCCCTGGCCATCGAGCTGGACGCCCGCACGGGCGGCGGAAAGCGGTCCCGAGGAGCCGCCCCCCGCAAGCCGACCCCCCGAACGGAGCGCACGAAGACCGAGGTGTGACACGAAGGGGGTGCAGGCGGCCGACGCCGCCTGCACCCCCTAGCGGCGCCGGGAACTGCGCGAACGCCCCCATCCGCCCGCACGTGCCCGGCAAGGCAAGCCCGGACAGGGGCGCGGGGAACTGCGCTACCAGCCCCCACGCACCCGCACCGGCCTCACGCGCTCACCCCCGCCCCCACCCCCTCCTCCTCCTCGAACTGCGTCCGGTACAACTCCGCATACCGCCCACTCGCGACCAGCAACTCCTCATGCGTCCCGCGCTCGACCACGCACCCGCTCTCGACCACGAGAATCAGATCGGCGGCCCGCACAGTCGACAGACGGTGCGCGATCACCAGCGCCGTCCTTCCCTCCAGCGCCTCCCCCAGTGCCTCCTGCACGGCCGCCTCCGAGGTGTTGTCGAGGTGGGCCGTCGCCTCGTCCAGGACGACCACCCGCTGCCGCGCAAGCAGCAGCCGCGCGATCGTCATGCGCTGCCGCTCACCGCCGGAGAGCCGGTAGCCCCGCTCCCCGACCACCGTGTCGAGCCCGTCGGGCAGCGCCCGCACCAGCGTGTCGAGGCGCGCCCGCCGCAACGCGTCCCACAGCTCCGCCTCGTCCGCGCCCGGCCGGGCCAGCAACAGGTTGGCGCGGACGGTCTCGTGGAAGAGGTGACCGTCCTGGGTCACCATCCCGACCGTGTCCCGCAGCGACGCCGCGCTCAGGTCGCGGACGTCGGCGCCGCCCACCCGCACCGCGCCCGAGTCGACGTCGTACAGCCGGGGCAGCAGGGCCGCGACGGTCGACTTGCCGGCGCCGGAGGAGCCGACGAGGGCGACGGTCTGTCCGGGTTCGGCGCGGAAGGAGATGCCGTGCAGCACCTCCTCACCGCCGCGTGTGTCGAGGGTGGCGACCTCCTCCAGGGAGGCCAGGGACACCTTGTCGGCCGACGGATAGCCGAAACGGACGTCGTCGAACTCCACCGCGACGGGACCCTCGGGGACCTCGCGCGCGTCGGGCCGCTCCTTGATGAGGGGTTCGAGGTCCAGCACCTCGAAGACCCGCTCGAAACTGACCAGCGCGCTCATCACCTCCACCCGCGCCCCGGCCAGCGAGGTCAGCGGCGCGTACAGCCGGGTCAGCAGCAGTGCCAGCGCCACCACCGCGCCCGCGTCGAGGGCGCCGGACAGGGCGAGCCGGCCGCCGAGACCGTAGACCAGGGCGAGGGCGAGGGCGGAGACGAGGGTGAGCGCGGTGATGAACACCGTCTGGGCGGTGGCCGTACGCACGCCGATGTCCCGCACCCGGCGGGCGCGTTCCAGGAACTCCTCGGACTCCTCCTCGGGCCGCCCGAACAGCTTCACCAGGGTGGCGCCGGGAGCGGAGAACCGCTCCGTCATCCGCGTCCCCATGGCCGCGTTGAGGGCGGCGGCCTCGCGCTGGAGTCCGGCCATACGGCGGCCCATGCGGCGGGCCGGGATCACGAACACCGGCAGCAGCACGAGCGACAGCAGGGTGATCTGCCAGGACAGGGTCAGCATCACGCCGAGGGTGAGCACCAGGGTGACCATGTTGCCGACGACCGTCGACAGGGTGGTGCTGAACGCCCGCTGGGCGCCGATCACGTCGTTGTTGAGACGGGAGACGAGCGCTCCCGTACGGGTGCGTGTGAAGAACGCCACCGGCATCCGCTGCACATGGTCGAAGACCGCCGTCCGCAGCCCCAGGATGAGGTCCTCCCCGAGGGCCGCCGACAGCCTCCGCCCCAGTACGCCGAGGACCGCCTCCACCGCCGCGATCAGGGCGATGAGCAGCGCCAGTCGCACCACCGTGGCCGGATCCCCGTCCGACACGACGGTGTTCACGACCCGCCCGGCGAGGACGGGGGTGGCGACGGCGAGTGCCGCGGTCGCCGTGCCGAGCAGCACGAACAGAACCAGCCGGCGGCGGTGCGGCCGGGCGAAGGCGCCGATCCGGCGCAGGGTGTCCCGGGTGACGGGGCGATGCCCCTCCTCGGCGGTCATGACGCTGCGCAGTTGTGCCCACGCGGTGGTCTCCATGCTCATGGACGTGACGGTATGACCTCAAGCATGATTGAGGTCAAGGAGACGGCCGTCCCGCCGGCCCGGCGCGCGAACGGGGGTCTTCGCCGTGCGTCCGGCCTGTCGCAACCCGCCGTTCGCGCGGACCGGTCATCCTCGGGGGCCATGACGGTGACGATCCGCCGTGTGTTGTGCGTACTGCCGCTGCTGCTCGTGACCGTGGTCGCGGTGCGGCAGCGGGCGGTGCTGTCCGAGGGGTTCGGGCTGCTGACGACGGCGCACTGGCCCTGGCTGATGGCCGCGGCCGGCCTGACGTGCCTGACGTGGGTGGCCGCCGCGTGCACCCGGCAGGGCGCGGTCCTCGAACGACTCCCCGGGCGGCGGCTGTTGGCGACCCAGTTCGCGGCGGGCGCGGCGAACCACCTGCTGCCCACAGGTCTGGGCGCGAGCGCGGTCAACCTGCGCTTCATGGCCGTGTGCGGCCTCAGCCCGGCCCGGTCCTCGGCCGCGCTGGCGCTGTATCTGCTGGCGGAGTGCGTCGGACGGGTGGGCTTGTTGGGCGCCCTGCTCGTGGTGTTCCCGGACGCCCTGCCGTTCGGCTCGCTGCTGCCGGACGAGGTTCCGGTCGGGGCGTTCCTCGCGGCGGGCGCGGTGCTGGCCGTCGTGGTGGGCGCGCTGGCCTCCGTGCGGCGGGTGCGGGCGGTGGTGGGCGGGTTCCTGCGGACGGCGCTGGGCGAGGCGCGGTCGGTGCACGCCCGGCCGGCGCGGGCGCTCGCGCTGTGGGGCGGGGCGCTGGCCTTCCCGGCGCTGCAGGCGGGCGTACTGGTGCTGGTGGCGCGGGCGTTCGGGCTGTCGGTGCCGGCCGCGCACCTGGCGGTGGCGTACCTGGCGGCGACGGTGGCGGTGGCCCTGGTGCCCACCCCGGGCGGGATCGGCTCGGTGGAGGCGGCGCTGGTCGTGGCGCTGGTGGCGGTCGGCGGAGCCGCCGCGGTGGCCACGGCGGTGGTCCTGGTCTTCCGGCTCATCACGGTATGGCTGCCCCTGCTGCCGGGCGCGGTGACACTGGCGGCACTGGTGCGGCTGAAGGTGATCTGACGCCGCGCGGACCGACAGTGCGTCTCGCGTGGACGGGCGGTGTGTCCGCCGCGTGGACGGGCGGGCGACCCGGCGGGCTCGTCGGCCGGGTGTCCGGCGTGCGGGCGGATCATCCCGCGCCCGGGGCGGGTAACGTCCCGGTCCCAGCCACGGAAGGGACCCTGCCATGCCCGTACGGATCGAACGCCGGGGAGCCGTCACCACGGTCGTGCTGTCCCGCCCAGAGGCGCGCAACGCGGTGGACGGACCCACGGCCGCCGAACTCACCGACGCCTTCAGGGTGTTCGAGGCGGATGACGAAGCGCGGGTGGCGGTGCTGTGGGGCGAGGGCGGCACGTTCTGCGCGGGCGCCGACCTGAAGGCGCTGGGCACGGAGCGCGCCAACCGGGTGGCCGAGGACGGTGACGGGCCGATGGGGCCGACCCGGATGCGGCTGTCGAAGCCGGTGATCGCCGCGGTGTCCGGGCACGCCGTGGCGGGCGGTCTCGAGCTGGCGCTCTGGTGCGACCTGCGGGTGGCCGAGGAGGACGCCGTCTTCGGCGTGTACTGCCGCCGTTGGGGCGTGCCGCTGATCGACGGCGGCACCGTCCGGCTGCCCCGTCTGATCGGCACGAGCAGGGCCATGGACATGATCCTCACCGGGCGTCCGGTGGCCGCGGCCGAGGCGTACGCGATGGGGCTGGCCAACCGGGTGGTGCCGACCGGGCGGGCCCGCGCCGAGGCGGAGGAACTGGCAGCCGGCCTGGCCCGGTTCCCCCAGGCGTGCCTGCGGTCCGACCGCGCCTCGGTGCTGGAGCAGGAAGGGCTCGGCGAGCAGGCCGCGCTCGCCGTCGAACTGCGGCACGGCGCCGGTGTGTTGGCGGAGAGCATGGAGGGCGCGGCCCGGTTCGCGTCGGGGGCCGGCCGGCACGGCTCGTTCGGCGACCTGTGAGACCGGCCGTGGTACGAACCGCCTCTCGGGATACGGCAGGATGAGCGACGGTGCCCCCGCAGGTCGCAGCGGGTGCGGCGCCAGTGGATCCCGTATACCTCGAGCAGGTGACTCACGTGACACGACTTCACATACGGCCCTCGGCCCAGCAGACCCGGCCGCCGGCCCAAGGGTGCGCGGGGGGTGAGCGGTGACCCGCTCCCTCACCGTGGACGATCTGGTGCACGCCGGAATCGCCCTCGCCGCCGGTGTCCTGGCGGCGTTCCTGCTCCGGATGCTGCTGCGCTGGCTGGCGCGGCACGCCGAGCGCACCGCCTGGCGCGGTGACGACGTCCTGGTGGACGCGCTGCGCATGGTCGCGCCGTGGGCCGCCGTCGCGGGCGGTGCGGCTTCCGCGGCGGCGGCGCTGCCGCTGACCCGGGCCGTGCAGCACACGGTCAACCAGGTGCTGACTCTGACGGTGATCTTCGTCGCGACCGTGGCGGCCGCCCGGGTGGTGGCGGACCTGGTGCGCTCGGTCACCCAGTCGCGGTCCGGCGTGGCCGGGTCGGCGACGATCTTCGTGAACATCACCCGGATCCTGGTCCTCGCCATCGGCTTCCTGATCGGGCTGCAGACGCTGGGCATCTCCATCGCCCCGCTGCTCACCGCCCTGGGTGTCGGCGGGCTGGCGGTCGCGCTGGCGCTGCAGGACACGCTCGCGAACCTCTTCGCGGGCATCCACATCCTCGCCTCGAAGACCGTGCAGCCCGGTGACTACATCCGGCTGAGCAGCGGCGAGGAGGGCTACGTCGAGGACATCAACTGGCGTCAGACGACCGTCCGCGAACTGTCCAACAACCTGGTGGTCGTGCCCAACGGCCAGCTCGCCAAGTCCAACATGACCAACTTCATGCGGCCCCAGCAGCAGCTGACGATCCTGGTGCAGGTCGGGGTGTCGTACGACAGCGACCTGGAGCATGTGGAGCAGGTGACCAAGGAGGTCGTCGCCGACGTGATGACCGAGATCACCGGTGCCGTGCCGGAGCACGAGCCGGCGGTGCGTTTCCACACCTTCGGCGACTCGCGCATCGGGTTCACCGTGATCCTGGGCGTGGCGGAGTTCAGCGACCAGTACCGGATCAAGCACGAGTTCATCAAGCGGCTGCACCGGCGCTACCGCGAGGAGGGCATCCGGATTCCGTCCCCTGCCCGGACGGTCGCCCTTCAGCAGGGCACGGTGCTGATTCCGTCCCAGCGGGACGCGTCGGCGACGGCGGACGACATGATCACCGGCCGGCCGGTCTGACGGTCGGCGCCGGGCCGCGGCAGCCGCGGGGCTCTGCGGCCCGGCGCACCCGCCTGCGGCGGTTTCGGGGCTCCGCCCCGGACCCCGTTCGCGCGGTTCCCCGCGCCCCTGTGGGGCTCTCCCGGCGCGCCACCCTCCCCCTCGCGGCCGCGCCCCGGTGGGGCGCTCCTCGGGAACTCGGCGTGGACCCCTGTCGAGCCTGGGGCCGTCACAAGATATCTTGATGTCGAGCAATGTTGCAGACGTGGAGCGGAGCACCCGGTGACTGACTCGACCATCATCTATACGCACACTGACGAGGCCCCGGCCCTGGCGACGTATTCCTTCCTGCCGGTGGTCCGGGCGTACGCCTCGCAGGCGGGCGTCCCCGTGGAGACGCGGGACATCTCGCTGGCCGGACGCATCATCGCCGTGTTCCCGGAGCACCTCACCGAGGACCAGCGCATCCCGGACGCCCTCGCCGAGCTCGGTGAGCTGGCGAAGACCCCCGCGGCCAACATCATCAAGCTGCCCAACATCTCGGCCTCGATCCCGCAGCTCAAGGCCGCGATCGCCGAGCTGCAGGGCCAGGGCTACGCGCTGCCGGACTACCCTGACGACCCGAAGACCGACGAGGAGCGCGAGATCCGCGCCCGGTACGACAGGATCAAGGGTTCCGCCGTGAACCCGGTCCTGCGTGAGGGCAACTCCGACCGCCGCGCCCCCGCCTCGGTCAAGAACTACGCGAAGTCCCACCCGCACCGCATGGGCGCCTGGACCGCCGAGTCCAAGACCAACGTCGCCACGATGGGCCAGGACGACTTCCGCTCCACCGAGAAGTCGGCCGTCATCGCCGAGGACGGCGCGCTGCGCATCGAGCTCAAGGGCGACGACGGCTCCACCACCGTGCTGCGCGAGTCGGTGCCCGTGCTCAAGGGCGAGGTCGTCGACGCCTCCGTGATGCGCGTCGCCGCGCTGCGCGAGTTCCTGACCGCGCAGGTCGCCCGCGCCAAGCAGGAGGGTGTGCTGTTCTCCGTGCACCTGAAGGCCACGATGATGAAGGTCTCCGACCCGATCGTCTTCGGTCACGTGGTGCGCGCCTTCTTCCCGAAGACGTTCGCCCAGTACGGCGACAAGCTGGCCGCGGCCGGCCTCACCCCGAACGACGGCCTCGGCGGCATCTACAAGGGCCTGGAGAACCTGCCCGAGGGTGCCGCGATCAAGGCGTCCTTCGACGCGGAGCTCGCCGAGGGCCCGGAGCTGGCGATGGTCGACTCCGACAAGGGCATCACCAACCTGCACGTCCCCTCGGACGTCATCGTGGACGCCTCCATGCCGGCCATGATCCGCACCTCCGGTCACATGTGGGGCCCCGACGGCCAGGAGGCCGACACCCTCGCGGTGCTCCCGGACTCCAGCTACGCCGGCGTCTACCAGGCCGTGATCGACGACTGCCGCGCCAACGGCGCCTACGACCCGTCCACCATGGGCTCGGTCCCGAACGTCGGTCTGATGGCACAGAAGGCCGAGGAGTACGGCAGCCACGACAAGACCTTCGAGATCCCCACCACGGGCACCGTCCGTCTGGTCGACAGTAACGGCGACGTGGTCATCGAGCAGGCCGTCTCCGCCGGTGACATCTTCCGCGCCTGCCAGACCAAGGACGCCCCGATCCGCGACTGGGTGAAGCTGGCCGTCACCCGCGCCCGCGCCACCGGCGCCCCGGCCGTCTTCTGGCTGGACGAGACCCGCGCGCACGACGCCAACCTGATCGCCAAGGTCAAGGAGTACCTGCCGGAGCACGACACCGAGGGCCTGGACATCCGGATCCTCAACCCGGTCGAGGCGACCAAGCTGTCGGTGGAGCGCATCCGCCGCGGTGAGGACACCATCTCGGTCACCGGCAACGTGCTGCGCGACTACCTGACCGACCTGTTCCCGATCCTGGAGCTGGGCACCAGCGCCAAGATGCTGTCGGTGGTCCCGCTGATGGCGGGCGGCGGCCTGTTCGAGACCGGTGCGGGCGGCTCGGCGCCGAAGCACGTGCAGCAGCTGGTCAAGGAGAACTACCTGCGCTGGGACTCCCTCGGTGAGTTCTTCGCGCTGGTGCCGTCGCTGGAGCAGTACGCCGAGGTCACGGGCAACACCCGCGCCAAGGTCCTCGCCGACGCCCTCGACCGCGCCACGGCGACCTTCCTCAACGAGGACAAGTCCCCGACCCGTCGCGTCGGCGGCATCGACAACCGCGGCAGCCACTTCTACCTGTCCCTGTACTGGGCCCAGGAGCTGGCCGCGCAGACCGAGGACGCGGACCTCGCGAAGGCCTTCGCCCCGCTCGCCGAGACCCTCTCCGCCAACGAGGCGAAGATCGTCGAGGAGTTGAACGCCGTCCAGGGCAACCCGGCCGAGATCGGCGGCTACTTCCAGCCCGACCCGGCCAAGGCCGCCGCGGTGATGCGTCCGTCCGCCACGTGGAACGAGGCGCTGGCGTCCCTCAGCTGACCCGCACGCCCCTGTGCTCCGCCCCGGCCGGCGACCCGCCCGGCCGGGGCGCAGCCGTGTCCGGGGGCCGACGGAACGGATGCTATGTCCGGGGCCGACGGTTCCTCGGAGTCCGGCTCCCGAGGCTCCGGCTCCCCGCGGTCGGCTTCCCCGGGCGGTCGCTCGGGGGCGTTGTCAGTGGCGTGTGGCACCTTGATCATCCGTACGTCCGTACCACCGACAGCACCTTTGGAGCAGCGCATGACCGTCGTGCCGCCCTCGTTCGACCTCCTTCCCGGAGACCCCGCCTCCCCGGTGATCCTGCACGTGCCGCACTCGGCCCGGGAGATACCGGCCGACGTCCGCTCCGGGATCGTCCTGGACGACGCCGCGCTGGAGCGCGAGCTGGACCACATCACCGACGGGCACACCGCGTCGATCGCGGACGCGGCGGCCCGCGCGGCCGGCGTCACCCCGTGGCGGTTCGTGAACCGGCTCTCGCGTCTGGTCGTGGACCCCGAGCGGCTCCCGGACGAGCGGGAGGAGATGCTCGCCGTGGGCATGGGCGCGGTGTACACGCGGACCACCCACAAGGACGAGCTGCGGCCGGAGGGCTTCGACGCCGCCCCGCTGGTCGAGCGGTACTTCCACCCGTACGCGCGGGCCATGACGGAGGCGGTGGCCGGCCGGCTCGCGGCGACCGGGCGGTGCGTGATCGTCGACGTGCACTCCTACCCGAGCGCGCCCCTGCCGTACGAGCTGCACGGCGACGGGCCGCGTCCCGAGGTGTGCCTGGGCACCGACCCCTTCCACACCCCGCCCGCGCTGCTCACCGCCGCCCGTGAGGCGTTCGCGCCGTGCGGGGAGACGGGGCTGGACAGCCCGTTCGCGGGGACGTACGTGCCGCTGGAGTTCTACGGCAAGCGGGCGGAGGTGTCCGCGCTGATGGTGGAGATCCGCCGCGACACCTACATGACCGAACCGGGCGGCCCGGCGGACGAGGGCCTGCGCCGCCTCGCGTCGGCACTCGGCACACTGATCGACGCGACCTGACGCCGGCGGGGGCGGCGGGGGCCGCCTCCGCAGCCGAGGGCCCCGGCCTCCGGCGCACCACCAGGCGCCGCGTCCGCTGTGGCCGGGGCCGGAGGTCCACGCCGGGCGCGCCGGGTCTGCATCGAACAGCACCCCGCTCCGCGCCGGACGACTCCGGACCCCATCGGGCAGCGCCGAGTCCGGCCCAGACCGCCCCGCATCCCGCATCGGACGGCTCCGGGACCCCATCGCGCGGCGCGCAGTCCGCACCGGACGGCCCGGATCCGCCTCCACCAGCGGAGAGGCCGCTTCGGACAGCGCCGGGTCCGCAGCGGGCAGCGCCCGGACCCGCACCGACGGCGCCCGGGTCCGCGTCGGACCGCCCGGACGGGCGGCGGACGGCACCCGAGTCGGTGCCGCCCGGCGCCCGGGTCCGCCCTCGGACGGCTTCGAATCACCGGTGGGCAGCGCCGGGACCCATCCGGCAGCGCCCGACCCACGCCGGACGGCACCCGCGTCCGCGCCGCCCGGGGCCGGTCCGCGGCGGACGGTCCCGCATCCCCGTCGGGTGGCCGGGGCCGCACCGGGCTCGGTCAGACGCGGAGCCACTCCGTGACGACCACGTCGTCGTCGGTGCGCAGGCGCAGGGCGAACGGGCCGGACGGGGTGGTGCCCGCGGTGAAGCGGCCCATGTCGTCGGCCGTGACGGAAGCGGCGGGCCGGGGGCCGTCCAGCACCTCGATGCGGGCGGGCCCCGGCGGCAGCACCTGGCCGATCAGCCCCTCCTCGGTCACCTCCACGTCCAGGGTGACCTCGCCCGCCGTGAACGTCAGCATGCGTGCCGTGTCCGTCGCCCCCCGCACGGGGATCGCGTCGGCCAGCGAGTCGAAGGTCAGCTCGGCCACCCGGGCGTCCAGGTCGACCAGCGCGAAGGCGTCGACGGCGCTCTGGAGCAGCGCCGCGGGCACCGGGTCCAGTACCGCCGCGGCCTGCCGCAGCTCCTCCTCCAGCAGTTCGTCGTCGGCGTCGGGGCCCTCGGGGAGCCCCGTCCCGTCACTCGTGTGGTCCATGCCGCTCACGTGGTCCCCCGTGCCTCGAGCCGGGCCCGCAGCCGGCGCAGACAGCGCTGGCGCATCGGCCCGATGCTGCCCACCGCGATGTCGAGCGCGGCGGACACCTCCTGATAGCTGGGCGGCGGCGAGGCGATCAGCACGCGGAGCAACTGGCGGCAGCGGTCGCCCAGTTCCTCGAACGCCTGCCACAGCCGCCGTACCCGCTCGCCCTGCGCGGCCGCCTCCTCCGACTCCAGCAGCGACTGTTCCGGTTCGCCGTCCTCGCTGACCCGGTCGAGCAGTTGCGGGTCGTCCGTCAGCACCAGCCGGCGCGCGCCGCGGTGCACCTTCAGGCACTCGTGGCGCGCGGTGCTGGCCAGCCACGATCCGGCCTTCTCCGGCTCCCGGATGCGGCCCAGGTGCTGGGTGAAGCGGAACCACACGGTCTGGTAGACCTCATGGGCGTCGGCGTCGGAGAGCCGGTGCGCGCGCACCACGGACCACACGAGCGGGCCCAGCCCTTCCACGATCGCCTTCCAGGCCGCCGCGTCGCCGTCGACAGCGGACCGGACCAACGCGCCGACTTCCGAACGCTCCACGGTGCCACCCCTCGTGTACGGCACGTCATGGTACGCCGCGGAGGGGGTGGTGGCGATCATCATGGATGTGCGGTGGGCGCGGCGACGCTCACGGGGCGCCAGGTGGGCGGGAACAGCGCGGGCACGTGCGCCCCGCGCACTTCGGCGAACTCGGTGACGTCGTCGAGCAGTTGCCTGCACGCCGCACGCGGGTCGCGTACGCCGTGCGCCGTCATGTGCGAGGCGATCATGCCGACCGCGACGGGGGTCGCGAAGGAGGTGCCGCTCCACTGGGCGAGCCCTTCGAACATCACCTGGTCCGGCTTGGCGGACGCGCCGTCCTCGCTCAGCACACCTGTGTGGCGCGGGTGGTTGCAGGTGCAGGCGTAGGTGAAGCCGTAGCGGCAGGCGTCGTACGTGGAGTGCTGGTAGACGTACGGGACGGGCGTCTCGAAGCCGGTGAGGGCACTGGTCAGCCGCTCGCCGGGGGCGTAGGCCTTCACCCAGCCGCCGTGGTTGCTGAAGCACGCGCCGGCCTCCCCGTCGGCGCGCAGCGCTCCGACGGACAGCACGGTGTCCTCGTAGCCGGGGAGGTCCGCGTAGGCGGCGGGCCAGAAGGGTGCGGCGCTGCCGTTGTTGCCCGCGGCGGCGACCAACAAGGTGCCGCGGTCTTGTAGTTCGCGCATGAAGGCGTCGATGCCGAGGAGTCCGTCGGTGCGGCCGTTGGAGGTGCCCGCCGAGAGGCTGAGGACATCGGGCCAGCCGCCCGCGTCGACGGCGTCGAAGAGCTTCTCGCCGAACTCGTGCTCCAGCACAGCCCCCGCGTCGTTGAGCGCGCCGCTGACGGTGATGTCGGTGTGCGGGGCGACGGCGGCGACCAGTCCGGCGATGAACGTGCCGTGCCCGCAGTACTGCTGGAGGATCCCGTCGTCGTCGCACTCGGCGACCTGGGCGTCCCCCACGGTGCGGGCGAGCGGCGGATAGGAGCGGTAGTCGTGCATCAGGCCGGTGTCGACGACCAGGACGCGGGCCGCGCCCCCGGCCGGGTCGCCGTCGGTCCCGGCGGCGGCCGGGTTGGGGGCGGCGTCGCGCGCCACGGGCACCGGCTCGTCACCGGGGCAGGCGTTGACGGCGATGTGCACCACGTGGTTGCGGCTGACCATGCGCCGTCCGACGCGGCCCTGTACCGCGGACAGCGCGCGCAGCGCGCCCGTGACGGCCGGGTCCCCGGCGGCGTCGCCCTCGCCGGGGTCGGAGACCTGGATGCGGACGACACCGGAGCGGTTGGCCGCGGGGCCGAGCCGGCGGACGCGGTCCGGGACACCGGCGGCGAAGGTGGTGAAGTGCCCGCGTACGGTGTCCTCCACGACCTGGGCCTCCTCCCCCTCGCGGGCGAGGACGACGCCCTTCTCGTAGAGGAACTCCCCCGCGTCGTCGGGTCCCACGGCCAGCGGTACGTCGGGCATGGAGCGCTGGATCTGCCGGAACTGCTCATGGAATCGCCGGGGTGCCATGGCGTGTCCTCCATTCGGTCGACGGGGGCCGGGGCCGCGCAGCTGTCGTGAACTGGAGCCGCCGGACGGTCTTCTGATACAACGCCGCATCTGTGAGGCATGGTTGCGGGCCACTACCATCGTGGAGGTGACAGCCGGAAGCGACGCGGTGCAGGACCTCCTGCCGATGGTGTTCGCCGCCCCCGGCGAGGCCAGGACGAAGGCCGAGGCCGTCCTGCGCCACCGCCCCGAGCCCCTGCACGCCTCGGTCGCCCACCAGGTGATCGGCATCTGGCAGCGGGACTTCGGGGACATGCGGCTCGCCCTGCGGCATCTGCGCAGGGCGCGGGACTGGGCGGCCCGCGCCGGCTCGGCGGACCGGGAGGCGGACGTCCTCGCCACGCTCGGGGTAGCGCTGGTGCACTCGGGCCGCACCCGGCAGGGCCTGGACGCCCTGCGCCGGGGTGTGGGGCGCGGCACGGGCCACACCCGCGCCCGGGTGCTGTTCCGGCGGGCGTACTCCTGGTGGGTGCTGGGACACCACAAGGAGGCCCTGGAGGACGTACGGCGGGCCGTCCCCGTGCTGCGGCAGGCGGGGGACGTGATCTGGACGGCGCGGGCGCTGACGCTGCGGGCGACGGTGCACCTGGCGCTGGGCGCGGTGGAGCGGGCGGACGCCGACTTCGCGTCGGCGGAGGACCTGTGGGCGGTCACGGACCAGGAGCACGACAAGGCGGACGCGGTGGAGAGCCGCGGGCTGGCGGCCTTCCGGTCCGGTGACGTCCCCGCCGCGCTGCGGCTGCTGAACGAGGCGGAGGAGCGGTACGCCAAGCTGGGCACGCCGACGTTCATGCTGAGCATCCGGCGCTGCGAGGTGCTGATGGCGGCCGGTCTCGCGGCGGAGGCGCTGGCCGAGGCGGACGCGGCGATCGCCGAACTGGATTCCATCGGCGGGCAGTCGACCCGTAAGGCGGAGCTGCTGCTGGCCGCCGCGCGGGCCGCCCGGCTGGCCGACGACCCGGCGACGGCCATGGCACGCGCGGGACTCGCGGTGCGGTTGTTCGCGGGGCAGCGGCGCTCCTGGTGGGAGGCGCACGCCCGGCTGGTGCTGATCGGGGCCCGGCACGCGGCCGGCCGCCGTTCGGGCCGGCTGGTCGCGGACGCGGCGGCGGTCGCGGAGCGGCTGGTGGAGCTCGGCGCGCCGGCCGCCCCGGAGGCGTTCCTGCTCGCCGGACGGATGGCGCTCGGCCTCGGCCGCACGGCGGACGCGGAACGGTACCTGGCGGTGGCCGCGCGCAGCAGGCGGAGCGGGCCGCCGCTCGCGCGGATGACCGGCTGGGCGGCGCAGGCGCTGAGGGCGCGGGCGGCCGGTTCGACGCGGGGCGTGCTGGAGGCGTGCCGGCGCGGCCTCGGCGTGCTGGACGACCACCGGATGACGCTGGGGGCCTCGGAGCTGCGGGCCCGGGCCACGGCGCAGGGCGCGGAGCTCGCGGCGCTCGCGCAGCAGGCCGCCCTGCGGTCGGGCGGGCCGCGGCAGTTGCTGGTGTGGAGCGAACGCTGGCGGGCCACTGCACTGTCCGCGCCGCCGACCCGGCCGCCCGCCGACCCGGAGCTCCTGAGCCACATGACCGCGTACCGGGAGATCGCGGCGCGCGCCGAGGAGACCCGGATGGAGGGCAGGCCGGTGCCGGCCCTGGAGCGGGACCAGCGGCGCCTGGAGCGGGAGATCCGCTCGCGCACGCTCCGCATGCGGGCCGAGGCGCCCCACGGCGGCGACCGCTTCGACGCGGGCCGTCTGCTGGAACGTCTGGGCGACGGCGTACGGCTGGTGGAGCTGGCGGTGGTCGACGGGCGGGTGCAGGTGCTGCTGTGCGGGCGGGGCAGGGTGCGCCGGTTCGAGGCGGGGCCGCTGGCGGCGGCGGAGACGGAGGCCGAGCACGTCCAGGCGGGGCTGCGGCGGCTGGCGCATCCGGGGGCGGAGGCCCGGCTGCCGGTGGTGGAGGCCGCGGGGCGCCGTCTGGAGGAGTTGCTGCTGGGGCCTGCCGTGGCGCACCTCGGTGACGGTCCGCTGGTGATCGTGCCGCCGGGGCGGCTGCACCGGGTGCCGTGGGCGCTGCTGCCCTCGCTGCGGGAGCGGGTGGTCAGTGTGTCGCCGTCGGCGAGCAGTTGGCTGCGTGCGCGGGAGACGGTGCCGCCCCGTGGCGGACGTCAGGTGCTGGTGCGTGGGCCCGGTCTCGCCACCGGCGGCGCGGAGGTGACCCGGCTGGCCGCCCGCTACGGCGGGGCCACGGTGCTGGAGCACCGGGACGCGTCCGTGCCCCGGGTGTTGGCGGAATTGGACGGTGCCGGGCTGGCGCACATCGCGGCGCACGGGACGTTCCGTACGGACGGCCCGATGTTCTCGTCGCTGCGGATGGCGGACGGTCCGCTGATCGTGCACGACTTCGAGCGGCTCGGCCGCAGCCCGTACCGGATCATCCTGTCCTGCTGCGACACGGCCCGCTTCGCGACCGTCGGCGCGGACGAACTCCTCGGCCTGGTCACGGCGTTGCTGCCGCTGGGCACGGCGGGGGTGGTGGCGTGCAGCGCCCCGGTCAACGACGCGGCGGTCGTCCCGCTGATGCTGGCGCTCCACGAGGGCCTGGAGACGGGCCTGCCCCTCGCGGAAGCGTTGCGCGACGCCCGGGCGGCCCTCCCCCAGGACGCCCTGCACCGGGCCACGGGCTGGGCGTTCACGGCGTTCGGCGCGGCGTGAGAGGCTGCGGCGCGAGGGACGTGGGCAGACGGAGCGGAGGCGGCTCGACGTTTCCGGTCACACTCTCGCATCGACGCGGGCGGACGAGGAGCAGTCATGAACAGGCGGCGGCAGAAGAAGCTGACCCGTCGGCTCGTCGGGGCGGCGCTGTTCGGTGACAGCCGTGAGATCGACGCCCTGCTGCGGGCCGGGGCCGATCCGGAGGCCCGCGATCCCGACGGCACCACGCCTCTCTACGCCGCGGCGGTCCACGGAGCCGTCGACAACGTGCGGAGCCTGCTGAAGGGCGGCGCACCGCCCGACACCGAGAGCGGACACGGGAGTGAGGGCACGCCCCTGTGCGGGGCCGCGTGCTGGGGACATACGGAGACGGTGCGGGTGCTCCTCGCCCACGGGGCCGACCCCTGCCTGCGGGAGGACCACGGGACGGGCCGTACGCCGCTCCAGTGGGCGCAGGAGGCTCCGCATCCGGAGACCGTGGCCGTACTGATCGCCGCGGGCGCCCAGCGGGCGGAGTGAGTGCTCACTCATTGACGGAGTGAGCACTCACTCCGTACGCTCGTCGTCATGACGGAATCCAAGGACACCCCGCCCGCCCGCCGCCGCGCGCCCGGCATGTCACCGGAGCAGCGGCGCGCGATGATCATTCAGGCCGCGATCCCGCTGATCACCGAGTACGGCTCCGCCGTGACGACCGCGAAGATCGCCCGCGCCGCGGGCATCGGCGAGGGCACGATCTTCCGGGTCTTCGCCGACAAGGAGGAACTGTTGGGGGCGTGCATCGCCGAGGCCCTCTCCCCCGAGCACGCCGTGCGCGAGCTCGACGCGATCGATGTGTCCCAGCCGCTGCCCGACCGGCTCGCGGAGGCGGCCGAGGCGCTCCAGGCGCACATGGACCGGCTCGGCGCCGTCATGGGCTCCCTGGGGCACCGCGGCGGCAAGCATCCCGGGACGGTGCGCGGCGCCGGCCGCGAGGAGTCGACCGCCCGTGTCCGCGCGGCGCTCGCCGACCTGCTGGAGCCCGAGAAGGCCACCCTGCGTCGGCCGCCGGAGCAGATCGCGGCGCTGTTCATCGGACTGCTCTTCACCCAGCCGCGCACGGACGGCGAACCCGATCTCGCCCCGCGGGAGTTGGTGGAGGTCTTCCTGCACGGCGCGCTCTCAGGGAGCGCCGGGTGAGCGCGCGGGCGCGGCGTTCGGCGGCCACGGCGGCGGCCGTACTGGCCCCGGTGGCCATATGGGCCGTCACCGACCCCCTGCTGGGACACTCCCTCCGCATCACCGACGGCGACGAGACGCTCGACCTGGGCGCCGCGCCCGTCGCCGTCGTCGCCCTGCTCGCGTCCCTCGCCGGGTGGGCACTCCTCGCCGCGCTGGAGCGCTTCGGCGTACGGCGGGCCCGCGCGGTCTGGACCGGCGCGGCCGTCGCCGTACTGGCCGCGTCCTTCCTGCCGTTGACCGGCGACGGCATGGACGGGGGGACCCGCATGTCACTCGCGCTCATGCACCTGGCCGTGGCGGCCGTACTGATCCCCGGGCTGGCCGGCCGGCCCCACGGTCACTCGTAGCGCGTGCGCAGCGACTCCCGTTCGATCGCCTCGATCTGCTCGACCGTCAGACCCGGCAGGTTCAGCTGGGCCAGGGTCACCTGGGCGCTGCTGGGCTGGGTGTCGGCGGGCACCCACGTGTCCGGCTGCCAGGCGTTGCCGCGCATCAGCGACTTGGGGCAGTGCGGGTAGGCCTGATCGATCCGCACCACGATCGCGGAGACGGGCGGCTTGCCCACGGCGGTGAGCCGGCCGAGCAGTTCGGGGCGGGCCGAGACGACAGCGCGCCCGTTCACGCGCAGCGTGGTCGTGCGGCCGGGGACGACGAAGAGCAGGCCGACCCGTCCGGTCTCCACCACGTTCTGCAGGGTGTCGAGCCGCTTGTTGCCCGTCGCGTCGGGGATCGCCAGCGTCCGGTCGTCCAGCACCGCGACGAACCCGGGCGGGCCGCCGCGCGGGGTCACGTCGGCCCGGCCCTCGGCGTCCACGCTGCCGACGAACACCAGCGAGGCGCAGCCGATCAACGCCCTTGTCTCGCCGGTGAGATGGTCGATCTCCTTGCGGACCGCGTTCTCGTTGGGCTGCGGGTACAGCTCGCGCAGCTGTTCCGTGCTGGTGAGCGCGTCCGCCTTCAGGGCGTCGAAGAGCAGGCCGGTGGTGGACCCCGTGTCGGTAGTCATACGTACGACCCTAGAAGACGACCTCGGTCTTCGCGCAGGGCTCCGCGTGATCCCGTCGAGTTCGCGCGGCGTGCGTCAGCCGCTACCGGACTCGTCCGGACCACCGACGTCCAGCGCCGTCCCGTACAGCCGGTTCACCTTCAGGCGGACGACCAACCGGCGTTCGTCGACGAGCTGTCGGAGGACGGCGTCCTCGTCGTCCGGGCGGGCGAACCGCGAGACGATGCCGAGCAGCTCGCGGCCGACCGCGTCGCCGGGGGCCGTCGTCACGTCGGAGACTTCCGCCTCGCCCTCGGCGACCGCGAACGACCAGACGTCGTCGCCCTGTACGTGCAGCGCCGCGTGCGGGTCGCGGCGCAGGTGCGCGACCTTGACGCGGTCGGCCGTGGTGGAGAACCGCACCGTGCGGGTGTCGGGGTCCCAGTCGTACACCATGGTGCTGAGGTGCGGGTGGCCGCTGCGTCTGACCGTGGCCAGCGTGCCGAACCGCTGTGCGCGGAGCAGGTCGGAGAGAGCTTCGTCGGTGAGGGGTCGGGGTCCGGGTCGTGTCGTCACGTCCCGTGCAACACCCGTTGCCACGCGTTCCATTCCTCGGCATGCGTCAGGGGGCCCGCCGTCGAGCGGCGGGCCCCCTGTCCTCGCATCGTCGGGACGACAGGATTTGAACCTGCGACCCCTTGACCCCCAGTCAAGTGCGCTACCAAGCTGCGCCACGTCCCGATGCGGCTCCCGCGGTGAACCGCGTGATCTCGCAGGTCAACCCTACCGTATGCGCGGGGGAGGGTCGGTCGGGGCGGGGTCGCCGCACGCCCGCCCCCTCTGATTGTCCTGTCAAATGGTTGACAGGACAGGGAGCCGGACCCGAAGGTGGCGGGCGGAACAGGACCCGGCCGGAGAGAGGCAGTCATGGTGGATGCGCTGGGCGTCGCCGTCGTCGGATTCGGCTGGATGGGGCGGGTGCACACCCAGGCCTACGCGCGGGTGGCGCACCACTTCCCGGGGCTGCCGCTGCGTCCGGAGCTGATCACCGTCGCCGAGGAGGTGCCGGGCCGGGCCGAGGAGGCCGCCGCGCAGTTCGGGTTCACCTCGACGACCCGGGACTGGCGCGACGTGGCCGCCGACCCGCGCGTGCGGGCCGTCAGCATCACCGCGCCGAACTTCCTGCACCGCGAGATCGGCGTCGCCATGGCCGAGGCCGGCAAGCACCTCTGGATCGAGAAGCCGGTCGGTCTCACCGCTGAGGAGGCCCGGGCGGTCGCGGACGCGGTCGCCAAGGCCGGCGTCCAGGGCGCCGTCGGCTTCAACTACCGCAACGCGCCCGCCGTGGAGGCCGCCCGCGAGCTGATCGCCTCCGGCTCCATCGGCACCGTCACCCACGCCCGCGTCCGGCTCTTCAGCGACTACGCGGCGCACCCCGACTCCGCGCTGACCTGGCGCTACGAGCGGGAGCGCGGCGGCAGCGGCGTGCTCGGCGACCTGGCCTCGCACGGCGCCGACCTGGCCCGCTTCCTGCTGGGCGACATCGCCGCGCTGACCGCCGACACGGCGATCTTCCTGCCCGAGCGGGCGCGCCCGGCCGGCGCCACGGCCGGCCACTCCCGCGCGAGCGGCGGTGAGCTCGGCCCGGTGGAGAACGAGGACTACGTCAGCTGTCTGCTGCGGTTCGCCTCCGGTGCGCGGGGTGTGCTGGAGGCCTGCCGGGTCTCGGTCGGCGAGCAGAACAACTACGGCTTCGAGGTGCACGGCACCGAGGGCGCGGTGTTCTGGGACTTCCGCCGGATGAACGAGCTGGGGGTCGGCCGCGGCACCGGCTATCAGGACCAGCCGGTGAGCACCGTGTACGTCGGGCCGGGCGACGGGGAGTTCGGGGCGTTCCAGCCGGGCGCCGCGAACGCCATGGGGTACGACGACCTGAAGGTGATCGAGGCGTACCGCTTTCTGCGGTCGGTCGCCGAGGGCGTCCCGTACGGCGCGACGCTCGCCGACGCCGTGCGCAGCGCGGGCGTGCTGGACGCCATGGCGCGGTCGGCGCAGAGCGGGGCCTGGGTGACGGTGGACCCGCCGGCGTAACTCCGCCCGTCCGGCACAACGGAACTCACCCCGCCGCGTTCTCCTTCCGTCCCAGCCACACCTTGACCGGCAGCAGCACCAGCCACCACCACATGGCGGCGGGCCCCACCACCAAGGCCAGCGGAATGGTCACAACGAACACCACCACCGTGGCCCCCAGGTCGACGGCGTAGAGGAACTGGTCCCGGACGGGTTCGGCGTCGCCGCGCAGCCAGGGCCGGCGGGCGATGACGGCGGCGAGCGCCAGGTGGACGGCGCCGAGGGAGGCCACCGCCGCCGAGTAGACGACCACGGAGACGCGTTCGTCGCCGTACTCGGAGACCAGCGCGGTGGGGAACGGCAGCAGCGCGGCGAGGCCCAGGCCGAGGACGGTCAGTCCGATCACGTCGGGATCGACCTGCCGCACCGGACGGAAGATCGCCCGCTGGTCGCGCCAGAAGCCGCCCAGCACCGCCAGGCTGACGGCGTAGGCGCCCAGGTTGGGCAGGGTGTCGGCGAGCGCCTGGTGGAACTGCGCCGAGTCCAGGTCCTGCGGCACGGAGATGTCGAGGACCAGCAGGGTGATGGCGATGGCGAAGACGCCGTCGGAGAGCGCCACCAGCCGGTCGGGGCCGCCTTCCGTGATCGGTTTCCTCATGCGCACGACGGTAGGCAGCGCACACCCGGCGGACGGGGATACACGCCAGGCGGGTCACCCGCCCACGGCGGGGGCCGGCATGTTGTACGGGGTCACCACCTGGATCGCGGACGGCAGGGTCGGTCCGGCGGGCGGCAGCGCGCCGTGGGCGCGCATCACCAGGTGGCAGGCCTCGCGCAGGTCGTGGCGCAGGTCGTGGTGGAGGACGGCGGACAGCCGGTGCTCGCGCAGCAGCCGGGTGTTGTCGTGGTCGAGGTCGTGGGCGACAAAAACGGCGCACTCGCGTCCGGCGTCCTCGAAGGCGCGCAGGGTGGCGATGTTGCCGCCGCCGATCGAGTAGACGGCGCGGATCTCCGGGTCGCGTTCCAGGGCGGCGCGGACCAGGTCGTACTGGGTGGCGTCCAGCCCCTGGCCCTCGGCTATCTCGACGAGGGTGCGCGCGGGGTGGCGGGCGCGCATGGTGCTGCGGAAGCCCATCTCGCGCTCCTCCTCGTTACGGAAGAAGCCGCTGGAGAGGCTGGTGAGCACGTTGCCGGGCCGGTCGCCGAGCCACTGCCCCATCAGGTAGGCGGCGGTGGCGCCCGCCGCCCGGTTGTCGCTGCCGACGTGGCCGACGCGGGCGCTGACCGGCAGGTCCGTCACCAGGGTGACGACCGGGATGCCGGCCGCCGCGAGCCGGCCGACGGCGGCGGTGACCTCGGGGACGTCGGGTGCCTTGAGGAGCACGCCCTGCGAACCGCGGCGGGCGATCCGGTCGAGGACGGCGACCAGTTCCTCCCCCGGTCCGGTCTCCCGGAAGTGGAAGCGGGAGCGCACCACCGCCGGGTGCAGGGAGGGCAGTTCGGCCTCCAGGGCGGCGCGGACGGCCGTGGAGAAGCGCTCCGGCGACTGCATGACGATGTCCACCATGAACGTCCGGCCGACCAGGCGGACCTGGGTGCGCTGCCGGTCCAGGTCGGCGATGGCCCGGTGCACCTCGCGCGCGGTGCTCTCCCGCACCCCGCCGCGGCCGTTGAGGACCCGGTCCACCGTGGCCTCGCTCAGTCCGGCCTGACGTGCGATTTCCCGGATGGGGAACGGGTGGCCCATGCGACGGCTCCTGAGGGGTTTTTGATGGCTTCCTGATGGTGGTGCGAGGGGTTTGTTCTGACAAGAATGACATCACCCGCGTCGCTCCGTGACCCGAAGGGACGACTCCATGTCCGCATCGTCTTCCGTGCAGAACCCCGCGCCGGCCGCCTGGCTGTCGCAGCGGGACTGCGATATGGACGCCTTCCGCGCCCTGGTCGAGCAGTCGACCGACGCCTCCGCCTACCCGCTGTCCTCCGCCGTCGAGCGCGACGTGCTGCTCTACGACGCCGAGCGGCTCGCGTTCGCCGACCGCCGCACCGCGCAGGCCGAGCTGGTGCGCGCCCTCGCCGACGGCCCCGGCATCGTGGTGATCCGCGGCGCCTTCTCCGACACCTCGGTGGTGGACCGGACCACCGCCGTGTTCGACGCACTGATCGCCCAGCAGCGCGCCTCGGGCGCCACCGCCGGCGACCACTTCGCCAAGCCGGGCGCCAACGACCGGGTGTGGAACGCCCTGGAGAAGGCCGCCCTGCACGACCCGGAGGCGTTCGCCGACTATTACGCCAACGACATGATCGCCCTGGTGTCCACGGCCTGGCTGGGCCCCGGCTACCAGGTCACCTCGCAGGTCAACGTCGTCAACCCGGGCGGCGCGGCGCAGACCGTGCACCGCGACTACCACTTGGGCTTCCTCTCCGACGAGACCGCCGCCGCCTACCCGGCGCACGTGCACCGCCTCTCCCCCGTGCTCACCCTCCAGGGCGCCGTCGCCCACTGCGACATGCCGGTGGAGTCCGGGCCGACGATGTACCTGCCGCACTCGCAGAAGTTCGAGGCCGGCTACCTCGCCTGGCGGCTGCCAGCGTTCCAGGCGTACTTCGACGACCACCACATCCAGCTCCCTCTGGCGAAGGGCGACGCGGTGTTCTTCAATCCGGCGCTGTTCCACGCCGCCGGGGCCAACCACTCGGCGGACATCCGGCGCGCGGCCAACCTGCTCCAGGTGTCGTCCGCGTTCGGCCGGGCCATGGAGACCGTGGACCGGGAGGCCGTGGTGGGCGCCGTCTACCCGGTGCTGCTGGCCCGCAAGGCCGAGGGCGCCTCGGACCGGTGGCTGGAGAACGTGATCGCGGCGAGCGCCGAGGGCTACCCGTTCCCCACCAACCTGGACAACGACCCACCGGTCGAGGGACTCGCCCCGCCGTCCCAGGCCGACGTGGTGCGCAAGGCGCTGCGCGAGGGCTCGACCCCCCGAGCCCTGCGCGACGAACTGCGGGCCGCCGCCGCACGCCGCGCGAGCTGACCCGACACCACCATCCGGAAGGACATCATGGGACTCCTCGACGACAAGGTCGTCCTCGTCAACGGCGGCAGCCAGGGTGTGGGTGCCGCCGTCGCACGGGCCGCGGTGCGCGAAGGCGCGGTCGTGGCCGTCAGCGGCCGCCGCCCGGAGCCGGGCGAGGCGCTGGTCGCCGAACTGGCCGGGCAGGGCGGCAAGGCCATGTTCGTACGGGCCGACCTGGCCGACGCGGAGCAGGCCAAGGACACGGTCGCCCAAGTGGTACAGGCGTACGGCCGCATCGACTGCCTGGTCAACTCCGCCGGTCTGACCTCACGCGGCACCCTCCTCGACACCACCCCCGACCTGTTCGACCAGCACATCGCGATCAACCTCAAGGCGCCGTTCTTCGCCATGCAGGCGGCGGTGGCGGACATGGTGCGGCGCGCCGAGCCGGGCACGATCGTCAACGTCATCACCTCCTCGGCGCACGGCGGGCAGCCGTTCCTCGCCCCGTACGTCGCCGCCAAGGCGGGTCTGATGGGCCTGACCCGCAACGCGGCGCACGCCCACCGGTGGGACCGGATCCGGATCAACGGCCTGAACATCGGCTGGACCGCGACCGAGGGCGAGGACGCCACGCAGCGCACCTTCCACGGCGCCGGCGACGACTGGCGGGAGCAGGCCGCCGCGCGGCTGCCGATGGGCAAGCTCGGCCGGCCGGACGAGATCGCCGACTTCGTGGTCCTGCTGCTCTCCGACCGCTCCGGGGTGGTCACCGGCTCCGTCATCGACTGGGACCAGAACGTCCTCGGCGGCCTCGACTGACCCTGCCCCACCCCCACCACCCCCGCACGAAGGAGCACCGCCTCATGCGCATCGGAATCCTCGGCCTCGGCCGCATCGGCGCCTTCCACGCCGAGACCCTGTCGGGGCTCGACGCCGTCGAGTCCCTCGTCGTCTCCGACCCGTTCGCGGACGCCGCGAAGGCCGCCGCGGAGCGCTTCGGCGCGCAGGTCGCGGACTCTCCCGAGGCCCTGCTCGCGGCCGGGGTGGACGGCGTGGTCGTGGCCGCCGCGACCGACGCCCACCCGCACCTGATCACGGCCTGCGTGGAGGCGGGCGTCCCCGTCTTCTGCGAGAAGCCCGTCGCCCGCACCATGACCGAGGGCATCGAGGTACTGAAGGCCGTCGCCGGCCGGGACGTACCCGTCCAGATCGGCTACAACCGCCGCTTCGACGCCGGCTTCGTCGCCGCCCACGCGGCAGTCCACTCCGGTGAGCTGGGCAAACTCCACACCGTACGTTCCACGACACTGGACCCGGCACCCCCGCCCGCCGCGTACATCGCCGCGTCCGGGGGCATCTTCCGGGACTGCTCGGTGCACGACTTCGACATCATCCGCTGGGTGACCGGCCGCGAGGTGACCGAGGTGTACGCCGTCGGCGGCAACCGGGGCGCCGACTTCATCAAGGAGGCGGGCGACGCCGACACCACGGGCGCGATTCTCACGCTGGACGACGGCACCATCGCGGTGGTGTCCAACAGCCGTCACAACGCCCGCGGTTACGACGTCCGCATGGAGATCCACGGCTTCACCGACTCCATCGCGGTGGGCCTGGAGGACAAGCTGCCGCTGCGCTCGGTGGAGCCGGGCGTGACCTTCCCCTCCGGCACCCCGCACGACTTCTTCATGGACCGCTTCACCGACGCCTACCGCGCCGAACTCACCGCGTTCACCGAGGTGGTGGCGGGCTCACGCCCGTCGCCGTGCACCATCGAGGACGCCCTGGAGGCCGGCTGGATCGCCGAGGCGTGCACACTGTCGCTGCACGAGCACCGTCCCGTCACCCTCGAGGAGGTACGGCAGGCATGACCGACCCCGCCCCGCAGCCGCTGCGCATCGGAATCCTGGGGGCCGCGCGGATCACCGAGCGCGCCCTCGTCGCCCCGGCCCGGGCCGGCGGCCACCGTCTGGTCGCGGTGGCCGCCCGCGACCGCTCCCGCGCCGAGGCCTTCGCCGGCGCGCACGGTGTGGAGCGGACCGTCCGCTCGTACGCCGAACTGCTCGCCGACCCCGAGGTCGAGGTGGTCTACAACCCGCTCGCCAACGGGCTGCACGGACCGTGGAACCTGGCGGCGCTGGCGGCCGGCAAGCACGTGCTGACGGAGAAGCCGTCGGCGAGCAACGCGGCGGAGGCCGAGGAGGTGCGGCAGGCGGCGAGGGCGTCCGGCACCGTGTTCATGGAAGCCTTCCACTACCTGTTCCACCCGGTGACCCGGCGGCTGCACGAGCTGCTGTCCTCCGGGGAGCTGGGCGAACTACGCCACGCGGAGGCGATGGTGGCGATCCCGGCCCCCGAGACCGACGACCCGCGCTGGTCGCTGTCACTGGCCGGCGGCGCCCTGATGGACCTCGGCTGCTACGGCCTGCACGCCCTGCGCGTGCTCGCGCCGTGGGCGGGCGGCGCGCCGCGCACGGTGGCGGCTCGGGCCGGGGAGCGGGCGGGCGCGCCCGGGGTGGACGAGTGGCTGGACGCCGACCTGTCGTTCCCGGGGGGCGCCACCGGCACGGCCCGCTGCCACATGGCGTACGACCGGCTGGAGATGAGCCTGCGGATCGTCGGCAGCCGGGGGGAGGCGACGGCGCCGAACTTCGTACTGCCGCAGCTGGACGACCGGGTCGTGATCCGCACCGCCGACGGTGAACGCACGGAGCACCTGGGCACGCGCTCGTCGTACGCCTACCAGTTGGAGGCGTTCGCCGCCCGGGTACGGCGCGGCACGCCCCTGCCCCTCGACGCGGACGACGCGGTGGCGACGATGCGGCTGATCGACGCGTGCTACACGGCCGCGGGACTGTCCCCACGGCCTCGCACCGCAGCCTGATCTGGCGCGCGGCGCCACGGGGCCGCAACCGGGGCCGGGGGTTCGCGCGACCCGGCGCCAACGGGGTGCCGCCGCGTCCACCCTCCCCCACCCTCGGCTCCGCTCGAGCGGGGGGACCCCCATCGCCCCAGGCGGCACGACTACCCGCAGCTGGGGGGTGTGCCCGCACCACGGCGTTGGAGTTGCCGCGCGCGGCGGGGAGGGGACGGGGTGGGGGTGGGCGCCCGCAGCGGCTGGCGCGTCGGCGCCCCGCACCCAGCAAGCGGGCTTCATCGCGCCAGACCGAGGACGACCACCCCCACCGCGGCCCCGCACCACCCACCGCCCGTAGGCGCTACGCCCGCCCCCACCGCACCGCAACCCCGCGCCGCAGGCACACGACCGCAACCCCCACCCGACAGAACCCCTGCGCCGCAGGCACACGGCTCACCCCCCGGACGGAGCCCCGTGCCGCAGGCACACGACCTCAACCCCCACCCGACAGAAGCCCCGCCGCAGGCGCGTTACCTCAGCCCTCACCGGCGCGGCCTCAGCTCAGTGCTGCCTTTACCGCGTCGCGGACCAGCGCCGCCTCGCGGGCCTTGCGACGGGCGCCGTTGCGGCGGGCGACGAGCACGACCGCGACGACCGCCGCGAGCAGCAGCAGGACGATCAGCGCGAGGGTCCACGGGACGGCCCACGCGCCGGCGCTCGCCTCGACCGGGTCGAGCGGCGTCGTGGACCCGGAGGCGTCCGTCAGCAGAGGCAGCACCTTCGCGGTGGCCGTGAGCCGGATACCGGGCGCGACGTCCGGCACGGGCACCGTCACCTTCCACCGCTCCCCCGGCAGCAGCGCGGGCGTGTCGGGCAGGTCGCCCGCGGCCGTGCGGAGCCATCCGAACGGCCCCCGCACGGCGACCTCCTGACGCCCGGAGAGCAGGGCGTTCCCCGTGTTGTGAACCGTGTAGGTGACGGTGGCCGAGCCCTTCGAGAAGGGACCCGCGCTGCCGTGGTAGTCGAGGTGCGCGTCCTCCACCGCGAGGCGCGGCTTCAGCTCGCCGCCCACCCGGACGGCGACACGGAGGCCGAGGCGCCGGTCGACGTTGATGCCGGCGGCGGTGTCGGCCTGCTTGAGGGAGGTGAGGAGACCGCCCACGTGGTCGCCGGGGGTGGCGTTGCCCGGGACGGTGACGGTGAAGGGGACGTCGGCCGACTTCCCGGGCGCGACGGTGACGGCGGTGACCTTCGGGTGGGTCCACACGCCCACACCGGTGGACTTCTTGTCGCGGGTGAGCAGGTCGAGCTGTCCGGCGTCGGTGGTGTAGCCGTCGGAGGCGTAGACGGCGAGCCGCAGCGGGCTCTTGCCGCGGTTGGTGACGACCATGGTGTCCTCGACCGTGCCGCCCGGGTTCACCGCGTAGCTGAAGCTGGAGCGGTCGTCACCGTAGGCGTTGGCGCCGGTGCGGACCCGCCAGCTGACGTCGCCGTCGGCGGCCGCCGCGGGTGTCGGGTGCGCGCAGACGAGCGCGAGAGCCGTCAGCAGGCCGAGGACGGCGGCGCGAACAAGGACGGGGAGGCGAACGGGAAGGCCGGGTGTCCGTTGAGAGACGGCGAGCACGTGCATATGGGGGTTCTCCAGGAGCGGGAGGCGTGGCGGGGCACCCAAGGTGCGTGCCCCGCCACGCCGTAGGACGGATCAGCTGCTCAGCGCGGTGATCGTGAGGGTCGCCCGGTAGGAGCCCTTCGCGACACTGTCCGGGATCTTCAGGTCCAGGTCGGCACCCAGCCGGGCCTCGCCCCGCGGGTGGCCCTGCTCGGCGGAGGCGAGCCCCCGCGAGACGGACAGACCGGCACCCTTGTCGTCGTATCCGGAGGCCACGGCGGAGGCCGCCTTGGCGCCCGCGCCGCCGTTGAGGACGTACGGCTTCCAGCCGAGGTAGGAGCCGGCGAACTTCTTGCCGGCGTCCTGGAAGTCACTCACGTTGGCCGAGACCGACCAGGGCGAGAGCGAGCGGCGGCTGTCGGTCACCCGGAGCGGGTTGATCTTGCCGGCGGCCTCGAAGTGGTCGCCGTCCCGCTCCTTGGCCGTACCGAGGTCGACCAGGCCGTTGTAGCCGTCGATGGTCCAGCCGAACTCGCCGGGCGCCGCGTCCGGGACGTTCACCTGGAGGGACTGCCCGTCGCCGTTGTACGGGTGGACGGTGACCTTGTCGACGAGAGAGCCGACCGGCTTGTCCGGGTTGGAGCAGGGGACGTTGCCGTTGTCGACGGCCGGGTTCGGCGTGGCGCAGGTGCCGGAGCGCACGTTCTCCAGGACCAGCTTGTCGGACCGTACCTTGACCCGGACGTACGACCGCACGTGCTCCTGGTTCTCGACCGAGTTGAACCAGAAGTTGTCCGGGTTGAGCGGGTCGGGGCCGTTGCCCTGGACGCCCGTGCCGGAGCCGTCAGGCTTCTTGATGTCGTAGTACTTGGAGCCCGAGGCCGAGTTGGCGGTCACGTAGATGACGCCGCCCGGGCCCGGGTAGACCTCGGCCTGGCCCGGCTGCTCCGTCGGATCGGCCTTCTGGCCGTTCTTGACGGCGTAGCTGCGCGAGTAGCTGTGGTCGTGGCCCTGCAGCACCATGTCGATGCCCAGGTCGGAGAACGCCGTGGTGAAGTCCTTGCGGCGGTCCTTGTTGCCCTGGTCGTAGGAGTGGCTGGCGGGCGAGTAGATGGAGTGGTGGTAGACCAGCACCTTCCACTTGGCTTCGGAGCCGTGCTTCTTGATGACGTCGGTGATGTACTCGACGTGCTGGGCGTCCTTGGTGTCGCTCTGGGCGTTGCTGTTGATGTCGATGAACAGCACGTCCTTGTGGACGAACCAGTAGTCGCCGCCGGACCGGGTCGCCGCGTCCTTGTCGTAGTACGCGTCGGACCGGTCGGTGTTGGGCGTGAAGTGGTGCTGCTCGTAGGCCTTGCCGCCGACGTCGTGGTTGCCGATGGTGGCGGCCAGCGGGACCTGGCGGAGCTGGTCGGGGCCGAGGAACGACGTCCACTGCTTCTCGTCGTTGGCGCTCTCGACGTGGTCGCCGCCGGACACGAGCAGTTCGGCGTCGGGGTTGGCCTCGGTGGCCACCTTCAGGGTGTCGGCCCAGCCCGCGCCGTCCTTCTGCGCGTCGCCGCTGGAGCCGATCTGCGGGTCGCCGAGGAACAGGAAGTCGTAGTCGCCCTCGAAGTCACGCGTCTTGAAGCTGTACGTCTTCGACCAGTTGCCCTCGGAGCCGACCCGGTAGGAGTACTCGACGTTCTCCTTGAGGCCGGTGACGGTGGCGTGGCGGTTGTAGCCGCCGCTGGAGGTGATGTTGGCGCCGCCGGTGGCGGCGAAGGTGGCCGCGTCGGCCGGGAACCGTCCGTCGGTGACGGCGGCGGTGGGGGCGACCTGGAGCTGCTGCGCGGTGTCCGTCGTGGAGTACCAGGTGACGGTGCGCTGGGTCTCGTCGGCGCCGACGCCGAGGACGACGCCGGACAGTTCGGCGGAGTCGGCCGCGACGGCCGGGGCCGCCGCGCCGCTGCCGAGCGCCATGGTCAGTCCCAGGACCGCCGTGGCGGCACCGCCGGCCACACGGCGCCGTACGGAGCCGTCGGTCTGGGTCTTGCTGCTGGGTCTCATGAGTTCTTTCGTTCCTTGTGCGTACATGAGTGCACGGATTGGCGGTGTGTACGTTGTCTGCCGGGCATGAATCGGAGGCGAACGATCCAGCCGGGTTGACTGAACGTTCCGCCAAGGGGGGTTCAGGTCCCGGCGACGCGCTGCACGCACCAGATCAGGCCCATCACGGCGACCCCGGCGGCGACGAGTCCGGTGACGAGGCGGCCGGCCCGGGGTGCCCGGCGCCGCAGCACCACCAGCGCCGGGAAGGTGAGCCCGATGAGCGCGAGCTGCACCGCCTCGATCCCGAGGTTGAACACGGCCAGCGACCAGAGCAGGGTCCAGGACCACGCCGCGTCGATGCCCAGCGCCCCCGCGAACCCGAGCCCGTGCACCAGCCCGAAGCAGAACACGACGGCCAGCCGGGTCCACCCGGCCCGGTCCAGCTGGAAGTGCCCTCGTCCGAGCGGCGGTCGGCGGTCGGCGCGGCGGGCGAGCCGCCACAGGTGCCAGCCCGCGACGACGGCGATCGACGCGGCGATGACGGGTTCCACGACGTCCGCGGGGACGTCCACCAGGCCGAGCGCGGCGAGCAGGAAGGTGACCGAGTGGGCCAGCGTGAAGCTCGTCGCGGCGAGCACGACCTCGCGCGGGGTGCGCGAGCCCACGATCAGGGCCAGCAGGAACAGGATGTGGTCGACGCCGGTCAGCAGGTGCTCGGCGCCCAGGCGGAAGAACTCGGCGAACCGCTCGTACCAGGCCTGGTCGAGGGAGAAGGACGGGTGGGCGGCGTCGAGCGCGGCGCTGCCCGAGAGCCCGTCGACGGCGTAGGTGACGATCGTCTTGGTGTCCTTGACGTACTGCTCCCGGTCGGGGAACAGCGTGCTGCGCAGCACCGGTCCGTCGCCGTCCGCGCAGGTCCAGTCGAGGACGAGGACGGCGTACGGGACGCCCTCGCGCCGGGTCATGGTGACGTCGCCCGCCCGGTGGGCGGTGCAGGGCCGGCCGCCCGAGGCGAGGGAGAAATGCCGGGTGACGTAGCCGACCGCGGCCTTGGCGTGGTCGTCGAGCACCCGGGCCCGGCTGCGGTCGTCGCCGTTCTCGAAGGCGGCCGTGCCCTCCCGGAAGAGGGCGTCGTCGTCCTCCGCGTCGGCGGCGGAGACGACGAGCAGGTCGTACTCGAGCTCCAGGGTGGTGCGGGGCCGGCCGTCGGTCTCGACGACGTCGGCGTACACGGTGGAGGTGAAGCCGTGCGCCTGCGCCTGCCCGCCGACCCCGGCGAGGGCGGCGGCGGTCAGGCACAGGGTGAGAAGAGTGCGGCGGATCCGCTGTGACATGGTGCTCCTTCAGGTTTCCGGAGCACCGTGCGCGGGGCGGATGAACGGCATCCGACGCGGCGGCGAAACGTCGGACAACAACCCGTTCCCGGGCCCTCGACGGGGTCGGTGAGGGCGCGCGGCGGCGCAGGATGGGGGCGCGCCCATCCTGCGCACCACCGCACCCGCCACCGCTCAGAGGGACGATCGTCTTGCGTTCACCGCTTCGGGCCGCCGCCGTGCTGGCAGCGGTCGCCGCACTGGCCACCGGATGCGCCTCGGCCGACGACTGGTCACGGCCGCGCGCCGCCCCCACGTCCGTGGGCGCGCTCGGCCCGGGATTCACCGACCCCACCGCCACGCCCACCCCGGAGGCGACCGTGACACCGCGGCCGGGTTCCTGGGACGACGTGCACCCGCCGAAGGGGTACCGGGTCGTACTGCTGACCGCCGGGGACGACCGGCCGACGCGGTCGCTGGTGAGCGCGGTGGAGGAGTGGGCCGAGGAGGAGGACGTCGACCTGCGCACGGTGACCGCCGACGCCCCCACCGGTCATGTCGCCGCCGTCGAAGAGGCCATGGACATGGGGCCGGACCTCGTGGTCAGCGCGGGGAACGACCTGGTGGACCCGCTCGCGGCGGTCACCCCGAGCCATCTGGGTCAGCGGTTCCTGGTGGTGGGAGCGGAGCTGGCAGAGCCGACGGAGAACGTGACCGCCGCCGACTGGAGCGGGGCGTCGTCCCGCGGCGAGGGGCTCGGCATGTCGTCCACGTACGACCCGGCGTCCTTCACCGAGGCCCGCTGCGCCGCCGCCGTGCGGGCGGGGGTGGCGGCGGTGCTCAACGGCCTGACGGGCATCGTGCTGTGGCTGGACGACGTGGCGTAGGGCCGGCCGTGGGCGACGGGCGGACCCACGGGCGGGTTCAGGCGTAGAGCGGCGGCCTCTCCGCGAGGCCGACCGCCACCCGGCCGCCCTCCTCCAGGGCGCGGACGCCGGCCTCGCAGACGGCCGCGGCGGCGTAGCCGTCCCAGGTGCTGGGGCCGGTGACCTCGCCGCGGCGGGTGGCGTCGACCCACGCCTGGACCTCGTCGTCGTAGGCCTGGGCGAAGCGCTCGGTCCAGTCCTGGGCGATGGTGCCGCCCCAGCGTCCCGCCATGTTGGTGACCAGGTGGTGGCCGTCGCCGATGCGGGCGGTGCCGCGTTCGCAGACCGCCTCGGACTGCACCTGGTAGCCGAAACCGCAGTTGACGAAGATCTCGACGTCGGAGAGCGCCCCGCCGTCGGTCTCCAGGACGACGAACTGCGGGTCGCGCAGTCCGTCGGGGGCGCCGGAGGACGGGGTGGGGCGCAGCACCGTCACGGCGGTGATCTCGTGGCCCAGCAGCCAGCGGGTGGCGTCGACCTCGTGGGCGACGGAGTCGCTGATCAGCATGGAGCTGGTGAAGAAGGGCGGGCTGGCCACGTTGCGGTGACGGTTGTGCAGCATCAGTGGCCGGCCCAGCTGTCCGCTGTCCAGCAGGGCCTTCAGGCGGACGTACTCGGTGTCGTAGCGGCGCATGAAGCCGACCTGCACCCGGCGGTGGCCGAGGGCGGCCTCGGCTTCCACGACGCGCAGGGCGGAGGCCGCGTCGGGGGTGAGCGGCTTCTCGCACAGCACGGGCAGGTCCCGCGCGAACGCGGCGAGCAGGGCCTCCTCGTGGGCGGGCCCGGAGGAGGCGATCAGTACGGCGTCGACGGCGTCCGACGCCATCGCCTCGGCCGCGTCGGTGTGGGCGGTGCAGCCGTCGACGCCGGCCGCGACGGCCTTGGCACGTTCGCCGTCGATGTCGACGACCGCGGCGACCCGCGCCCCGCTGATCGCCCGGTCGATGCGCCGCACGTGGTCGGCGCCCATGCGGCCGGTGCCGATGACGGCGATGCCGAGGGGCTCGCGCCGGTTCATGTGTGTCGCCTCCCGGTCCGGTGGGTGGTGGTCAGGCGCCGCAGGAGCGGAGGAACTTCCGGGTGCGCACCGCGATGGGCAGCGGCTTGTCGGGCTCGCAGGGGTACATGTCCTGCTCGACGATCGCGAACAGGTCCACGCCCAGCTTCTGCGCGGCCGTCAGCACCGGGCCCAGCTCCGGCACGCCGGCGGGCGGCTCGCACATCACGCCGCGCTGGACGGCGGGCCCGAACGGGATCTCGTTCTTGACGACGTCGGCGAGGATCTCCGGGTCGACCTGCTTGAGGTGCAGGTAGCCGACGCGTTCGCCGTAGGTCTCGATCAGCTTGACGCTGTCGCCGCCGCAGTAGGCGTAGTGCCCGGTGTCCAGGCAGAGGTTGACCAGGCGCGAGTCGGTGGAGTCGAGGAAACGCTCGACGTGCTGCTCGGTGTCGATGTGGGTGTCGGCGTGCGGGTGGACGACGATGTCGAGCCCGTACGTCTCCTTGACCTCGCGGCCGAGGCGTTCCATGCCCCGGGTGAGGTGGCCCCACTGCTCGGTGGTCAGCTCCGGGGGCTCCAGGATCTCGGCGGTCTTGTCGTCGCGCCAGAACGACGGGATGACGACCAGGTGCTCGGCGCCCATCGCCTGGGTGAGCGCGGCGACGCGGCTGACCTGCTCCCAGGTGGCGTCCCACTCGGACGGGCCGCGGTGCAGCCCGCAGAAGATGGTGCCGGCGGAGACGCTCAGGCCGCGGCTGCGCACCTCGTCGGTAAGGCGGGCCGGGTCGGTCGGCAGGTAGCCGTAGGGGCCGAGTTCGATCCAGGAGTAGCCGGCCTCGGCGACCTCGTCGAGGAAGCGCTGCCAGGGCACCTGCTGCGGGTCGTCGGGGAACCAGACGCCCCAGGAGTCGGGGGCGGAACCGACCCGGATGCGGTCGAGCGTGACTGCCATGTCAGGACTTCCCTTCCGGGGCTGCGGCCGTGGGTGCCTGGAGGGCGCCGGCTTCGGGGAGCCCTTCCGTGTCGACGCCGCGGACCTGCGCCAGCTCGTGCTTGAGTGCGGCCAGTTCCGCGCCGCCGGCCATGTGGTTGGTCAGCTCCTCGAGGCCGACCTGGCTGCGGTCGGCGCTGAGCTCCAGGGTGCCCAGACGCAGCACGTTGAACTGGTCGCCGACCATGTAGGCGTGGTGCGGGTTGTGGGTGATGAAGATGACGCCGAGGCCGCGGTCGCGGGCCATGGCGATGTACTTCAGGACGACGCCGGACTGCTTGACGCCGAGGGCGGCGGTCGGCTCGTCGAGGATGAGGACGCGGGCGCCGAAGTAGACGGCCCGGGCGATCGCCACACACTGGCGCTGACCGCCGGAGAGCGTGCCGATGGGCTGCTCCAGGTCGTCCAGGACGATGCCCATGTTGCGCAGTTCCTCGTCGGCGGTCCGCTTCATGCGGTCGATGTCGAGGCGGCGCAGCGGCCAGGGGCCCTTGGTCATCTCGGAGCCGAGGAAGAAGTTCCGCCACACCGGCATCAGCGGGACCACGGCGAGGTCCTGGTAGACGGTGGCGATGCCCTTGTCGAGGGCCTCGCGCGGGGTGGAGAAGTGCACCGGTTCGCCGTCGACGAGGAACTCGCCCTCGGTGTGCCGGTGCAGCCCCGAGATGATCTTGATGAGGGTGGACTTGCCCGCGCCGTTGTCGCCGAGGACACAGGTCACCTTGCCGGGGTGGACGGTCAGGTCGACGCCGTGCAGGGCGCGGATGTTGCCGTAGGACTTGCCGGCGGCGCGGAGTTCGACCAGGGGGCGGTCGCCCTCGGCCGGGGTGTCCGTGAGGACGGCACCGTCGGTGCCGGTCGTCTTGTCGGTCATTGCGGTCACCTCCGGGTCGCCGTGCGCTGGACCCACAGATTGATGAGGACGGCGCCGAGCAGCATCACGCCGAGGAAGGCCTTGAACCAGTCGGGGTTCCAGCCGGCGTAGACGATGCCCTGCTGCACCATGCCGAACATGAAGGCACCGAAGACCGGTCCGATCGCCGAGCCGTAGCCGCCGGTCAGCAGACAGCCGCCGATGACCGCCGCGGCGATGTAGATGAGCTCCTGGCCCACGCCCTCGCCGGACTGCACGGTGTTGAAGGAGAACAGGTTGTGCATGCCGACGAACCAGGCGCCGAAGCCGACCAGCATGAACAGGGAGATCTTGGTGAAGGTGACGGGGACGCCCACCGCGCGGGCGCTCTCCTTGTTGCCGCCGACCGCGAAGATCCAGTTGCCGTACTTGGTGCGCAGCAGGACCCAGGTGGCGAGGGCGGCGAAGACCAGCCACCAGATCACGGTGATCTTCACCTGGACGCCGCCGACCTCGAAGCTGGACGCGAACAGCGCCTTGGCCTGGTCGAAGCCGTCCATGTCGCTGATGTTGTCGGTGGCGACGTTGCCGGTGACGAGCTTGGTCACCGCGAGATTGACGCCCTGGAGGATCAGGAAGGTGCCGAGGGTGACCAGGAAGCTGGGCAGGCCGGTCTTCACCAGCATCCAGCCGTTGAAGAAGCCGACGGCGAGGGACACCGCGAGGGCGACGATCACGCCCACCCACACGTTCAGGGTGAGCTGGTAGCTGAGCATGCTCGCGGTGAGCGCCGAGGTGACGACGGCGACTCCGGCCGAGAGGTCGAACTCGCCGCCGATCATCAGCAGCGCCACGGGCAGCGCCATGATCCCGATGGTCGACGACTGGTACAGGATGTTCGCCATCGAGCTGCCGTCGCGCACCGGCGGGGCGGCGAACAGGAAGAACACCAGGACGGCGACGGCGCCGAGGAACACGCCGACCTCGGGCCGGGCGAGCAGCCGCAGCGCGAGCGGGCGCCGCGTGGTGCGGCCGTCCTTCTGCTGTTCGGGGCCGGGGGCCGGCGGCGTGGTCGCCGCCGGCTCAGCCTGTTGGGCCATGCTCATCACCGGGTGCCCTTCGCGGCGTACTGGGAGACCGCGTCGACGTTGGACTTGTCGACGAACGCCGGACCGGTCAGCACGGGCTGCTCGCCGCCGCCGCTGTAGTTGCCGTTGTTCTTGTAGAGCCACAGGCCGTCGACGGCGAGGTAGCCCTGGAGGTAGGGCTGCTGGTCCACCGCGAACTGGATGTCGCCGTCCTTGATGGCGCCGGTCAGCTCCTTGTTGAGGTCGAAGGTGGCGACCTTGGCCTTGCTGCCGGCCTCCTGGACGGACTGCACGGCGGTCGGCGCGAAGGGCGCGCCGAGGGTGACGACGTAGTCGATGGAGGAGTCCTGCTTCAGCTTGGCGCTGATGGTCGACTTCACCGACGGCATGTCGGTGCCGTTGACGTTGAGGACCTGCGTCTTGCCCTCGAAGGTCTTCTCCAGACCGGCGCAGCGCTGGGTCAGACCGATGTTGCCCTGCTCCTGGACCACGCAGACGGCGTTCTTGGCGCCGACCTCGTTGAGCTTCTTGCCGAACGCCTCACCCGCGACGGCCTCGTCCTGACCGAAGAACTCCAGCAGCCCGAGGTCCTTCCAGTCGCTCAGTCCGGAGTTGATGCCGACGACCGGAATGCCCGCCGCCTCGGCCTTGGCTATGACGCCCTTGAGCGCGTCCGGCTTGGCGAGGGTGACCGCGATGCCGTCGACCTTCTGGTCGATGGCGTTCTGCACCAGGTTGGCCTGGTTGCCCGCGTTCGGGTCGGCCGAGTAGATCAGCTTGACGTTGTCCTTGTCGGCGGCGGTCTGCGCACCCTTGCGCACGATGTCCCAGAAGGTGTCGCCGGGCGCCTGGTGGGTGACCAGGGCCACCGTCATCTGCGGCGTCGAGGCCTTGCCGGCCGAGGCGTCCGCTCCGCCTTCCTCGGACTTCTTGCCTCCGGAGCCGCTGGAGCAACCGGCGAGGGTCAGGGCGGCTGCCGCCGCGACCGCGACGAACGGTACGACTCTGCGGGAGCGGGGGTGGGAAGAGCGGTCCATCAGTCCTGCACCTCACTGTGCTTCACGGGGGAAAGGGCGAGGAGTCCGAGAGTCCGATGCCCGGAACCTCGGGAGTCCGGGGGTGTGTGCCATCACACATGGCGGTTGTGCTGGGACGCGATCCAATCCCCAGAACCGCCTGCTGTCAATACTTTGTTAAGACATCATTTCACGCGCTCGTCCGAATGTAAGTACAAACTATTGACACCGCCGCCCCTCGAGATCTACACCTGGGAGGCGGCAGGTCCCCGGAAGCGCGTCCCACCGTGGCAGGGCGTCCTGGGACCCGCACCCCCAGCACCTCGAGGAGCGTCGCTCAATGGCCACACCACAGTATTTCGACCTCGTCACCATGGGACGCATCGGGGTCGACCTTTATCCCCTGCAGACCGGGGTGCCGTTGTCGCAGGTGGAGACGTTCGGGAAGTTCCTGGGCGGTTCGGCCGCGAATGTCGCGGTCGCCGCGGCGCGGCTCGGCCGCTCCACCGCGGTGATCACCCGCACCGGCGACGACCCCTTCGGCACCTACCTGCACGAGGCGCTGAAGGACTTCGGTGTGGACGACCGCTGGGTGACGCCCGTGGCCGCGTACCCGACCCCCGTCACCTTCTGCGAGATCTTCCCGCCGGACGACTTCCCCCTCTACTTCTACCGCCGCCCCAAGGCCCCCGACCTGGAGATCCACCCGCACGAGCTGGACCTGCCCGCGGTCCGCGCGGCCGGCATCTTCTGGATCACCGGTACCGGCCTGAGCGAGGAGCCCAGCCGCACCGCCACCCTCACCGCCCTGGAGGCGCGCGCCAAGGCCGGCACCACCGTCTTCGACCTGGACTGGCGCCCCATGTTCTGGCGGGACCCGGACCAGGCCCGCCCGTACTACCGCGAGGCGCTCCGCCACGCCACGGTCGCGGTCGGCAACCTCGACGAGTGCGAGATCGCCACCGGGGTGCGCGAGCCCGAGGCCTGCGCGGAGGCGCTGCTGGCCGCCGGGGTGGAGCTGGCCGTGGTCAAGCAGGGTCCCCGGGGCGTGCTGGCCGTGCACCGGGACGGCACCCGCGCCGAGGTGCCTCCGGTGCCGGTCGAGGTGGTCAACGGTCTCGGCGCCGGGGACGCCTTCGGCGGCTCGCTCTGCCACGGTCTGCTCGCCGGCTGGGACCTGGAGCGGACCATGCGCCACGCCAACGCGGCCGGTGCCCTCGTCGCCTCGCGCCTCGCCTGTTCGTCCGCCATGCCGACCGAGTCGGAGGTCGCGGACCTCCTCGCGCGGGCCGTGGAGCCGGACGCGGCGGACCGGCCGAGCCAGCCCTGAACGGAGCCCTTCCCTTGAATCTGAGCATCCCCGACCTCACCACGGTCCGCGCCCGGCATCCCGAGGCCGTCGCCGAGGCGGCCGCCCGCCGGGCCCGCCGTCCGCTGATCGGCGACAGCGGACGGCTGCTGATCGTGGCCGCCGACCACCCCGCCCGGGGCGCGCTCGGCATAGGCGACCGGCGCCTGGCCATGGCGGACCGGGCCGACCTGCTGGAACGCCTGTGCGTCGCGCTGTCCCGGCCGGGTGTGGACGGGGTGCTGGCCACCGCCGACATCCTGGAGGACCTGCTGCTGCTCGGCGCCCTGGAGAACAAGGTCGTCATGGGGTCGATGAACCGCGGGGGCCTGGCCGGGGCGTCCTTCGAGATGGACGACCGCTTCACCGGCCACCGCGCCGAGGACATCGAGCGGCTCGGCTTCGACGCGGGCAAGCTGCTGGTCCGCATCGACTACGACGACCCCGGCTCGCTGGCCACGCTGGAGTCCTCGGCCCGCGCCGTGGACGCGATGGCCGCGCGCCGGCTGCCGGTGTTCGTGGAGCCGTTCATCTCCCGCCGGGTGGACGGCCGGGTCCGCAACGACCTGTCCGCCGAGGCCGTCACCCGGTCCATCGCGATCGCCTCGGGGCTCGGCGGCACCTCCGCCTACACCTGGCTGAAGCTGCCGGTCACCGAGAACGTCGACGACATGGCGGAGGTGCTGCGCAGCTCGACGCTGCCGGTGGTGCTGCTCGGCGGCGAGGTCGGCGACCAGGAGGCGGCCTACGAGCGGTGGGGCAAGGCGCTGCGGCTGCCCACCGTGCAGGGCATGGTCGTCGGCCGCTCCCTGCTCTACCCGGCCGAGGGCAGTGTGGAGACGGCGGTGGACACGGCCGTCGGCCTGTTGTGACAAGCCCGTACGACGACGTACGCAGACGGAGGCACCGCATGACCCATCACCTTCCCGCGGGCAAGGCCGTCGCCGGCCCCTACACCGTCGACGTCAGCCCGCACAGCGCCGGCTGGGGACACTCCTCGCTGCGGGTGCTGCGACTGGAGCCGGGCGGCTCGCACACCTTCGACACCGGGGACAGCGAGTGGATCGTGCTGCCGCTGAGCGGCGCCTGCACGGTCGCCTCGGACGACGACTTCGGCCACGAGGAGTTCGCGCTCACCGGCCGGACGAGCGTGTTCGACGGCGTGACCGACTTCGCCTATGTACCGCGGGACGCCCGGGTCACCGTGTCCTCGGCGGAGGGCGGGCGGTTCGCGCTGACCGGCGCCCGCTGCACGCGGCGGCTGCCCGCGCGGTACGGCCCGGCGTCGGACGTGCCGGTGGAGCTGCGCGGCAGCGGGAACTGCTCCCGCCAGGTCAACAACTTCGGCGCGGCCGCCCCCGCCGGAGGCGGTGACGGACAGGGTTTCGAGTGCGACAAGCTGATCGCGGTCGAGGTGCTCACCCCGGGCGGCAACTGGTCGTCGTTCCCGCCGCACAAGCACGACGAGCACCGGCCGGGCGAGGAGTCCGTGCTGGAGGAGATCTACTACTTCGAGTTCGCCGCCCACGACGGCACCCCGGGCCTCGGCTACCAGCGGGTCTCCCCGTCCGGGCCCGGCCGGGACACCGACGTGCTGGCCGAGGTGCGCGACGGCGACGTCGTCCTCATCCCGGACGGCTGGCACGGCCCGTCGATGGCGGTGCCCGGCCACCACATGTACTACCTCAACGTCATGGCGGGACCCGAGGACGAACGCGCCTGGCTGATCTGCGACCACCCCGACCACGCCTGGATCCGCGACACCTGGCCGCAGCAGCCCGTCGACCCCCGACTCCCCCTCTACACCGCACCGGAGAGGTCCGCATGAGCGCCACCACCCGCCGACTGACCACCGCCCAGGCCCTGGTGCGGTTCCTGTCCGCGCAGTACACCGAGCGGGACGGCGTGCGCCGCCGGCTGATCGCGGGCACCTGGGGCATCTTCGGCCACGGCAACGTCGCCGGGCTCGGACAGGCGCTCGTCGAGTACCGCGACGCGATGCCGTACCACCAGGGCCGCAACGAGCAGGCGATGGTGCACGCGGCCGTCGGGTACGCCCGCCAGCTCAACCGGCTCTCCGCGCAGGCGGTGACGACGTCCATCGGCCCCGGCGCGACCAACATGGTGACCGGCGCCGCGCTCGCCACCATCAACCGGCTGCCGGTGCTGCTGCTGCCCGGCGACTACTTCGCCTCCCGTGCCGCCGACCCGCTGCTCCAGCAGCTGGAGCACCCCGTCGAGGCCGACGTGTCCGTCAACGACACGCTCCGCCCGGTCTCCCGCCACTTCGACCGGATCACCCGTCCCGAGGCGCTGATCGCGTCCGCGCTGAACGCGATGCGGGTCCTCGCCGACCCGGCCGAGACCGGTGCGGTCACCCTCGCGCTGCCGCAGGACGTGCAGGCGGAGGCGTACGACTGGCCGGAGGAGTTCTTCGCCGAACGGGTGTGGACGGTACGCCGGCCCGCCCCGGACCCGGTGGAGCTGGACGCGGCCGTGGCGGCGGTACGGGCGGCGCGCCGGCCGCTGATCGTCGCGGGCGGCGGCGTCCACCACAGCGAGGCCGAGGACGCGTTGCGGGCGCTGGTGGAGGCCACCGGCATCCCGGTCGCCTCCACCCAGGCCGGCAAGGGTTCGCTGCGCCACGACCACCCCGCCGACCTGGGCGGCATCGGCCACACCGGCACGGCGGTGAGTGACGCGCTGGCCCGCGACGCGGACGTGGTGATCGGCGTCGGCACCCGCTACACCGACTTCACCACCGCCTCCGGCACGCTGTTCCGCGACCCGCACGTGCGGTTCGTGAACGTCAACGTCACCGGCTTCGACGCCCACAAGCTCGCCGCCCGCACCCTGGTCTGCGACGCGCGGACCGGTCTGGAGCGGCTCACGGAGGCGCTCGCCGGGTACCGCGTGGACGAGGCGTACGAGGCGGAGTACCGGGCGGGCAAGGAACGCTGGGACGAGGTCGTCGAGGCGGCCCTGAGCGCCGACGACGACACCGCCGTGCCGACCCAGACGCAGGTGGTGGGCGCGCTGGACGCGGTGGTCGGCGACGACGACGTGGTGATCAACGCGGCGGGCTCGCTCCCCGGCGACCTGCACAAGCTGTGGCGCGCCCGCGGCCCCCGCCAGTACCACCTGGAGTACGGCTACTCCTGCATGGGCTACGAGATCCCGGCCGCGCTGGGCGTCCAGCAGGCCGCGCCCGGCACGCCCGTCTGGGCGCTGGTCGGCGACGGCACGTACCTGATGATGCCCACGGAGATCGTCACGGCCGTCCAGGAGGGCCTGCCGGTCAATGTCGTACTGGTGCAGAACCACGGCTACGCCTCCATCGGCGGCCTGTCGGAGGAGACCGGCGGCGAGCGCTACGGCACCGCCTACCGGTACCGCGCCCCCGACGGCTCCTTCACCGGCGCCCCGCTGCCGGTGGACCTCGCGGCGAACGCGGCCAGCCTCGGCATGGACGTGCTGCGCGCCAAGACGGTGCGGGAGCTGCGCACCGCCCTCGCCGAGGCCCGCGCCTCGGACCGGCCGACCTGCGTCTACGTCGAGACCGACCCGGCGCCGACCGCTCCCCCGGCCGAGGCGTGGTGGGACGTGCCGGTGGCCGAGGTCGCCACCCGCGAGCCCGCGCGAAAGGCCCGCGAACGCTACGACGCCCAGGTCGCCGGGCGCCGCCGCCACCTGTGAACCCGTCGTCCCCCGCGCCCCGGCCGGGAACCCCGACAGGAAGGCACGTCCATGGCGAAGACCGGTGACCCCGCACGCGCGGCGGCCGGACCCGCGCTGCACTCCCTGGACTTCGCCCTGGACCGGGGCAGTCCGGTGCCGCTGTACTACCAGCTCGCCCAGCAGCTGGAGGCGGCGATCTCGCAAGGGGTGCTCGCCCCGGGCGACCTGCTGGGCAACGAGGTGGACCTCTCGGTGCGCCTCGGCCTGTCCCGGCCGACCGTCCGCCAGGCCATCCAGTCCCTCGTCGACAAGGGGCTGCTGGTCCGGCGGCGCGGGGTGGGCACCCAGGTGGTGCACAGCCAGGTGCGCCGCCCGCTGGAGCTGACCAGCCTCTACGACGACCTGGAGGCGGCCGGGCAGGCCCCGACCACGGAGGTCGTCCGCAACGAGACCGTCCCGGCCCCGCCCGGGGTGGCCGCCGCGCTGGGGCTGGCGGAGGGCGGCGAGGTGGTGCTGCTGGAGCGGCTGCGCCGCACGCACGGCCTGCCGGTCGCCCTGCTGAGCAACTACCTCCCGGCGGGCCTGCTCGACCTGGACAGCGCCCGACTGGAGGCGGGCGGCCTGTACCGGATGATGCGGGCGGCCGGCATCACCCTGCACAGCGCCCGCCAGACGGTCGGGGCCCGCTCGGCCACCGCCGAGGAGGCCGAGCGCCTCGACGAGAAGGAGGGCGCCGCCCTGCTCACCATGCAGCGCACGGCGTACGACGACACGGGACGGGCGGTGGAGTACGGCAGCCACATCTACCGCGCGTCCCGCTACTCGTTCGACTTCCAGCTGCTCGTCAGACCGTGAACCGGGAGGCGGTCCCCGCTCGTCCTGACGATCAGAACTGATCACCACGACGTGTGAAGGGGATGCCCGGGTGGACATCGTGAGAACCCGCCCGACCCGGGGGCGGGTGCCCGCGGCCCTGGCCGTACTGACGGCGGGGCTGATGGCGTTCCACCGGGCGGTGCCGGACACGCCGGGCCGGGTGGGGAGCGTGCTGGAGTCGCTCCTGCCGTGGCTCGGCCTGGCGGTCGTGCCCCTGTTCCTGTACGGCCTGCTGCGCCGTGCGCCTGCCACACTGGTGTCGCTGCTGCTGCCCGTGGCGGTGTGGACGCACCTCTTCGGCGGGCTGCTCCTGCCCCCGGACGCGGCGGGCCCGCGCGACCTGGTCGTCGTGCAGCACAACGTCGCCGACGACAACCCCGACCCGGCGGGCACGGCCCGCGCCCTCGCCGGAGCCGGGGCCGGGGCCGACCTGATCGCGCTGGAGGAACTGGTGCCCGACGCGCTGCCCGCGTACGAGCGGGTCCTCGCCACGCGCTATCCGCATCACGTGGTGCGCGGCACCGTCGGGCTGTGGTCGCGGCACCCGCTGAGCGGCGCACGGACGCTGGACATCAAGCCGGCCCGCCTGACCGAGCCGTGGAGCCGGGGCCTACGGGCGGTGGCGGCCACGCCGCACGGCGAGGTGGCGGTGTACGTGGCGCATCTGCCGTCGGTCCGGATCGTGCCGCGCGGGATGACGTCCGCCGGGCGCGACGAGAGCGCCGCGCTGCTGGGGCGGGCGGTGGCGGAGGAGCCGCTGGCCCGGGTGATCCTGATGGGCGACCTGAACGGCACGGTCGACGACCGGGGTCTGGCGCCGCTGACGTCCCGGCTGGAGGTGCCTCGGCGCGGGTTCGCCTTCAGCTTCCCGGCCGGGCTGCCGCTGGTGCGGATCGACCAGGTGATGGCCCGCTCGGCGACCGTGGGCAGGATCGACACCCTGCCCGCCACGGGGAGCGACCACCTGCCGGTGCGGGCCCGGATCGCGCTCGACCGAGGCGCGGACGCGGAAAGGCCGTACCGGAATGCTCCGATACGGCCCGACGACCTGCTGTGTCGCAAGTCGGGACGACAGGATTTGAACCTGCGACCCCTTGACCCCCAGTCAAGTGCGCTACCAAGCTGCGCCACGTCCCGGTGCGCGTCGCGCGGGTGAACCGCGTGATCGCGCGAGAAGCACTTTACAGCACACTCCGCGCCGGACCGAAGCCGGGCGGTGAGCGGGGCGGTGAGCTGTGCGGGCCGCCGGGGCACAATCGGCCGTATGGGCACCACGGACAGCACATCCACGGACCGGGCGGGCGCCGCGGGGCGCGACCGCGACACTGAGGGCCGGGCGCGCAACGCCCGCCCGCGCGACGGACTCGGGCGGCCCCTGCCGTACGGCGAGGAGGGCGTGCCCCGGCAGCCGGAGGGAGTGGTGCGGCGGCCGGAGGAGAGCGTCGCCGAGGCGCAGCGGCTGCTGGACGAGGGCAAGCCGTTCCACGCGCACGAGGTGTTCGAGGACGCCTGGAAGTCGGGTCCCGAGGAGGAACGGGAGCTGTGGCGGGGGCTGGCGCAGATGGCCGTGGGGCTCACCCATGCCGCCCGCGGGAACGTGACCGGCGGGGCCCGGCTGCTGCGGCGCGGGGCGGGCGCCGCCGAGGCGTGGGCGGAAGGGGCGCCGGAGGCGGGGTCCGGGCCGCACGGGATCGACCTGCCCGGGGTGGTCGCGTGGGCGCGGGAGGTGGCCGCGGAGGTCGAGCGGGGTCAGGGTGACCCGGTCGACCCGGCCGCCCGTGCGCCACGGCTGCGGGGCTCCGCCTGACCTGCGGGGGCGACGGCACCTGACCGTGCGTGGGCCGGCCTCCGGGTGCGATGTGATCGTGCCCGGGGGTGTGCGGCAGACTCGGGGCGTGCGGACTATTCATGTGATCGGTATCGGCGCGGGCGACCCCGACCAGCTCACCCTCCAGGCGGTCAAGGCCATGCGGAGCACGGACGTGTTCTTCATCCTCGACAAGGGCGAGGCGAAGGCGGACCTGACCGGGCTGCGCCGGGACATGCTGGACACACACCTGGCGGACCGGACGTACCGCGTCGTCGAGGCGCGCGACCCGGAGCGGGATCGCTCGGCGGGCGGCTCGGCCTACTCCCCCGCCGTGGGCGACTGGCGCAGCGCCCGCGCGGACATCTACGAGCGGCTGATCGCCGACGAGCTGGGCGAGGACGGGACCGGCGCGTTCCTGGTGTGGGGCGACCCGGCGCTGTACGACAGCACCCTCGCCGTCCTGGAGGAGGTGCGGGAGCGGGGCACGGTCGCCTTCGACCACGACGTCGTGCCGGGCATCAGCAGTGTCTCGGCGCTCGTCGCCCGGCACCGCACGGGCCTCAACCGGGTGGGGCGCCCGGTGCAGATCACCACGGGCCGGCGGCTGGCGGAGGAGGGCTTCCCGGACGGCGTGGACGACGTGGTGGTGATGCTGGACGCCCACCAGCGCTTCCGCGCCTTCACCGACGAGGACGTCGACATCTACTGGGGCGCGTACATCGGCACCCCGGACGAGATCATGGTCTCCGGCCCGCTCGCCGAGGCCGCCCCGCGCATCGAGCGGCTGCGCGCCGAGGCACGGGAGCGCAAGGGCTGGATCATGGACACCTACCTGCTGCGCCGCTCCCCCGACGAGCGTTAGGCCGGCTACCGGGGCCCGCGAGGACGTCGTCCAGCCGGCGCAGTGCCGACGGCACGTCGAGGGCGGCGGTGATCCCGGCCGGCAGCGGTGGGCGCCTGACGACGACGACCGGGAGCCCGAGGTCGCGCGCGGCCGTCAGTTTCGCGGAGGTCGCCGCGCCGCCGCTGTCCTTCGTCACCAGCACGTCCACGCGGTGCTCGCGCAGCAGCGCCGTCTCGTCGGCCACGGTGAACGGGCCGCGGGCCTGCAGGACATACGTGTGCGGGGGCAGCGGCGGTTCGGGGGGCTCGACCGACCGTACGACGAAGCTGAGTTCCGTGAGCCCGGCGAAGGCCGCGAGGCCGAGGCGCCCGGTGGTCAGGAACACCCGGCGCCCGAGTGCGGGCAGCGCGGAGGCGGCAGCCTCCAGGGACTGGACCGGGTGCCAGCGGTCGCCGGGGCCGGGCCGCCAGCCGGGGCGGCGCAGCACCACCAGGGGCACCCCGGCCGAGGCCGTGGCACGGGCCGCGTTCGCGGTGATCGTCGTGGCGAACGGGTGGGTCGCGTCGACGACGGCGTCCACGCTCTCCTCACGCAGCCAGGCGGCCAGTCCCTCCGGGCCGCCGAAGCCGCCGACGCGTACCTCGCCGTCGAGCGCGCCGGGCCGGGACACGCGTCCGGCGAGCGAGGTGGTCACTTTGGTGCCGGGGCGGGCGGTCAGTCCGGTGGCGAGCCGGCGCGCCTCGGTGGTGCCGCCGAGGATCAGCACGTGCGGGGACATGCGCCGAGCGTACGAGGACCGGGTACGGCGATCGGCGGCGCCCGTGCGCCGATGATCGCTTTCGGCCCGCACGCGTGTGCGTGCACGCCCTACGATGACGCCGGACGATCGAAGGAGTCATGGCCGTGGACTGGAGCAGGCGGGGCTATCACGCCCAGCGGTGGGCGGCGCGGGGGGCGTTGCTCGCGGCGGCGCTCGCGGTGGCGGCGCCCCTGGTCTACGGCGGGCTGCGCGGACTGCTGCTCCTGGTGCTCGGGGTGGCCGGGCTGGGGCTCAGCGCCGCGGCCCTGTGGTGGACGCTGACCCTGCGCGGGCCGCTGCGGTGGGGGGCGGCGCTGGTCGCCGTGTGCGTCCCGGCGGGCCTGCTGACGCTGTTCGCGGTGACCTTGTTCTGGGCGCTGCTGGTGTCGTTGGCCCTGTGGGGCCTGGCGGTGTGGAGCGGCAGGTACGCGCTGCGCGGGACCGGGGGCCACACCCCGGTGCGCGAGCGGCGGCTGCCGCCGCCCCGCAAGCCGGTGCTGATCATGAACCCGCGGTCGGGCGGCGGCAAGGTGGGCCGGTTCCGGCTGCGGGAGAAGGCCGAGCGGCTGGGCGCCCGGGTGGTGCTGCTGGAGCCCGGCGAGCAGCACGACGTCACCGAGCTGGCCCGGGCGGCCGTCGCGGACGGCGCCGATCTGCTGGGCGCGGCGGGCGGCGACGGCACCCAGGCGCTGGTCGCGGCGGTGGCCGCCGAGCACGGCGTCCCCTTCCTGGTGATCAGCGCGGGCACCCGCAACCACTTCGCGCTGGACCTCGGCCTGGACCGGAGCGACCCGGCCGCGTGTCTGGACGCGCTGACGGACGGAGTGGAGATCCGGGTCGATCTCGGGTTCGCGGGCGACCAGCCGTTCGTGAACAACGCGTCGTTCGGCGCGTACGCGGCAATCGTGCAGAGCCCCGCCTACCGCGACGACAAGCTCGGCACGAGTCTGGAGATGCTGCCCGATCTGCTCACCGGGCAGCAGGGCCCCCGGCTGGTCGCCCGCGCCGGGGACACCACGCTCACCGCGCCGCAGGCGGTGCTGGTCAGCAACAACCCGTACCGCACCGGCGACCCGTTCGGACTGGGCCGGCGCGAGCGGCTGGACTCCGGGACGCTGGGCGTTCTGGGGGTGCGGGTGGAGGGCGCGATCAGTGCCGCCGCGCTGCTGCTGAACCCGGATCCGGCCGGGCTGACGGTGCTGACCGCGCCGGAGGTGGTCATCGAGGCGGACCGGGAGGAGATCGAGGCGGGTGTCGACGGGGAGGCGATGATGCTGCCCGCGCCGGTGCGCTGCCGTACGGCGCCGGGCGCGCTGCGGGTGCGCGTGCCGCGAAGGCGGCCCGGTGTCGCTCCGGCCCCGCCGAAAATGGACTGGCGCCGGCTGCGGAAGCTCGCCGCGACGGTCGGCCGCACGGCGGCACCGACCCGGCTGCACCGCCCGCACGCGGGGCGGCGCGAGTCGTGAGCGGAGCCGCGCGGGGCGGCTCCTGATCAGCGCAGCAGCAGCTGCAGCCCGCCCAGGACGGTCGCCGCGATCACGAGTTGCTCGAAGAGCCGCTGGTTGATCCGGGTCACCGCCCACTTGCCGAGGAACGCGCCGGGCACCACGAACAGCACCAGGGCCGCGTCGAGCAGCAGCGAGTCGGCGTCGATGAGGCCGAGCCCCGCGCTGAACGGCAGCTTGGACGTGTTGACGATGAGGAAGAAGAACGCCGACGTGCCCAGGAAGCCCAGCTTCCGGAAGCCCGCCGAGAGCAGGTACATCGACATCACGGGGCCGCCCGCGTTGGCGACCATGGTGGTGAAGCCGCCGAGGACCCCGTAGGAGCGGGCCTTGGCGCGGCCTGCCTTCGTGGTCACCGCGTCGGGTTCCTCCTCCGCGTCGGCACGGCGCCGCCGCCACACCGTCACCGCGGACATCAGCAGCAGGATCGCCCCGATCGAGGTCCGTACGATGCCGTCGTCCGCCCACATCAGGAACACGGTGCCGACGACCACGCCCGCCGCGACGGCGGGGAACAGCCGCCACAGGGTCGGCCAGTGCGCGTGCCGCCGGTAGGTCAGCACGGCGAGGACGTCCCCGGCGATCAGGATGGGCAGCAGCACGCCGGTGGAGGCGCGGGCGGGCAGGACGGCGGCGAACACGGCGAGACTCACCGTGTTCGCCCCGCTGACGGCGGTCTTGGAGAAGCCGACGAGCAGGGCGGCGAGGGCCAGTGCGGCGAACTGCCAGCCGGTGAGGTCCCAGAGGGTCATGGTGTTCATGCGGCGACCGATGCTACGTGCGGGCATCGGCCGCCTGTACGGCGCCTCCCACCCGGTGACCGCCGGGGGCGGTGCCCCGGCGGCCGCCCGTCAGTGCCGCTCGACCAGCACCGCGCTGCCCTGTCCGACGCCCACACACATGGTGGCGAGGCCCCGTTCGGCGCCGGTGCGGCGCATGCGGTGCAGCAGGGTGGTGAGGATGCGGGCGCCGGAGCAGCCCAGCGGGTGGCCCAGCGCGATCGCGCCGCCGCTGACGTTGACGAGCTCCGGGTCGATGCCGAGCTGGTCCACGCAGGCCAGGGCCTGCGCGGCGAACGCCTCGTTGAACTCGGCCTCCTGGATGTCGCCGATGTCCCAGCCGGCGCGGGCGAGCACCTTGCGGGTGGCGGGGACGGGGCCGATCCCCATGACGTCCGGGTGGACACCCGCGGAGCCGCCGGCGACATAGCGGCCGAGCGACTCCAGGCCGAGGTCGTTCAGGGCCTCCTCGCTGACCAGGATCAGGCCGGCGGCGCCGTCGTTCATCGGGGAGGCGTTGCCCGCGGTGACCGAGCCGCCCGCCCGGAACACCGGCTTCAGCCGGCCGAGCTTGTCCAGGGATGTGTCCTCGCGGACGCACTCGTCGGCGTCGACGACCACACCGTCCGGGCGGGTCACGGGCAGCAGTTCGTCGTCGAAGTGGCCGTTCTTGCGGGCGTCGGCGGCGCGCCGGTGGCTGCGCAGGGCGAACTCGTCCTGGCGCTCGCGTGAGATGCCGTACCGGCCGGCGACCTCCTCGGCGGTCTCACCCATCGCCAGCAGGCCGTGCAGCTCCTTCATCGCCGGGTTGACCAGACGCCAGCCGAGGCGGGTGTCGAAGGTCTCCATGCGGTGCGGGAGCGCCTCGTCGGGGCGGGGCAGCACGAAGGGGGCGCGGCTCATGGACTCGGAGCCGCCGGCGATCACGATGTCGGCCTCGCCGGCCGCGATGGTGCGGGCGGCGGTGGTGACGGCCTCCAGGCCCGAGGCGCACAGGCGGTTGACCGTGGCGCCGGGGACGGACTCGGGGAGGCCGGCGAGCAGGGCGGCCATGCGGGCGACGTTGCGGTTGTCCTCGCCGGCCTGGTTGGCGGCGCCCCAGTAGACGTCGTCGACGCGGGCCGGGTCCAGCGCGGGCACGTCGGCGACCAGGCCGCGGATCACGGCGGCGGCGAGGTCGTCGGGCCGTACGCCACAGAGGGCTCCGCGCAGTTTGCCGATGGGGGTGCGGCGGGCGGCCGCGAAGTGGACGGGACGCACGAGGACTCCTGATCCGGATGCCGACGGCTGGGCTGCGATCGGCGGCTCTTTTAATTAGCACCGCTAGTTTCGGACTATAGACCGCCGGACCCGGCACGGGGAAGATCCGGGAGGTCACGGCGAATCCTCCCTCAGGTCACAGGGGGTCCTCCCGTACCGCGGGGCGGGTTTGTCCTCAGGGGCCGGGGGCACCCGCGCGTTCACGGAGTGGTCACGGAGCGCGGCGCGCGCGGGCGACACCCGGCGCGAAACCCGCTCCTTGTCCACGAGCGCATCAAGAAGGAGGAACACCACTCCATGACCGTCGTGAGGAGCACACTTCCGGACGAGGCCCGCCGCGTTTCCAGCGAGGCCCTCCAGGAGACCCTGGTCGACCTGCTCGGGCTGTCGCTGATCGGCAAGCAGGCGCACTGGAACGTCGTGGGACCGCGGTTCCGCTCGGTCCACCTCCAGTTGGACGAGGTGGTCTCGGCCGCGCGTACGCACGCGGACACCGTGGCGGAGCGCGCCGCGGCGCTCGGCGTACCGCCGGACGGCCGCCCGGAGACGATCGCCAAGGTCTTCTCCCTGCCCGCCCCCGCCGAGGGCTGGCTGCGCGACTCGGAGGCCGTCGAGGTGATGACCGACGCCCTGGGCGCGGCGGTCACGCGGCTGCGCGAGCGCATCGACGCCACCGAGAAGGCCGACCTGGTCACCCAGGACCTGCTGATCTCGATCACCGCCGACCTGGAGAAGCAGCGCTGGATGTTCGAGGCGGAGAACTTCCCCGGGGAGTCCTGAGCGTCTTCCCGGCGCACGACGCACGTGAGCGAAGGGGCACATGATGAGCGACGCCCTCGAGATGGACGCGCTGTGGGAGGACTTCCACCGCGCGGTGAACATGACGTCGGCCGAGCTGTCCGCGTGGCTGCGGGTCAGTGACGCCGACGAGACGACGGAGCCGCTGCCGGACCGGGCGGGCAGCGACACGGGACAGCACGTGCTGTCCATCCTGCAGAAGCGCCGCACCGACCTCACCGAGGACGACCTGCGCGTGATGGAGGAGGTCGTGGACACCGTGTCCGAGGAGACGGACCCGGAGAACGAGCCGGTGGCCGAGGACACGGCCCGCCGCCACCGTCTGATGACCCTGGGCCACGACCCGCTCAGGGGGTAGCCGTGGCAGGCCGCGACGACGAACGGGCCGTGGTGCGCGTCCTCGTCGACGCGCACGGCGAGACGTACGCGCACGAGGCGGGCATCACCCTGCGGAACACGCCCCAGCCGCTGTACCGGCTGCTGGTGCTCGCCCATCTGCTCAGCGCCCGCATCAAGGGATCGGTCGCCGTGGCCACCGCCCGTGCCCTGCACGAGGCGGGGCTGCACGACCCCCGGCGGATGGCGGACGCGGCCTGGCAGGAGCGGGTGGACGCGCTCGGCCGCGGCGGCTACCGGCGCTACGACGAGCGCACCGCCACCCAACTCGGCGAGGCAGCCGAACTGTTGCTGGACCGCTGGGGCGGTGACCTGCGCGGGCTGCGCGCGGAGGCGGACGGCGACGTCCGCGAACTGCGGGTCCTGCTCCAGGAGTTCCCCGGCATCGGTCCGGCCGGCGCGGACATCTTCCTGCGGGAGGTGCAGGCCGTGTGGCCCGAGGCCTCCCCGCAGGTGGACGCCAAGGCGCTGCGGGGCGCGCGGCGGCTGGGGCTGCCGCAGGACCCGGACCGGCTGCTCGGCCTCGCCGGGCGGACCGAACCGGCCGTGCTGTCCTCGGCGCTGGTGCGCGCGGCGCTCGACAAGAGCGTCGCCGAGGACACCCTGCGCAGAGCCGGGTCACGCTGATCCCCGCTCAGTTTCCTTTCGGGTCGCCCCGGTTCACGGGGCGACCCGTTCCGTTCCCGGGACAACGTGATCACCGCGATGCACAATGGCCGGGGCGGCCGGCACGGGCCGTACGCGGGCGAGGGAGAGGGAGAGACCGTGAGTGAGAGCCACACCCCGACGAGCGGCTCGGCGAGGCTGAACACCGGTGTGGCGCACAACGCGCGCGTGTGGAACTACTGGATCGGCGGCAAGGACAACTACGAGGTCGACCAGCGGGTCGGTGACCACGTCGCGTCGATCATCCCGGTGATCCGGGACATCGCCCGCGCGGACCGGGACTTCCTGGGCCGCGCGGTGACGTATCTGACGCGGGAGCGCGGTGTGCGTCAGTTCCTCGACATCGGCACCGGACTGCCGACGGCGGACAACACCCATGAGATCGCGCAGCGGATCGCCCCGGACACGCGGATCGTCTACGTCGACAACGACCCGATCGTCCTGGTCCACGCCCGCACCCTGCTCACCGGCACCGGCGAGGGCGCCACCGACTACATCGACGCCGATGTGCACGACCCGGACGCCATCGTGGCGCGAGCGTCCGCGACGCTCGACTTCTCCCGGCCGGTCGCGGTGATGCTGCTGGGCATCCTCAACTTCGTGCTGGACACCGACAAGGCTCGGGAGATCGTGCGCCGGATCATGGCGGAGATGCCCTCCGGCAGCTTCCTCGCACTCACCCACCCCACCTACGACGCCGAGGTGGGCGGTGAACTCCAGGTCCCCGCGATGGAGTTCTGGAACGCCAACGCCACTCCCCCGATCACCGCCCGCGGCGCGGCGGACATCTCCGCGTTCTTCGAGGGCCTGGACCTCGTCGAGCCCGGTCTGGTCTCCTGCTCGCAGTGGCGCGCGGAGCCCGATTCCACCCTCGTGGTACCCCAGTACGGCGCGGTGGCCGTGAAGCCCTGACCCTCGAAAGTATGATCAAACAATGTCTGACATGACCGAGACCACGCCGGGCTGGCTGTCCTCCGACGACCTGGAGATGGCACGCGCCCAGATGCCGATCCTGTACGTCGAGGCCGTCCCCGTGCGGGTGGACGACAGCGGTGAAGTCACCAGCATCGGTCTGCTGCTGCGCATCGGACCCGACGGGACGGTCAGCCGCTCCCTGGTCTCCGGCCGGGTGCTGCACCACGAGCGCGTCCGGGACGCCCTGCTGCGTCATCTCGAGAAGGACCTCGGCCCGGTGGCACTGCCCCGCGTCCCGGCGTCGCTTCAGCCGTTCACGGTCGCGGAGTACTTCCCCACCCAGGGCATCACCCCGTTCCACGACCCTCGGCAGCACGCGGTGTCGCTGGCGTACATCGTGCCGGTGACCGGTGACTGCCGGCCCCGGCAGGATGCCCTGGACCTGGTGTGGTTCACCCCGCAGGAAGCCGTGTCGCGGGCCGTGCAGAGCGAGATGCCCGGCGGGCACGGGGTGCTGCTGAAGCAGGCGCTGGCGCACGCGGGCTGCGTGATCTGACCCGCGCACCCGTCGGGGCCGCTCCGCGCGGAGGCGGCCCGGACGGGTACGCGGTCAGCTCTCCGGGTGGGTCAGGTTGGTGCCGTTCGACGGGTCGAAGACGTGCGCCTTGCCGAGGTCGACCCGCAGCTCGACGGGGGCGCCCTCGCGGGCGCGGGTGGCCGCGTCCAGCCGGGCCACGATCTGCTGGGCCGCCCCGGCACCGGTGTCCTTCAGGCCCGAGTCCGAGGCCAGCTCCTCCAGTTCGGCGGTGCTCACCGGGCCGCCCTCGGCGCTGAAGTAGACGTACGCGTCGGAGCCCAGCGACTCCAGCACGTCCACGGTGACGGTGACGACGGGGCCGCCGGTGTCGCGGGCCAGGCTCGCGTCCTCGAACGCCTCGGGCCGCAGTCCGACGATGACGTCGCGGGGCGCGTCCCGGCGTTCCAGCTCCCGGCGCATGCGGTCGTCCAGCGGCAGGTCGCCGAGCGGGGTGTGCAGGGTGTCCGTGGTCAGGGACGCCTGGACGAAGTTCATCGACGGGGAGCCGATGAAGCCCGCCACGAACAGGTTGCGGGGCATGTCGTACAGCTCGGCGGGGGTGCCGACCTGCTGGACCACGCCCTGGCGCATCACGACGACCCGGTCACCGAGGGTCATGGCCTCGGTCTGGTCGTGGGTGACGTACACGGTGGTGGTGCCCAGGCGGCGCTGCAGCCGGGAGATCTGGGTGCGCATCTGCACGCGGAGCTTGGCGTCGAGGTTGGACAGGGGTTCGTCCATGAGGAACGCCTTGGGGTCGCGCACGATGGCCCGTCCCATGGCGACCCGCTGGCGCTGTCCGCCGGAGAGGTTGGCCGGCTTGCGGTCCAGGAACTCGACGAGGTCGAGCACCCGGGCGGCCTCCTCGACCTTGCTGTCGATGGTCGCCTTGTCCACCTTGGCCAGTCGCAGCGGGAAACCCATGTTCTCCCGCACGCTCATGTGCGGATACAGGGCGTAGCTCTGGAAGACCATGGCCACGTCCCGTTGCTTGGGCGCGAGGTCGTTGACGACCCGTCCGCCGATGCGCAGGGTGCCCTCGGTGATGTCCTCCAGGCCCGCGATCATGTTCAGGGTGGTCGACTTGCCGCAGCCGGAGGGGCCGACCAGGATCACGAACTCGCCGTCGGCGATGTCGAGGTCCACGTCCCGCACGGCGAGGGATCCGTCGGGATAGCGCTTGGTGACTCCCTCGAGGACGATCTCGGCCATGGGTGCTGCCTCCTTGCCTTCGGGCTCATCCCTTGACCGCGCCGGAGGTGAGGCCGGCGACGATCCGCCGCTGGAAGAGCAGGACGAAGATGATGATCGGGACGGTGATCACCACGGCGGCCGCGGCGATCGATCCGGTGGGCTGCTGGAACTGCGAGCTGCCGGTGAAGAACGCGATCGCGGCGGGCACCGTGCGCGCGGACTCGGTGGAGGTCAGCGAGATCGCGAAGAGGAAGTCGTTCCAGCAGAAGATGAACACGAGGATGGCCGTGGTGAACACGCCCGGCGCGGCCAGCGGCACGATGACCAGCCGGAAGGCCTGCGCGGGCGAGGCCCCGTCCACCTTGGCGGCCTTCTCCAGGTCCCAGGGGATCTCCCGGAAGAACGCCGACAGGGTGTAGATCGCCAGCGGCAGCGAGAAGGTCATGTACGGGATGATCAGGCCGGGCCAGGTGTCGAAGATGCCGATGCTGCGTTCGATGTTGAACAGCGGCGACACCAGGGAGATCGGCGGGAACATCGCGATCAGCAGCGACATCCCGATGAGCACCTGCTTGCCGGGGAACCGCAGCCGGGCCACCGCGTAGGCGGCCATGGTGCCCAGGACCACCGCGATCGCGGTGGCGATGAGCGCGATGCCGATGGAGTTGATCAGGGCCCGGGTGAACTCGGAGGTCTGGAAGATGCCCCGGTAGTTCTCCCAGGTCCAGTCGGTGGGGATGTAACTGCCGTCGGTGAGGGTGCTGGGCGCCTTGAACGACAGTGCGACGATCCACCACACCGGGAACAGGGCGTACAGCACCACCACGACGTTGACGACGCCCCATCGCGTCGCGTGCGACCTGCCGGCGGCGGCCATCAGCGCTTCACCTCCGCGCCCGGAGCTGCGGCGCCGAACAGCTTGACGAACGTGAAGGCGATGATCCCGACGCAGATGAAGATCAGGACCGAGATCGCCGACCCGATGCCCAGGTTCAGCGCGGTGAACAGGTTGTCGTAGCCGAGGATGGACAGGGATCCGGTGCCGTGGGCGCCCGCGGTGAGGATGTAGATGTTGTCGAAGATCCGGAAGGCGTCCAGGGTGCGGAACAGCAGGGCGACCAGGATCGCCGGTTTCATCAGCGGCAGCATGACCTTGACGAACCGCTGCCAGGGGGTGGCGCCGTCGACCATCGCGGCTCTCAGGGTCTCTTCGGGAACCAGGGCGAGGCCGGCGAGCAGCAGCAGCGCCATGAACGGGGTGGTCTTCCACACCTCGGCCAGGATGATCAGCCACAGCGCGGGCCACTGCTCGGTGAGCGGGGCCTCGCCACTGGGCAACAGGTCGGCGAGGTAACCGAGTTCGGGTGTCCAGGCGTACTGCCAGGAGAAGGCGGCGACGACGGTGACGATGCCGTACGGGATGAGGACGGCGGTGCGGACCGTGCCGCGCGCGAAAAGCGTGCGGTGCATCACCAGGGCGAGGCCCATGCCGAGGACCAGTTCGATGGCCACGGACACGACGGTGAGGAACAGCGTGACCCAGAAGGCGTCCCACCAGAACGGAGAGGTCAGCACGGCCCCGTAGTTGCTGAGGCCGGTGAACTCGGCGCGGTTGGGGAAGCGCAGGTCGTAGCGCTGGAGGGACAGGTAGACCGCGTAGCCGATCGGGTAGGCGGTCACGGCGACCATGACGATCACGGCGGGCGCGCACAGCAGCCAGCCCAGCCGGCGTTCCTGCCGGGCGCCCGCCGACAGCGCCTTCTTCGTCTTCGCCTCGTCCTTCGCCGGCTCTGCCATGGTGCTCACGGGATCACACCCTCGGATCGCAGGGCCTCGTCGATCTGTTCCCTGATGGTGGAGACGTCGCTCTCCGGCTGGATGTCGGAGGGCGGGGACAGGGTGTGCGAGACGGCGATCGACACGTTCTGGTAGGCGGGGGTGAGCGGCCGTACGCTCGCCGACTCCAGGGAGGCCAGGACCTCCTGGGAGAAGGGGTACTCCTTCATGAACTCCGGCTCGTCGTACAGGGCGCGGAGGGTGGGGGGCAGTCCGCCTTCGAGCGCGGCGGTGAGCTGGTTCTCCCGGTTCCGCAGGCACAGGGCCGCGTCGAACGCCAGGTCGGGGTGGCGGGAGAAGGCGCTGACGGCCAGGTCGATGCCGCCGATGGTGGGCCGGGAGGGGCGGTCGGCGTCGACGCGGGGGTAGACCGCCCAGCGGAAGTCCTTGAAGAGTTTCGGGTTGTTGCTTTTCATCGACGGATAGACGAAGGGGTAGTTGATCTCGAAGGCCGCCACGCCCGACTCCATCGCGAGCCGGTTCTGGTCCTCCATCTGGTTGGGCAGGGAGGGGTCGGCGGCCGGGGAGCGGGCGAGGTCCCGCATGATCGAGGCGGCCCGGACGGCGGGCGGGCCGAGCGACGGCTCGGTGACGCTCGGGTTGAGGATGGAGCCGCCCGCGCTGTTGACCAGGGAGTTGAACCAGACGGTCAGGCCCTCGTACTGGGCGCCCTGGATCTCGACGTAGTGCGGTTTGCCCTGCCGGGCCAGGTCGCGGGACATGTCCAGCATCTCGGCCCAGGTCGTGGGCGGCTTCGGCACGAGGTCCTTGCGGTACCAGAGCAGCTGGATGTTGGTGTTGTACGGGACGGCGTAGAGCTTGCCCTTCCAGGTCGCCGTCTGCAGCGGCACCTCCAGCGTGCCCTCGGTGGCCCGGCGCTTGGCGTCACCGGTCCACTCGCGGATCCAGCGCGCCTCGGCGAACTCGGCGGCCCAGGTGACGTCCAGGCCGAGGATGTCGAGGGAGTCGTCCTCGGCGGCGAGCCGGCGCACCATCTGCTGGCGCTGGCCGTCGGCGGCGCGGGGCAGCTTGTTGTAGACGATCCGGTAGCGGCCGCCGGACTCCCGGCTGCACCGGTCGGCGGCCTGCTGGAGGGCGCCGGAGTCGTCGGGGAAGTTGTACCAGTTGAGGGTGGGGCGGGAGCCGTCGTCGTCCCCTCCGCAGGCGGCGAGCGTGGACGCCAGCAGGGTGAGTGCGAGCAGCGCCCGCGTGCGTCGCGGCCTTCTGTGACGTCCGCACCTCACGTGCACGCGCTCCACACCTCGCTCCCGGGCCGGCGGCGCGGGCGTCGTGACCCGCGGCGATGTCCTCCCGCCGGAACGTTAGGCAGTCATGAATGCGACATCAAGGACATACGCGGGCGATTATTCAAGCGTCGGGGCCGATGAGTTCGCGGCTCCCGCCCGGTCCTGGCTCGTGACACACAAGAAGAGTTCTCAAGGAAGGGACAGCGCCATGTCGGAGCTTCTCGTCGATTTCATCACCTCCCTCGACGGCTACGCCTCGGGAGAGGGGTGGCCCGGGTTCTGGGGCCTGGAGGGTCCGGAGTACCTCGCCTGGCTCGGCGAGCAGCCCGAGGTCACCTATCTGATGGGAGCGAACACCTACCGTCTGATGTCGGGCTTCGCCGCGGGCAAGGTGCCGGCCGGCCAGGACGAGTTCAGGCCCGAGGAGGAGGAGTCGGTCGACGAGCTCACGCAAGCGCCCAAGGTGGTGTTCTCCTCGAAGCTGGAGGAGCCGCTGGAGTGGGCGAACTGCACGCTCGTCCGCGACGACGCCGTCGAGGCCGTCCGCGCGCTGAAGGCGAACGGCTCGGGGCTCCTCAGCACGATCGGCAGCCTCAGCCTGAGCCGGTCCCTGCTGCGGGCCGGGCTCGTCGACCGCTTCCGGGTGGTGATGTTCCCGGTGATCACCGGGGCCACGGGCGAGGAGCGTATCTACGACGGCTATCCGGACGTCGCCCTGGAGATGACCGAGCACCGCACCTTCGACGGCCGCATCCAGCTGGTCGAGTACAAGCCGCGGGTGCTGGAGCACCCGCCGCTCGGCGCCCCCGCCTGACATCGCCACGGTCTCCGGTGCACCGGAGGCGGTGCGCGCAAGGGTGAGGGCCGGTTCGGATGCTTCCGAACCGGCCCTCACCTACGACTCCGACGAGTCGGGACGACAGGATTTGAACCTGCGACCCCTTGACCCCCAGTCAAGTGCGCTACCAAGCTGCGCCACGTCCCGTTGCCCGTCTGACCTGGGGATTCCCCCGGCCGAACGCGCACGGAAACCATACCGCACTCGGGGCGGTGATCGCGCATCCGTTTCCCGGCGCCCCTGCCCGCGGGTGCCACTTGACCTCAAGCGAGCTTGAGGTCGCAGGATCGGTGGCATGACGATCACCGAGCGGCGCACACAGACGTACGGATACGCCGGTCTTCCGGGCCTGATGGGGCTGATGACCGGGGACGAGAAGCACGGACCGGCGGCCACCTCGACGCTGGACGTGCTGTGGGTGCTCTACGACCGGGTGCTCCGCGTCGGCCCGGGGAGCGTGGACGATCCCGGGCGGGACCGGTTCCTGCTGTCCAAGGGGCACGGGCCGATGGCGTACTACGCCGTCCTCGCCGCGAAGGGGTTCCTGCCGGTGGACCGGCTGCCCGGCTTCGGCTCGTACGACTCCCCGCTGGGCCACCATCCGGACCGGACGCTGGTGCCGGGGGCGGAGATCGGCAGCGGGTCGCTGGGGCACGGGCTGCCGATCGCGGTGGGCACGGCGCTGGGGCTGCGCGCCCAGGGCCTCGGTGAACCGGCGGTATGGACGCTGATCGGGGACGCCGAGCTGGACGAGGGCAGCAACCACGAGGCGATCGCCTTCGCGGGCCCGGCCGGTCTGGACCGGCTGCACACGGTCGTGGTCGACAACTCCTCGGCGACGTACGCCCTTCCAGGCGGGATCGCCGCACGCTTCGAGGCGGCCGGCTGGTCCGCCCGCACGGTCGACGGGCGGGACCACGACGCGCTGTACGCCGCGTTCACCGCGCCGCACCCGGGCAGGCCGCACGCGGTCGTGGCCCGGGTCGAGCCCAAGTCCGCCTGAGCCGTCCCTTCCTTCCCGTCACCTCACTTCCCTTCTCCCCTCCCGTCACCTCACTCAACGAAAGGACGATCCCCGTGGACAGCATGCGTGATCGCTTCGCCCCCGTCGTCACCCGGCTCCTCGACGAGGATCCGCGGGTCGCCGTGGTCCTCGCGGAGGTCGGCGCCGACCGCTTCACCGAGGCGCTGCGCCGGCACCCGGACCGGATGGTCAACGTCGGCATCCGGGAGCAGTTGCTGGTGGGAGCGGCGGCCGGGATGGCGCTGACGGGGCTGCGGCCCGTGGTGCACACCTTCGCCTCCTTCCTGGTCGAGCGGCCGTTCGAGCAGGTCAAACTGGATCTCGGGCACCAGGGCGTGGGGGCGGTGCTGGTGAGCGCCGCCGCGTCCTTCGACTGGCCGGCCGGGGGCTACACGCACATGGCGCCGGGTGACGTGGCGCTGCTTGACACCCTGGACGGCTGGACCGTGCATGTGCCGGGCCATCCGGACGAGGCGGAAACGCTGCTGCGGCACGCGGTGGCCGCCGGCGACGACAAGGTGTACGTGCGGCTGTCCCTGCAGGCCAACGCGGTCGGACTGCCCGTGGACAGGGAGCGGTTCCACACCGTCCGCGAGGGGCGCGCCGGGGTGGTGGTCGCGGTGGGGCCGATGCTGGACGCGGTGATCGCGGCGACGGAGGGCCTGGACGTCACGGTGCTGTACGCCACCACGGTCCGCCCCTTCGACGCGCCCGCGCTGCGTCGTGCCACCGCGACGGCGGGGACGGACGTGGTGCTGGTGGAGCCGTATCTGACGGGGACGTCGACGGCCGCGGCGAACGACGCGCTGGCCGACGTGCCGCACCGGGTACTGGGGCTGGGTGTGGGCCGGGCCGAGCTGCGGCGCTACGGGCAGTTCGAGGAGCATGTCGCGGCACACGGCCTGGACGCGCGGTCCCTGCGCGAGCGGATCACCCGGTTCACCGCCAAAGCCGTGCCCGCAGGCGTCTGACCTCGTGCGACGAGGCCGCGGACGCGCGATGCGGCCGCCGGGACCCCCCTCCGGACCCGGCGGCCTCGCGTGATCGGGATACTGCCACGAGCCACTGACAACGGGATGAGGCCGTACGCCCCCGAAGCCATCAGCCCTCCGGCGGCAGTCCCAGCCGGGGGTGCGCCTCCAGCAGCCGGGTCGGGGCCGCCTGGCGCCAGGAGTCGGCGAGGATGTCACGCAGTTCGCCCTCGTCCTCCAGGGCGGCGAGACGGACCCTGACCCACGCGAACATGGCCTCGTGGTCCGCGATCCAGAACTTCTCCGGCTCGGCGAGGGCGAGTTCGTCGCGCTCCTCCTTGGGACAGCGCACGGCGACGGACGTCTCGTCCTCGGGCAGGGTGGCGAACATCTTCCCCGCGACCCGGAACGTGGGCATGTTCCAGGCGACCTTCTCCGTGGTGTCCGGCAGGGACAAGGCGATCCGTCGTACGTCTTCGGCATCCGGCATGGCAGGCACGGTAGCCGGTGGGACCGACAGTCACCGTCCGGTGCCTGCCCTCCCGTTTCCGGGGGCTCGGCCCCCGGGCTCCCGGTTGCGCAGTTCCCCCCGCCCCTATGGGGCGTTGCCCTCCCGCGATGTCACAAAGGGCAGCCTCTTGTAGTAGATCGTCGTCGGCCGCAGCACCCCGCCCGGGTCCGCCGCGTAGTCCGGGATCGCGCCGACCTCGGTCCAGCCGGACGTGCGGTACAGGTGCTCGGCGGGGCTGCCGGTCTCGGTGTCCAGGTGCAGCAGGGTGATGCCCTGCCCGGCCGCCGCCTCCTCCGCCACGGTCAGCAGCCTCCGGGCGAGGCCCTTGCCGCGCGCGGTGCGGTGCACCATCAGTTTCACCAGTTCCGCGCGGTGCGCGCTGTTGGGCTTGTCGGGCAGGACGAGGCTCACGCTGCCCAGCACCCGGCCCGGTTCCTCCCACGCCGTCCACACCGCGAGCCGGCCGGCGGCGACGGCCGCGCACCGCTTGGCCCACCAGGCCCTGGCGGCGGCACGGTCGAGCGACGCGAGGAAGCCTACGGAGGAGCCGCCGTCCACGGTGTCGGTCAGCAGCTCGGCCAGCGTGTCGGTCATGCCCAGCAGCCGGGCGGCGTCGGGGCGTTCGATGTTCACGGCCGCACCACCGCCAGCACGTAGCGCACGTCCTCGGGGCCGGGGCAGCGGAACCGGGTGGACCCCCGGACCCGCAGGCGCAGGCAGTCGCCTCGGCCGAGGCGGTGCCCGGTGTCCCCGACGGTGACGGCGAGGGTGCCTTCGAGCACCCAGATGTGCTGTTCCAGGCCGGGCACCGGCGGCCGGTCGTAGGAGATGTCCGCGCCTGCGGTGAGGCGTCCCTCGACGAGTTCGCCGCGCAGCCCGCCGTGCGGCGGGGACACGGAGCGGCGGACGAAGCCGGAGGCGCGGTCCTGCCACACCGGCTGGTCGGCGGCGCGGACCACCGGCGCGGGCTCCGCCTCGATCTCGCTGAGCAGCTGGGACATGGTGCGGCCGTAGACCGCGCACAGCCGGTTCAGCAGGGAGGCGGTGGGGCTGGTCTCGGCCCGCTCGGCCCGGGACAGCGTGGACCGGCTGACGCCGCTGCGCTCCGCCAACTCCCCCAGGGACCAGCCACGTTCGGCCCGGAGTGCGGACAGACGCGCACCGAGCCGGACGTCGACGGGATCGGGGCCGAGCCCCTGCTCCTGTTTCATATCCGGGACGATATCCCGAATGTGAGCGGCTCGGAAGCCGGCATCCTGAAGCCGCCCGGCGACGTCGACCGCCCGCGTCCCCTCAGGCTGCCGCCCGGTCGTTCGGAGGAGGGCGCCGCCGGAAACCTCGGTCCGCTGGGCGGTGACCCGGCGCAGACCCTCGGCGGCCGGCGTGGCGACACGCGTGTCGCCTCCACCCGGCGGCGCGAGGGGCTCTCAGGCGTCCTCGGCGGCGGCGCGGAGCGCGTCGAGGACCGGGCGGATCAGCGGGTGCCCCTCGGCGCCCCGGCGCACGGCGGCGAACACCCGGCGCGTGGGCGCCACCCCGTCGACCGGGCGGACGACCACGCCCGCCAGGTCCATGCCGCGCAGCGCCGAGCGGGGTACGAGGGCCACGCCCACGTCGGCCGAGGCGAGGGCGACGACCGCGCGGAAGTCGTCAGAGGAGTGTTCGAGCCGCGGCTGGAACCCGGCGTTCTCGCAGGCCAGCACGACCACGTCGTGGCACGGATTGCCGGGATACGGGCCGATCCAGGGGTCCTTGGCCAGCTCCGCGAGCGGCACCTCGGGACCGTCGGCCAGGCGGTGGGTGACGGGGACGACCGCGTCGAACGGCTCGGCGTACAGGGGGACGTGCGTCAGCCGCGGGTCGTCGGCGGCGGGCGCCCCCCGGTACTCGACCGCGACGGCGACATCGACCTGCCGGTCCAGGACCATCGGCAGGCTGGCGTCGCCCTCCGCGTCCTGCACCCGGATGCGGATGCCGGGCGCCGACCGGGCGAGCCGGGCCACCGAAGGGGCCACGACCTGCGCGATACCGGTGGCGAAGGCGGCGACCGTGACGGTGCCGGCCTCCCCCGCCCCGTAGGCGGCCAGCTCGGCCTCGGCCCGCTCCAGCTGGGCGAGGACCGCGTTGGTGTGGCTGAGCAGGATCTCCCCGGCCGGGGTGAGCCGTACTCCCTTGGCGCCGCGCTCGACCAGGCGGTGGCCGGTCTCCTGCTCCAGCGCGGTGAGCTGCTGGGAGACGGCCGAGGGGGTGAGGTACAGCGCGGCGGCCGCCGCGGTGACCGTGCGGTGGTCCGCCACCGCACGGAGGATGTGGAGCCGCCGCGCTTCGATCATGGGATCGATTGTCTCAAATGACGCGGTGCGCGACGGTCAGGCGTCGAGCTCCGCACGGGCCGCGACGAAGGCGTCGACGGCACGGTTGACGTCGTCCGTGGAGTGCGCCGCCGACAGCTGCACGCGGATGCGGGCCTGGCCCTGCGGCACCACCGGGTAGGAGAAGCCGATCACGTAGACGCCGCGTTCCAGCAGCAGCTCCGCCATGCGTCCGGCGCGGGAGGCGTCGCCGATCATCACCGGGGCGATGGCGTGGTCGCCGGGGAGGATGTCGAAGCCCTCCTCGGTCATCCGGCGGCGGAACAGGGCGGTGTTCTCGGCCAGGCGGATACGCAGGTCGTCGGCGGACTCCAGCAGGTCGAGGACCTTCAGGGAGGCGGCGGCGATCACCGGGGCAAGGGTGTTGGAGAACAGGTACGGGCGGGAGCGCTGGCGCAGCAGGGCGACGATCTCGGCGCGGGCGGCGACATAGCCGCCGGAGGCGCCGCCGAGGGCCTTGCCGAGGGTGCCGGTGATGATGTCGACGCGGTCCATGACGCCGTGCAGCTCGGGGGTGCCGCGCCCGCCCGGGCCGACGAAGCCGACGGCGTGCGAGTCGTCGACCATGACCATCGCGCCGTGCCGGTCGGCGAGGTCGCAGATCTCGTCCAGCGGGGCGACGTAGCCGTCCATGGAGAAGACGCCGTCGGTGACGATCAGCGTGCGGCGGGCACCGCCCTCGGCGGCCTCCTTCAGCTGGCGCTCCAGGTCGGCCATGTCGCGGTTGGCGTAGCGGAAGCGGCGGGCCTTGGAGAGCCGGATGCCGTCGATGATCGACGCGTGGTTCAGCGCGTCGGAGATCACCGCGTCCTCGGGGCCGAGCAGCGTCTCGAAGACACCGCCGTTGGCGTCGAAGCAGGAGGAGTAGAGGATCGTGTCCTCCTGGCCGAGGAACGCCGACAGACGCGCCTCCAGCTCCTTGTGCACCTCCTGGGTGCCGCAGATGAAGCGGACGGACGCCATGCCGTAGCCCCAGCGGTCCAGCGCCTCGTGGGCGGCGGCGATCACCTCGGGGTGGTCGGCGAGGCCGAGGTAGTTGTTGGCGCAGAAGTTGAGGACCTCGCCGGGGCGGCCGCCGGCGGTGACGTTCACGGTCGCGGACTGCGGGGTGCCGATGACGCGCTCGGGCTTGTGCAGGCCGGCGGCGCGGATCTCGTCGAGGGTGGCGCGCAGGTCGTCGCGCACGCTGTCGAACATCTCAGAAGCTCCTTGGAGGAAGGCAGATGACTTACGCGGTCCAGTCGAGGATGACCTTGCCGCCCTTGCCGCCGGCGGCGTCCTCGAAGGCGGCCTCGAAGTCACGGTGGGAGTAGCGGCCGGTGATCACGGGGGCGAGGTCGAGTCCGCCCTCCAGCAGCACCGACATGGCGTACCAGGTCTCGAACATCTCGCGTCCGTAGATGCCCTTGATGGTGATCATCGAGGTGACGACGCGGGCCCAGTCGACCGGGAACTCCTCGGCGGGCAGGCCGAGCATCGCGATGCGGCCGCCGTGCGTCATGTTGGCGATCATGTCGCGCATCGCCTCGGGGCGGCCGGACATCTCCAGGCCGATGTCGAAGCCCTCGCGCAGGCCGAGGGTGTGCTGCCCGTCGGCGATCGTCGACTCGGCCACGTTCAGCGCCAGGGTCGCGCCGATCTTGCGGGCGAGCTCCAGGCGTTCCTCGCTGACGTCGGTGATCACGACGTTGCGCGCGCCCGCGTGGCGGGCCACGGCGGCGGCCATCAGGCCGATCGGTCCCGCGCCGGTGATCAGGACGTCCTCGCCGACCAGCGGGAAGGACAGCGCGGTGTGCACGGCGTTGCCGAACGGGTCGAAGATCGCGGCGACGTCGAGGTCGACGGGGACGCGGTGCACCCAGACGTTCGTGGCGGGCAGCACGACGTACTCGGCGAACGCGCCGTCGCGCCCGACACCCAGGCCGACGGTGGCCCGGCACAGGTGGCGGCGGCCGGCCAGACAGTTGCGGCACTTGCCGCACACCAGGTGGCCCTCGCCGCTGACCCGGTCACCGGGCTTGATGTCGTCGGGGACGTCCCGGCCGGTCTCCACGACCTCGCCGACGAACTCGTGTCCGAGGACCAAGGGGGTGTCGATGGTCTGCTGCGCCCAGCCGTCCCAGTTACGGATGTGCAGGTCGGTGCCGCAGATACCGGTGCGCAGCACCTTGATCAGCACGTCGCCGGGTCCGACAGCGGGCTCCGGGACGTCCATGAGCCACAGCCCGGGCTCCGCCTTCTCCTTGACCAGCGCCTTCAACGCTACGGCTCCTGAGGGTGAGTCCCGTGCCCGGGCATGCCGGAGCGGCCCGGTCCGGGAAGAGGAGTGGAATGCACTGCAATCTGCCGTACAACACCCTCACCGGTCCATCGAGGATTTCTTAAGCGCGGCCACAGCTTTGCTTCACGCGTCACCCGTCCGGCCGCGGGCGCGCGCCTCTCCTCACAGCGGCAGCCCGTCGCCCTCCCGGCGCTCCAGCCGTACGACGAGTTCGGCGGCCTGCGCCTTGATGGCGGCGAGTCCGGGCTGCCCCCAGCCGCGCGGCCGGATGTCGCTGACCGCGACGGTGCCCAGCACCATGCCGGTGCCGTCGATGAGCGGCGCCCCCATGTAGGAGCGGACGCCGAACTCGTCCACCACCGCGTTGCCCGCGAATCTCGGGTAGTCGCTGACGTCCTCCAGGACCAGCGCCTTGCGCCGGGCCACCACGTGAGGGCAGAAGCCGTGGTCGCGGGGCAGCGCCCGGCCCAGCAGTGCGCCGGTGCCGTCGCTGCGCAGGACCGGGGCGACGCCCGGGGTGTGCAGGCCCGCGAAGAGCTGCCCGTGTTCGCCGGGGAAGTTGACCACGGCGTACGGCGCCCCGGTGAGCTCGGCGAGACCGCGGGCGAAGGCGTCGAGCTCGGGATCGGGGTGCTCCCCGAGGCCCAGCCGGCGCAGTCTGCGGGCGCGTTCCGGGGCCTGTCGGTCCTCCGGGGTGAGCAGCAGTCGACCGGCCGGGCGGGGCGGGTCGTAGCTCATGGGCGGACTCCGGGGAGGTGGGCGTGGTTCATGGGCGGGCTCCGTGACGGTGTGCGGGGATCACAGGGGGGCGCCGTACCCCGTGGGGGTGGCGGAGGTGTGGGCGATGAGGTGACGGACGAGGGTCAGCAGGGTCCTCACGCCGGAGCTGGAGATGCGGGCGTCGCAGCAGACGACGGGCACCTCGTCCGTGAGGTCGAGGGCGGCCCGTACCTCCCCGGGGTCGTAGCGGAAGGCGCCGTCGAACTCGTTGACGGCGATGACGAACGCGAGGCCGCGCTGCTCGAAGAAGTCGACCGCCGCGAAACACTCCTGCAGGCGCCGTGTGTCGGCGAGGATCACCGCGCCGAGGGCTCCCTCGCACAGTTCGTCCCACATGAACCAGAAGCGTTCCTGGCCGGGCGTGCCGAACAGGTACAGCACGTGTTCGGCGTCGAGGGTAATGCGGCCGAAGTCCATGGCCACGGTCGTCTCGACCTTGTTCTCGATGCCGTCGAGGTTGTCGGTGGCGGCGCTGACGGTGGTGAGCAGTTCCTCCGTGCTGAGCGGCGCGATCTCGCTGACCGCGCCCACGAAGGTGGTCTTGCCCACCCCGAACCCGCCCGCCACCAGGATCTTGAGGGCGGTCGGGAACAGGTCGTCGCCGTGCTCGGCGCCGTCGACCCGGTCAGAGCTGTCGTCGTAGTCCATCGAGCACTGCCTCCAGAAGGGCCCGGTCCGTCGGGTTGTGGTGGAACACGGGGGGTTTGTCGGTCAGCGCGCCGCAGTCGACGAGGTCCGCCAGCAGCACCTTGGTGACGGCCACCGGCAGCCCGAGGTGGGCGGAGACCTCGGCGACCGGGACGGGTGCGCGGCACAAATCCAGGGCCTGCGCATGCTCGGGGCCGAGGTAGCCGAGGGGGGTGGCGCCGGTGGCCCGCACCTGCGACATCAGGTCGAGGGCGACGGTCGGACGGGTACGCCCGTTGCTGACCGTGAAGGGACGTACCAGCCGGCCGGCCGCGTCGTCGAGCCACGGCCCGTCACCGGCCGCCCGCACGCTCAAGGCCTCATCGCCGGGGGCTCGACGCCCTGCTGCCGGGGAGCGGTCATCAGGTACGGCCGGACGGACTTCACCAGCATCGCCATCTCGTAGCCGAGGACCGCCGCGTCGGCCTCGCGGCCGGCCATCACGGCGAGGCAGGTGCCGGAGCCGGCCGTGGTGACGAACAGCAGCGTCGAGTCGAGCTCGACGACGACCTGCCGGACGTCGCCGCCGTCGCCGAAGCGGATGCCGGCGCTGCGGCCGAGGGAGTACAGGCCGGAGGCGAGGGCGGCCATGTGGTCGGCGGCGTCCGGGTCGAGGCCGTGGACGGACTTCACCAGTCCGTCGCAGGACAGCAGGACGGCGCTGTGGGTGTGCGGCACGCGTTGCACGAGGCCGCTCATCAGCCAGTCGAGGTCGGATACCTGGGCGGTCGGCGCATCGCTCGCCATGGTGGATCGACTCCTTGGGGTACGAAGGTCTGCGGGAGCGGTGGGGGTGGGGGTGGTCATCCGGCGGACGCGCTCCCGTCGTGCCGGGCGGTGTGGTCGGCGCGGGGTGCGGGCACGGCGGGCCGCGTGGGCGCGGGGGACTCCGCCTGGGACTCCGCGAGGCTGATACCCCGTTGGAAGGCGGCCATCAGCTGGGGGTCGTGGCCGGGGACGTGGTCGCTGTCCTGCCGGGGCGCGGGCCCGTCGCGCAGCTGGGGCGCGATGTGCTCCTGGGCGCGGCGGCGGGGCAGTTGGGGTCTGCCCATGGTGCCGCGGACCGGGGTGGCGCGCGGGACCGGGGGCGTGGGCGGCCGGTCGCCCGCGGTGTCCTGCTCGCCGTGGCCGGTGGGGTGGACGCCGGGTACGGCCTCGGCGGGGGTGGGGCGTGCGGTCCGGGAGCCGCGCAGGGGCAGCGGTGGCGGTACGGCACCGTTGTCGGGGGACGCGGCCGGAGCGGGCCGCGCGAGCGGGGTCAGGGGGGACGCGGGAGTGGGGGCCGGGGCGGCGGCGTGCCCGGCGCCGGGTGCGGGTGTGTCCGCCAGGACGTCCGCCGGGCTGCCGGACGACATGTCCGTCGGGGCGGGCGAAGGCCCGGACAGGGCCGGCGTGTGACGGGCCGTGGGCATCGCGCCGGTGTCCGCCGGGGACAGGGGCGCGGTGGTTCCCGGTGCGCCGGCGAGGACGGCCGGTTCCCCGCCGAGCAGGGCCTGCGGCACGACCAGCACGGCCTGCACCCCGCCGTAGATGTTGGTCTGCAGCCGGACGTGGATGCCGTGCCGCCGGGCGAGCTGGGACACCACGAACAGGCCGATCCGGCCGTCCGCCAGCAGGCTGGCGACGTGCACCTGGTCCGGGTCGGTGAGCAGCGCGTTCATCCGGTCCTGCTCGCCGACGGGCATCCCGAGGCCCCGGTCCTCGACCTCGACGGCCAGTCCGGAGGTGACGAGGTTCGCCCGCAGCAGCACCTGGGTGTGCGGGGCGGAGAACACCGTGGCGTTCTCCACGAGTTCGGCCAGGAGGTGGATGACGTCGGCGACCGCGTGCCCGCGCAGGGTGCCGTCGATCGGCGGGACGAGCTTGACCCGCGAGTACTGCTCGACCTCGGCGATCGCCGAGCGCAGCACCTCGGTCATGGGGACCGGGTTGCTCCACTGCCGGCGGGAGACGGCCCCGCCGAGCACGGCGAGGTTCTCGGCGTGGCGGCGGATGCGGGTGGCGAGGTGGTCGACGTGGAAGAGGCCCTTGAGCAGGTCGGGGTCCTCCATCTCGTTCTCCAGCTCGTCGAGGATGGAGATCTCGCGGTGGACGAGGGACTGCAGACGCCGGGCGAGGTTGACGAACACTTCGAGCTTCTGTTCGCTGCCCGCCTGGCTGGAGAGCTGCACGGCCTGCACGACGGCGGCCACGGCGCCGTCGTGGGCGCGGGCGAGGTCGGCCGCGAGCAGGTCGAACTCGTCGCCGTCGCCCGGCCGTTCGTCGCGCCGGCCGCGCGGGGGCGGCGGTTCGCCGTTGCGCAGGGCCTCGACGAGGGCGTGCAGGTCGGCCTCGCGCCGTGCGGTGCTCCGGCGCAGGGCGCCGACGCGGTCGTGCACGGAGCGGGCCGCGCGCTCGGCGGCCACGGCGGCGATGACGATGCCGGCGAGGGCCACCGCGGTGGCACCGGCGAGCACGGCCCACAGGGAGGCGCCGGGCCGTACGCCGGTGGAGCGGACGGTGAACAGCACGGCGGCGCAGGCGCTCAGGGCCACCGCGACGGGCGGCAGTACGGCGAGCCGGAGGAGCTGGGACCGTATGTGCGTCTCGGGCAGGCCCGCGGTGGTCCGCACGGGGGGCCGTCCGTGGCGTCCGCCCTCGCGGCGCTCCGGCCGTCCGGCCGGGCCGCCCCGGCGGGCGCCGGGGCCGGTGGACCGGGGGGCGCCGCGGCCTGGCGTGCGGGCCACGATCGTGGTGCCGGCCGCGGTCGGCGCGGCCGCGCCGCCGGTCCGGGTTCCGGACGGGCCGGGCGTGCCGGCCGGTCCCGGGTGTCGGGGCCCCTCGCCCCGTCGGCTCCCTCGTCCGCCTTGTGGCTGCACGTGCCGGTCCCCGCTCCCTGATCCCGATCCCTACGACGCGGCCCCCGGCGCGAGGCGTGCTGCGACATGAGCCGTCGCGAGCCGTCACGCCGGGCGACCGACACTCACCGTAGTCGCCACCGCATCATGTGCGGTGGGCAGTTGACAAACTCGTGCGGACGGCATCGCGCTCTGGTATGAGGCGTCGTACGACAGACCGATAACCGTTCGACTGTATCCATCGGGAGCGATCACCCGACGATCAGTGCTGGTCAGAAGCGGTCGGCAGATCACCGGGGGCGTGGGAGTGCGAGTGGGGGCGCGAGGGAGACAGACGTACGCCCCAAGTGCGGCCACGAGCGTCAGGGGCCGCAGAGGACCTTGAGACCCCCCGGCCAGAACATCACGCTCCGCAACGATGGGCGGTCGCGTCCGGGCAGGCGTCGACGCCCGTCAGCGGCGCGGCACCGGCGTCCGCGCGGCCGACGACCGGAGCTGTTCGATCACGTCGTCCAGGTGTGCGGCGGCCGCCCGCGCCGCCGCCTCGGGGTCGCCGCCGACCACCGCGTCGATGATCGCCAGGTGCTGCGGCAGCGACTGGGCGGGGCGCCCCGGCCGCAGGGCGAGCCGGAACTGGAAGCGGACCATCGGCCCGTTCAGCCGCTCGAGCTGACGCCGGGCCACCTCCTGCCCGCTGGCTTCGATCACCAGTTCGTGCAGCCGCTGGTTGAGGGCCGAGTACGCGTCCCAGGCGCCGTCCGCGACGGCCTGCCGCATGTCCGTGCCGATCCGCTCGAGCTCGGCGCGCTGCCCCTCGTCCGCCCGGGTGGCCGCCTTGCGCGCGCACAGCTGCTCCAGCGCCGACCGGCACTCGGTGATCTGCACGGCCTCCTCGACGGACACCGCTCGGATCCGGGCGCCGCGACGGGGGACGATCTCCACGATGTCCTCGGCCGCGAGGTCCTGCAGCGCCTCGCGGACGGCGCCACGCGTGGTGCCGTAGGACTCGGCGAGCTCGAGTTCGACGAGCCGCTGCCCGGGCACCAGGTCCCCGGAGCGCAGGGCCTGCCTGATGGCGTTCGCCACATACTCGCGGCCGGCAGCGCCCGTAAGCTTGTCCGTCACTCCGTCGACCTCTTCCTCGTCTTCCGTCGCCCGTTCCCGGCGGCCCTCGCTGGAAGAACCCTAGTGCGCGGTCCGGAGGCGACGGCACCCGGGATCCCATCAGGTGAGCATTTTCGTCGGAACATCTTGTCAACAATCTCGTTGATGATTTAGCTTCCTTGCACGTTCGCACCGCCCCACTCCCCCAGACCGATCCACCGAAGGAGCGACCATGTCCGCCGTCGCAGCCGCCCGGGTCCCCGAGGTCACCCGTCGCGGCTCCCAGACCGCGATCCCGTGCCTGTTCATGCGGGGCGGCACGTCGCGCGGGCCCTTCCTCGACACGCGGCTACTGCCCGCCGACCCCGGCCACCGGGACGCCGTCCTGCTGGCGGCGCTGGGCTCGCCGGACCCGCGGCAGATCGACGGCGTCGGCGGGGCGCACCCCCTGACCAGCAAGATCGGTCTGGTGCGCCCGGGCAGGCGGACCGGCGTCGACGTGGAGTGGACCTTCGGGCAGGTGCAGCCCGACGGGGACACCGTCGACACGTCGGCCAACTGCGGCAACATGCTCGCCGCCGTGCTGCCCTTCGCCGTGGAGACCGGCATGGTCGTACCCACCGGGGACCGTACGACGGCCCGGGTGCTGACCCGCAACACCGGCATGGTCGCCGAGATCACCGTCGCCACCCCGGCCGACGCCTCCGGGATCCGGCACGTCGCCTACGAGGGCGCCGCGCGCATCGACGGCGTCCCCGGCACCGCCGCCCCGGTCGAGATCGGTTTCCTGGACACCGCCGGATCCGTGGCGGGGGCGCTGCTGCCCACCGGGCGTCCCCGGGACACCGTGGAGGTGCCGGGGCTGGGCGCCGTGGACGTCACCCTGATCGACAACGGCCAGCCGCTGGTGGTCGTCGAGGCGGCCCGGCTGGGCGCGAACGGTTACGAGTCCCCCGCGGAGATCGACGCCGACGAGGCGCTGAAGGCCCGCGTGGAAGCGCTGCGCCTGGTGTGCGGGGAGGCGATGGGCCTGGGCGACGTGAGCGGCCGCAACTACCCGAAGATGACCCTGGTCGCGCCGCCCCGGCACGGCGGCACGCTCAGCACCCGCAGCCTCATCCCCCGGGTCTGCCACCAGTCCATCGGCGTGCTGGCCGCCGTCACCGCGGCCACCGCCTGCGTCATCGAGGGCACCGTCGCGCGAGACGTGGCGGCCGGGGTGTCCGGCGCGGACCCCACCGTCTCCGTCGAACACCCTTCCGGTGAGTTCAGCGTCACGCTCGGCCTCGACCCCGCCCACCCGCAGCGGGTGACACGCTCGGCGCTGCTGCGCACCGCCCGGCTCCTCATGGCCGGCGACCTGCTCGTCCCCCGATCCGTCTGGGACCCCACGCCCACCCGTCAGGAGAAGCACGCGTGATCATCGACATCCACGGTCACTACACCACGGCCCCCGCCCCCCTCGGGCAGTGGCGTGACGCGCAGGTGGCCGCGCTCACCGACCCGCTGCGGGCACCCGGTCCGGCGGGGCCGACGATCGGCGACGACGAGATCCGCGAGTCGATCGAGGGCAACCAGCTGCGGCTGATGGACGAGCGCGGCATCGACGTCACCGTCTTCTCCCCCAGGGCCTCGTTCATGGCGCACCACATCGGCGACTTCGCCACCTCCGCCGCCTGGGCGCGGATCTGCAACGACCTGTGCCACCGGGTCTCCGAGCTCTACCCGGACCGCTTCGTCCCCGGCGCGATGCTGCCGCAGTCCCCCGGCGTGGACCCGGCCACCGTGGTTCCGGAGATCGAGCGGGCGGTGCTGGAGCTGGGCGCGGTCACCGTCAACCTCAACCCGGACCCCAGCGGCGGCCACTGGACCGCTCCCCCGCTGACCGACCGGTCCTGGTACCCCGTGTGGGAGAAACTCGTCGAGCTGGACGTGCCGGCCATGGTGCACGTCTCCACCAGCTGCAACCCGGCCTTCCACACCACCGGGGCGCACTACCTCAACGCCGACACCACCGCGTTCATGCAGCTGCTGGCGGGCGACCTGTTCGCCGACTTCCCCGGCCTGCGTCTGGTGATTCCGCACGGCGGCGGCGCGGTCCCGTACCACTGGGGCCGGTTCCGGGGTCTGGCGCAGGCGCTCGGCCGGCCCGAGCCGGAGGAGTCGCTGCTGCGCAACGTCTTCTTCGACACCTGCGTGTACCACCAGCCCGGCATCGACCTGCTGCTGGAGGTGATGCCCGTCGAGAACGTCCTCTTCGCCTCCGAGATGGTCGGCGCGGTGCGCGGCGTCGACCCGCGCGCCGGCCACCACTTCGACGACACCCGCCGCTACGTCGAGAAGGCGGGCCTCGCCCCCGAGGACCTGGCGGCGGTCGAGGAGCGCAACGCCCGGCGGGTCTACCCCCGCCTCGACGCCCGTCTGACCGCCCAGGGCCGCTGACCCCGCCCGTCCCCCGCAGGGCACGAGCCCCACTGAAGCAAGGAGCCGCACCATGCACCACCTCGGAGTCGTCCACCGGACCGTCGACCGCGCCGGCCCGGCCGCGGTCGAGGCCCTGTCGCGGTTCGGGGTCGCGACCGTGCACGAGGCGATGGGCCGCCTCGGCCTGATGCGCCCCTACATACGGCCGGTGTACGAGGGCGCGAGGCTCTGCGGGACCGCGGTCACCGTGCTGCTCCAGCCCGGCGACAACTGGATGCTGCACGTCGCCGCCGAGCAGGTGCGCGAGGGCGACGTGGTGGTCGCCGGCTGCACCACGGAGAGCGAGGACGGCTTCTTCGGCGAGCTGCTCGCCACCTCGCTGCGCGCCCGGGGCGCCCGGGGCCTGGTGATCGACGGCGGCTGCCGTGACGTGGACGAGCTGCGCGGGATGGACTTCCCCGTCTTCTCCCGGGCGGTGAACGCCAAGGGCACGGTCAAGGCCACCCTGGGTTCGGTGAACGTGCCCGTCGTCGTCGCCAACGCCCTGGTCGAGCCCGGTGACGTGATCGTCGCCGACGCCGACGGCGTGGTGGTCGTCCCCGCCGCCCGCGCCGCCGAGGTCGCCGAGGCGTCCGCGCGGCGCGAGGCGGCGGAGGAGGACAAGCGGCAGCGGTTCCGCGCCGGTGAGCTGGGGCTCGACATGTACGGCATGCGCGGCCCGCTGGCCGAGCTGGGCCTCACCTACGTCGACTGAGATTCGAGGAGCACGATGACCGACCACGACACCGCGGTCACCCCCGGCTGGCTCGACCGGTACCGGGGACCGAGCACACCCACGTTCGTCCTGCCGCCGGGAACGGTGGACGCCCACTGCCACGTCTTCGGCCCCGCCGCCGAGTTCCCCTTCGTCCCCGAGCGGAAGTACACGCCGGTCGACGCCTCCAAGCACGACCTGTTCGCGCTGCGCGACCACCTCGGCGTCGACCGCAACGTGATCGTGCAGGCCACCTGCCACGGCGCGGACAACAGCGCCCTGGTGGACGCCCTGCACGCGGCCGGCGGGCGCGCCCGCGGGGTGGCGACGGTCCGCCCGGACGTCACCGACGCGGAGCTGCGCCGGCTGCACGCCGCCGGGGTGCGCGGGGTGCGCTTCAACTTCGTCCGCCGCCTGGTGGACGCGGCGCCCCGCGAGGCGCTGGAGGCGGTGGCCCGCAGGATCGCGCCGCTGGGCTGGCACGTCGTCCTGTACTTCGAGGCGGCGGACCTGCCGGACCTGGAGTCGTTCTTCGCCTCCCTGCCGGTACCGCTGGTGATCGACCACATGGGCCGCCCGGACGTCACCGCCGGCCCGGACGGGCCCGGCTTCGCGCGCTTCCTGCGGTTCGTGGAGGCGAACGACGTGTGGGTGAAGGTGTCCTGCCCCGAGCGGCTGACCGTCACGGGACCGCCCGCGCTCGACGGGGAGCGGCACGCCTACCGGGACGTGGTGCCGTTCGCCCGCAAGGTCGTCGAGGAGTTCACCGACCGGGCGCTGTGGGGCACCGACTGGCCGCACCCGAACCTGAAGGACCACATGCCCGACGACGGTCTGCTGGTCGACCACGTCCCGCACATCGCGACCACCGCCGAGCGCCGGCGGGCGCTGCTGGTCGACAACCCCTCGCGTCTGTACTGGCCCGAAGAGGCCCGCTGACGTCACCCCGGCCCCGTGAGACCGGTCCCACCTTCCCAGGAGCGTGCAGTGCAGCACATCCGCACCACCAACGCGGCGAACCGGCTCGACCGGCTGCCGATCACGAAGTTCCACAAGAAGACGATCCTCGCGGTGGCGTTCGCGTACTTCTTCGAGTTCGCGGACATCAACACCTTCGCCATCACGGCACCGGTGGTGCGCGAGCAGTGGGGCTCCGACGTGAACCACGTCGCGTACGTCACCTCGCTGTCGTTCGTGGGCATGTTCGTCGGCGCGGTCGTGGCCGGCGGGATGGCCGACCGGCTGGGCCGCAAACGGACGCTGACCTTGACCACCCTGTGGTTCACGGTGTGGTCGTTCGCCTGCGTCTTCGCCTGGGACATCTGGTCCCTCGGGCTGTTCCGCGTGCTGACCTCGGCGGGCCTGTCCGCGATGACCGTGGTCGCCGTCGTCTACATCAGCGAACTGTTCCCCAGCGCCAAGCGCGGCAAGTTCCAGGCGTACGCCATCGTCGTCGGGATCTGCGGCACGCCCGTCACCAACCTCATCGCCTCCGCCGTGGTGCCGATGTCCGACTGGTCCTGGCGGCTGGTCTACCTGTGGGGCTCGCTGGGCGCGCTCTTCCTGTTCCTCGTGCGCCGGCTCGAGGAGTCCCCGCTGTGGCTGGAGTCGCGCGGCCGGCACGAGGAGGCGGAAGCGACGCTGGCCCGCGTCGAGGCCCACGCGGTGGCCGAGCACGGCCCGCTGCCCGAGCCCCGGCAGCCGAAGCCCAAGGGTCCGGTGGTCAAGCCGGGCCTCGGCATGCTCAAGGACAAGAAGTTCCTGTACCCGACGATCCTGCTGTCGGTCCTGTGGATCACCCAGACCATCGGCTTCTTCGGGTACTCCAGCTGGGCGCCGACCCTGCTGGCCGCCGAGGGCGTCAGCGTGGAGGACTCGATCTTCTACGTCGCGCTGACGACGGTGGGCGCGCCGCTCGGCTCCTTCCTCGCGGCGATGGTCACCGACCGCTTCGAGCGCAAGTGGTGCCTGGTGGTGTTCGGCCTGGTCATCGCGGTGTCCGGCCTGCTCTACGGGCTGACGTTCACCCCGGTGCTGATCGTCGTCTTCGGTTTCCTGGTCAACCTGTTCGAGCGCGGCTACACGGCCCTGGCGTACGCCTACGCCCCCGAGCTGTACAGCACCGAGGGCCGCTCGCTGGGCACCAGCATCGCCTACGGTCTGGGGCGGCTGTCGAACGCGGTGGGGCCGCTGATGATCGCCGGTGTGTACAACGGCGTCGGCTACCAGGCCGTCTTCATGGTCATCGCGGGCACCTGGACGCTCGGCGCGCTGGTCCTGGCGGTGTTCGGACCGGCGACCCGGCGGCGCCGGCTGGCGGCGGAGGCGGCCGCCCAGGCCCGGCCGCGGTCCGTCACCACCACCCCCTGAGGACCCGGCGTACGACGGGCGGGCCGGAGAGCGACTGCGGCCCGCCCGTCGTCGTGCGGCGTCCCCGCACACCGGCGACCGCCCGCGAGGTGGCGCACCGGGCGCTCACCGGAACAGGCGGGCAGTGGATCAGCGCCTCCCCATCTCCGGGTAACGTCGAGGTATGAGTCATCCACACCCCGAACTGAAAGCCGCCCCACCCCTTCCCGAAGGAGGGCTGCGGGTCACCCCCCTGGGCGGCCTGGGTGAGATCGGCCGCAACATGACCGTCTTCGAGCACCGCGGCAAACTGCTCATCGTCGACTGCGGCGTGCTCTTCCCCGAGGAGACCCAGCCCGGCGTGGACGTGATCCTGCCGGACTTCACCTCCATCCGGGACCGGCTGGACGACGTCGTGGCGGTGGTACTCACCCACGGACACGAGGATCACATCGGCGGTGTGCCGTACCTGCTGCGCGAGCGGTCCGACATTCCCGTCGTGGGCTCCAAGCTGACCCTGGCCTTCCTGGAGGCCAAGCTCAAGGAACACGGCATCCGCCCGCGCACGGTGCGGGTGCGGGAGGGCGACCGGCGCGACTTCGGGCCCTTCGACTGCGAATTCGTGGCGGTCAACCACTCCATCCCCGACAGTCTCGCGGTCGCCCTGCGCACCCGGGCCGGGATGGTGCTGCACACCGGTGACTTCAAGATGGACCAGTTCCCTCTCGACGACCGCATCACCGACCTGCGCGCCTTCGCCCGCCTCGGCGAGGAGGGCGTGGACCTGTTCCTCACCGATTCCACCAACGCCGAGGTCCCCGGCTTCACCACCTCCGAGCGTGAGCTGAACCCGGCGATCGAGCAGGTGATGCGCACCGCTCCGCGCCGGGTCATCGTCTCCAGCTTCGCCAGCCACGTGCACCGCATCCAGCAGGTCCTGGACGCCGCCCACCAGTACGGCCGCAAGGTCGCCTTCGTCGGCCGGTCGATGGTCCGGAACATGGGCATCGCCCGTGACCTCGGCTATCTGAAGGTCCCCTCCGGTCTGGTCGTCAGCACGAAGGAGCTGGAGAAGCTCCCGGACCACAAGGTCACCCTGGTGTGCACCGGCTCCCAGGGCGAGCCGATGGCCGCGCTGTCCCGGATGGCCAACCGCGACCACATGATCCGCATCGGCAAGGGCGACACCGTCCTGCTGGCCAGCTCCCTGATCCCCGGCAACGAGAACGCCATCTACCGGGTGATCAACGGACTCACCCGGTGGGGCGCCCACGTGGTCCACAAGGGCAACGCCAAGGTGCACGTCTCGGGGCACGCCAGCGCCGGCGAACTCGTCTACTGCTACAACATCGTCAAACCCCGCAACGTCATGCCCGTGCACGGCGAGTGGCGCCACCTGCGGGCCAACGCCGACCTCGCCATCCGGACGGGCGTCGACCCCGAGCGGGTCGTCATCGCCGAGGACGGTGTCGTCGTCGACCTGGTCGACGGCAAGGCGTCCATCACCGGGAAGGTCCCCGCCGGCAACGTCTACGTGGACGGCATGGAAGTCGGCGGCGCCACCGAGGCGTCCCTGAAGGACCGCCTCACCCTCGCCGCCGAGGGTGTCGTCACCGTGGTGGCGATCGTCGACGCGGACACCGGCGCCCTCACCGAGCCCCCCGACTTCCTGGCCCGCGGCTTCGTCCACGACGACACCACGTTCGAGCCGGTGATTCCGGTCATCGAGAAGACCCTGGCCACCGCGGCCGAGGAGGGCGTCGGGGACGCGCATCAGCTGGAACAGCTGGTCGCCCGCGCCGTGGCGAACTGGGCGTTCCGCACCCACCGCCGTCGGCCGCTCGTCATCCCGGTCATCATCGACGCCTGAGCCGGGATCCGGCCGCGCGACTCCCGTCACCGGCCGACGCGTACGACGTTCCGTGCCCGCCGACACCGGCGGGCACGCTCGTCTCATTCGGCCGTCGGGTGCCCCGCTTCGGCGGCGCGCCGGTACTCGGCGTTGAGGCGCTGGGCCTCCTCCAGCTGGTCCTCGAGGATGACGATCCGGCAGGCGGCCTCGATGGGCGTGCCCCGGTCGACGAGTTCCCTGGCGCGGGCGGCGATGCGCAGCTGGTAGCGGGAGTAGCGGCGGTGGCCGCCCGGGGAGCGGAGCGGCGTGATGAGACGGGCCTCGCCGAGGGCGCGGAGGAAGCCCTGGGTGGTACCGAGCATCTCGGCGGCCCGGCCCATGGTGTAGGCGGGGTAGTCCTCGTCGTCGAGACGGCCGAACGTGTCGTCTGCTGTCATTGCACCTCTCTGCGGAACTCGTGGTGGGGCCCTGGTGCCGTCCGGCACCAGGGCCCCACAGGAACTACTACACCATCCGCCGGCTCCGATGCCGCACCGGCCCTGCCGACGCCGACCCGCTTCACGCGGTGTGGGCCCCGCCGGCGTACCGGTGGGGCCCACACCGTGAGTGGCGACTTCGGTCGCGCCGAAGCGAACGCGTGGTGTCTCAGCAGGCGGCGAGCGAGACGCGGTCGCGGTCGCCGAGGATGTCGCGCAGGCGGACGCGGTCCGGGTGGGCGCCGCTGTCGCGGACGGCGGTGAGGTCGCTCCGGGTCACCAGGCCGACGCGCTGGTCGTCCTGGTCGCAGACGGCCAGCCGGCCGGTGCGCGCGGCGGCCATGACGGCCAGCGCCACCTCGACGCTCATGTCGTCACAGACCCGCGGTCCGGCCGCGTCCATGACGTCGACGGCCTTCCTGCGCGCGGTGTCGGCGTCCGCCGAGCGGTGCTTCATCCGGATCACGGTCAAAGGTGCCTCCTGCGGAGATGGGCGGGCTGACGCGCAACGGAAGACCCTAGGCCGCCGTGTCGAGGACGGGCCGGCGCACGGACGCGCGCCGGGCCGCCGAGGAAGGGCGGCGTCGGCCCCGGGGCGAGGTCCCGCGCCTGGGGCGTTCGGTCACCGGTGCCGTGATGACGACCGGGACGCCGGACGGGGCCTGCGCCCCGGTGATCCGGCTCAGTGCCTCGTCGCCCGGGCGGACCAAAGTGGTGCGCGGCCGGATACCGGCATCCGCCATGAGGCGGACCATGCCGCGGCGCTGGCTCGGCGTGACGAGCGTGACGACGCTGCCGGACTCCCCGGCGCGGGCGGTACGGCCGCCGCGGTGCAGGTAGTCCTTGTGGTCGGTCGGCGGGTCGACGTTCACGACGAGGTCGAGGTTGTCGACGTGAATGCCGCGCGCCGCGACGTTGGTCGCCACCAGCACGTTGACGTGCCCCGTCTTGAACTGCGCGAGCGTGCGGGTGCGCTGCGGCTGCGACTTGCCGCCGTGCAGGGCGGCGGCCCGGACTCCGCTGTCGAGCAGGTCCTGGGTCAGCCGGTCCACGGCGTGCTTGGTGTCCAGGAACATGATCACGCGGCCGTCACGGGCCGCGATCTCGGTCGTGGCGGCGTGCTTGTCGGCGCCGTGGACGTGCAGGACGTGATGCTCCATCGTCGTGACCGCGCCGGCCGACGGGTCCACCGAGTGCACGACGGGGTCGGTCAGATAGCGGCGGACCAGCAGGTCGACGTTGCGGTCCAGGGTGGCGGAGAACAGCATCCGCTGCCCGTCCGGGCGCACCTGGTCGATCAGCGCGGTGACCTGCGGCATGAATCCCATGTCGGCCATCTGGTCGGCCTCGTCCAGCACAGTGGTGTCCACGTCGTCCAGCGTGCAGTCGCCGCGGTCGATGAGGTCCTTGAGCCGTCCGGGCGTCGCGACGACGATCTCGGCCCCGCCGCGCAGCGCGCCGGCCTGCCGTCCGATCGACATCCCGCCCACCACGGTGGCCAGCCGCAGCCTGACGGAGCGGGCGTACGGCGTGAGCGCGTCGGTCACCTGCTGCGCCAGCTCACGCGTCGGCACGAGGATCAGCCCGAGCGGCCGGCGGGGTTCGGCACGCCGGCCGGCGGTGCGGGCGAGCAGGGCGAGACCGAAGGCGAGGGTCTTGCCGGAGCCGGTGCGCCCGCGGCCCAGTACGTCACGGCCCGCCAGGGCGTTGGGCAGTGTCGCGCCCTGGATCGGGAACGGCACGGTCACTCCCTGGTGGCCGAGTTCGGCCAGCAGCCGCTCGGGCATGACGAGATCGGCGAACGTCTCGACGGGGGGCAGTGCGGGGGTGATCGTCCGGGGCGGTGCGAACTCGCCTCGCACGGCGGCAGGCCGACGGCCGCGGCCGTTGCCACGTGTGCGGTCGTTGCCACGTGTGCGGTCGTTGTTACGCGCGCGGTCGTTGTTACGCGTGGGGTTCATGGGAACCTTCCTCGACATGGCGCATATCAAGGAATTTCCCGCGGAAACGAGCAGCGCGGAGAATTACGAGTATGGACCGATGGGAAAAGAAACAGATGCGGGCCGACCAAGAAATCGGGGATGCAGCTGGGGCCCGCACCCCGAAGGATGCGGGCCCCAGCTGCAGTCTGTGTGCGGGCGTCAGGCCGGGACGATGTTCTCGGCCGTCGGGCCCTTCTGGCCCTGCGCGATGTCGAAGGTCACCTTCTGGCCTTCGAGCAGCTCGCGGAAGCCCTGCGCGGCGATGTTCGAGTAGTGGGCGAAGACGTCGGCGCCGCCACCGTCCTGCTCGATGAAGCCGAAGCCCTTTTCCGCGTTGAACCACTTCACGGTTCCAGCAGCCATGTTCATATCTCCTTCGGGGCAGTGCATCGGCATCCGCACCGTGCGGACGCCGTGTCGCCGCGATGATTACCCCGCCCGGAAATGACCGGAAAAGCAGGCGCCCCCAGCCGGCGGAACCGGATGGGGCACCCGATGTTTTCGGGAACCACAACTGCAACTGAGACAGACAGTAGCACGCGGAAATGACCTGGCCTAATGACGAGATTTCGCTCCGGTCATTGCGCCACAATCTCTCATGTCACAGCCCGTTCAATTCTCACTTCGCCGGCACAGACTTTTTGTTCATCGCGAAGAGGTGCGGAACTCGAGTTCGGGACGGTCCCACGGTATGGCGGGCGGGTTCGCGGGCACGGTCCCGGTCCGCACCGCGCCGACGCGGTGGTAGAAACCCTCGGCGGGGACGTGCGAGACGACCAGGACACGGTCGAGCCCGGCGGCCCGGGCCTCGGACCGCATGTGCGCGACGAGCTGTCGTCCGATCCCCCGTCCTTGCGCCTCGTCGGCGACGAACAGCAGGTCGAGCTCCGGCGGCGCGAGGACGAGCGAGTAGAACCCGAGGACCCGCCCTTCGTGGCCGTCTCCGTCGGCGTCGACCGCCACGAAGACACGGTGGGCCTCGATGTAGTCGGGACCGACCCGGTAGCCCGCGACCGCGGTGGCGTATCTGCCCTCGTAGGCGCCGGAGCCGCGCACGATCCGCGTCAGCCGCTTGGCGTCCCTCGCGACGGCTCTCCGGATCGTGACCGTCCGGCCGGCCGGGGACGTGCGTGGACTCATCGGGAGATCCACACGCTCTCGCGGCGCGGCATCAGTCCTCACCCACCAGGTCGAGGCCGTCACGGGACGCCTGCGGGGTGATCTCAGGAACGGGCCACTCGCGGTCCAGCGGCCGGGACACGTCCCGCCACCAGGGACGTACGGGAAGGTCGCCGGCCGGCTCGAAAGGCCGGCCCGGAACCGGGAAGGCGACCGCCTGCCCGACCGCGCCGGCCGCGGCCCGCATCCACTCCGCGGGCTCCGCCCACGGGTGCGGGGCCAGGTTGAAGGTGCCCCAGTGGATCGGCAGCAGGACACCGCCCGGCTCGCCTCCCTGGAGGTCGAGGTGCGAGCGCACGCCCTCCTCGGGCGTCATGTGGATGTCCGGCCAGAAGTCCGAGTAGGCGCCGACCTGGATCATCGTCGCGTCGAACGGGCCGTGGGCCGCGCCGATGTCCCGGAAGCCGTCGAAGTAGCCGGTGTCGCCGCTGTGGTAGATCCGGTGCCGCTCGCCGGTGACGACCCAGGAGGCCCACAGGGTGTGCTGGGTGTTGCGCAGGCCCCGGCCGCAGAAGTGACGGGCCGGGGTGGCGGTCAGCGTGAGGCCGCCGACCCGCGTCGACTCCTGCCAGTCCAGCTCGCGCAGCCGGTCCGCGGACACGCCCCAGCGCTCCAGGTGCGCGCCCACGCCGAGCGGCACCGCGAACACGGTGTCCGTGCCGGCCAGCTCCTTGATCGTGGGCAGGTCCAGGTGGTCGTAGTGGTCGTGGGAGATCACCACGACGTCGACCGGTCCGAGCGCGGCGAGCGGCAGCGGCACGGGGTGCAGCCGCTTCGGCCCGGCGAAGGGGAAGGGGGAACAGCGCTCACCCCACACGGGGTCGAACAGCACCCGCTGCCCGTCGATCTCCGCGAGCACACTGGAGTGGCCCGCCCACGTCACGCGCAGCCCGGTGGCGGGCGGGCGGGAGATGTCCGCGAGGGTGGTGGGATGCACCGGGATCGCGCCCTGCGGGGCGCGCCGGGAGCGGGCGTCCTTGTCCAGGTAGAGCTTCGCCAGGTCACGGTTCGACCCCGTGGGGCGCATCCGGGCCGGGCCGCCCGGGTTCCGGAAGACGCCGTTCTCGAAGTGCGGGGACCTGCGGATGCGCGCCATGCGCCCGCCGCTCGGGTCCGCGCCGAAGGCCAACGGCCGCAGGGCCCTTGAACCCGGCCCGAGGTTCGGAGAAGCGGCCACGGTACCTCCACGTGGAATCGATCGGAGATTCCATTATGTGCGGCGCCCGCGACGCCAGGGCCGGGTTGTGGAAGAGCCCACGGGGCCGGGTCCGGTCCAGGAGGTTCCGGAGGGGCCCGGACCCGGCCCTCGCGTGAGGGGCGTTCGGCGCTCAGGCGACCGCCGCGATCCGTACCCTGATGTCGTCCGGGGAGAGCGTTCCCTTGGGGATCACGTGGTCACCCGAGGACTCGCCGCGCAGCCGGCGACCGATCCAGGGCACCAGGTACTCGCGGGCCCAGTGGACGTCGTCCCGGCGGATCTCCAGGGTGCCGCGCGGCGGCAGCGGCGGCCAGGCCTGCTCCGGGTCGGCGGGGACCGTCAGGCCGAGGGCCAGGCCCGCGCGGAGCGCGACCCGGGTGTGCCCCTCGGGCGACAGGTGCAGCCGGTCGGCGTCCCAGGCCCTGCGGTCCTGCACGCTGCGCAGGGACCACAGGTCGAGCACCGGGCAGCCGTAGCGGTCGGCGACGGCCCGCACGTGCCCGTTGTACGTGGCGATCTTGCCGCGCAGATGCTTGAGCAGGGGGACGCCACGGGTGTCGAACCCGGTGGTCACCAGCACCGTGCCGGCCGTCGCGGCGAGCCGGGCGACGGCCCGCTCGAAGCGCTCGGCCACCTCGTCCGGGTCGGTCCCCGGGCGCAGGATGTCGTTGCCGCCCGCACAGAACGAGACCAGGTCGGGGGCGAGTTCGACCGCCCTGGGAAGCTGGTCGGCCACGATCTGGTCCAGCAGCTTGCCGCGCACGGCGAGGTTGGCGTACCGGAAGTCGCCCTCGGGCCTGCGGTCGGCGAGCAGGACGGCCAGCCGGTCGGCCCAGCCGACGAACGACCCGTCGGGGCCGGGGTCGCCGACGCCCTCGGTGAAGCTGTCCCCCACCGCCACGTACGACCCGATCACTCTTGCCTTGTCACTCTTCGAATCGTCTGCCACAGCCGGACATGATTCACCTTCCGATGTGACCTACGCGACCGTAGGGGAGGGTTGACGTGCGGTGAGATAAGCCACTCCCCAAATGTTGACCAAGCCCGGAATACGCCGAAGACCGGCCCCGTGGATCGGGGTCGGCCTTCGGCGTGCGTGTCAGGAAGGGTGCCGCGAGGGGTCAGAGAGCGACGCCCTTGGAGCGGAGGTAGGAGAGCGGGTCCACGTCCGAGCCGTAGTTCGGGCTGGTGCGGATCTCGAAGTGCAGGTGCGGGCCGGTCACGTTGCCGGTCGCACCGGAGAGACCGACCTGCTGGCCGGCGCTCACCGTCTGGCCCGCCGAGACGGACAGCGAGGACAGGTGGGCGTACTGGGCGTAGTGGCCGTCGTTCAGCTGGATGACGACCTGGTTGCCGTACGCGCCGCCCCAGCCGGCGGAGACGACGGTCCCGGCGCCGACGGCCTTCAGGGAGGTGCCGGTCGGCACGCTGAAGTCCACACCGGTGTGGTAACCGCTGGACCACATGCCGCCGGCCACCTTGTAGGCGGTGCCGATGCCGCCGCCGGACACCGGGGAGGTGAAGCCGGAGGTGGTCTGGGTGGAGGCCCCGGAGGAGGACTCCTCGGACGACTTCTGCGCCGGCTTCTCGGCGGGCTTCTCCGCCTTGGGCGCGGCGGGCTTCGCGGCCTTGGGCGCGGCCGGCTTCGACTCCTGCGGCGAAGTCGACTGCTGGGGGGCGCTCTTGGCGGCCTCACCCTGGAGGGAGAGCTTCAGACCCGGGTGGATGAGCGACGGGTCCTCGCCCACGGCCTCGCGGTTGTCCGCGTAGAGCTTCTTCCAGCCGCCGTCGACGTGCTCCGCCTCGGCGATCCTGGCGAGGTAGTCGCCGGCCTTCACGGTGTACGTGCGGGCCTCGTCGCCCTTGTCGCCCGTGGCCTGGTGGCTGGAGACGGAAAGGGACTGAACGGCCTTCTGGGGGGCCGACTGCGGGGTCGCCGCGTGCGCGCCGGTCGCGCCGAGCAGCGGCAGGGCGAGTGCGGCGCCACCGGTTCCGGCGACGGCGATGGAGCGGGTGAAACGCTGAGCCTTGGTGCTGCGGTGCTTACCCTTCGCGGGCATGTCGAATTCCTCTCCGGCGCCTACGAGGTGAGCTGTCGGGTGCGGACTGGAGATGTCCGGCCGCGTCGCTGCGCGGCTGTACCCCAAGCCTGTTCTCCGGGGTCCGGAACAGGCGGTTGTACCTGTGGGTCCCCCGCTCCTGCCGTGCGTCGGGTCAGTGTGTGCGGGCTCCGGGCGGCGGCAGGATTAGGCGTCCGTCCGGATCGGTTGGGAACGTAAGCGACCGCGACGCGGCGAAACAAGCGCGTGTTCCCGCGAACCGGCTTTTTCCGTGATCGAAAGGGGAAAATGACGTCACCCTGCGTGGACCGCACAAGCAGCCCGAGAGTGAATTCCCTTGCCATGAAGGGGGATTACGTGAGCATGGCGACAGCACACGGTCACCGGTATGACGATGCTCACGCACCCCATCCTCAACTCCTCTTCTATCGGGGCACTTTATGACTAAGTGACCCAAACGGACAGAACGCATGAATCGCCGCAAGCACGACGGCACACGCGGAGCATTCGCGACATCTGGATCTTCCTGTCGGCAGCCCCTCGACGGATGCACACAATCCAACAGAATCACTCACAGCCAGACAGCGCGCACACACCCCGCTCGCCCCGCATCTGCCCTGTGGACAACTCATTGCCCCTGGCAGGCATGTCGTATCGTCGAGTGGTGCCCGTCGACGAGCCGCGGCGACGGCGCCGAGTGGGAGGAGCCGTCCGTGACGCAGGAGATCCCGTCGACCGAGCCCCAGCTGACCGGGGTGCGCAACTTCCGCGACGTCGGAGGACTGCCGACCGTGGACGGCCGGCGGGTGCGGCACGGTGTGCTGTTCCGCAGCGGCCACCTCGCCCACGCCACCACGGAGGACGCCGCCTTCCTCGCCTCGCTCGGCCTGCACACGGTGTTCGACTTCCGCAACGCGGCCGACCAGAAGCTGGAAGGGCCGGACGTCGAGCTCCCGGGCGTACGCAACGTGAACCTGCCGCTCAGCGACCCGGCCGACGGCGCGGAGTTCTGGAAGATGGTGCGCGACGGCGACATCGACCAACTGCGCGCGATTCTCTCCGGCGGCCAGGCCGCCGACCGGATGATCAACTCCTACCGCACCACCATCAAGGCGCGTACCGGCGAGCACTCCCAGGTGCTGAGCGCGCTCGCCGAGGACAGCGTGCCCGCGCTGATGCACTGCGCGGCCGGCAAGGACCGCGCGGGACTCTCGATCGCGGTGACACTCCTCGCCGTGGGCGTGGAGCGGGACGCGATCGTCGAGGACTACCTGAAGTCCAACGCCAAGCACCGCCGGTACAAGGTGCGCCGCAGCGGCAGCTCCCCCGACACCTACTCCCCCGAGGTGATGGAGCTGCTCAGCCCGCTCTTCGACGCGCGCGAGGAGTATCTGGCGGCGGCCTTGGAGACGATCGAGGAGACCTGGGGAGGGGTGGATCCGTACCTGGAGCAGGGGCTCGGCCTCACGCCGGCCCACAGGGAGCGGCTGCGCGAGCGCCTGCTCGACTGACGTCCGTGTGCCTCTGCCGCGGCACGCTCACTTACTTCTTCGGGGCCATCTCGAAGAGGAAGTAGATGAAGGCCGCGAAGAGGTGCCCGACCACGACGTAGACGAACAGCCTCACCCACAGGGCCCTCGGGAACTTCTCTTCCATGTCTTTGCCGGTCACGGTGTCTCTCCATGGGTCGGGCCCAGGCACAGGGTGGCCGTGGGACTCTGCAGCAGGGTGTGGACGAACAGCAGCTCGACCCCGTCGGGGTCCTGGGCGGCGATGCGGTGCGGGGTCAGCGAGTCGAAGTGCGCGCTGTCGCCCGGACCGAGCCGGTGCAGGGTGTCACCGAGGCGCAGCCGCAGCCGCCCCTTGAGGACGTACAGCCACTCCTCACCGGGGTGGACGCGCACGATGTCACCCTGGGAGCCGTGCGGCACCTGGACCCGCAGGGCCTGCATGCCGCGCGCGGCGGCACCGGCCTGCCAGTACGTCCAGCCGCCGGCCGCCGTGGATTCCATGTCCGCGGCGCGCACCACGGCGTCCCGGTCGGCGGCCGACTCCCCGAGCAGCTCGGAGACGGTCGTGCCGTAGATCCGGGCCAGGGAGAGCAGCATGGGCAGCGAGGGCTGGCGCTGCCCGGTCTCCAGCCGGGAGAGGTGGGCGGGCGACAGGCCCGCCTGCCGGGCGGCGGCCTCCAGTGTCAGGGAGGACCGCCGGCGCAGGGCGCGCAGCTGCGGAGCGACCGCGGGGAGCGCCTCGGCAGGCTCGTCCCGTGGTTCGGTCTCGGAGGAGCTCATACCTCTATTGAGCACCCGACCTTGCCCCTGAGGCAATTTCCTTGCCTCTGAGGCAAAGCCGGTGAGGTTCCGTGCGCTCGCCGCGGCCGGCGAGGTGCGACCGCGCGGTCAGCGGTTGGCGACCGCCTGCTTCACCAGGGTCTTGCCGAAGTCCCAGATGAGCCCGCCCTCGTGGGCGTCGTCCATCACCGCGGTGAAGGCGTCCACGAACCGGTTCACGTCGTCCTCGTCGATGATCAGCGGAGGGATCAGTTTGATCACCTCCAGATGGTCGCCGGAGACCTGAGTGAGGATACGGTGCCGCTGCAGCAGCGGCACCACCACCATCTGCGCGAACAGCCCCTTGCGGGCCGCCTGGAGCATCGTCCAGCGCGAGCGCAGCTTCAGCGAGCGGGGCCGGCCGAACTCGATGCCGATCATCAGGCCCCGGCCGCGGACGTCGGCGAGCAGCTCGTAGCGGTCGGTCAGGGCGGCCAGCCGGGTCCGCAGCAGGTCGCCGGTGGTGCGCACGTGCGCGACGATCTGCTCGTCCTCCATGACCGACAGGACCGCGAGGCCCGCGGCCATGGCCTGGGCGTTGGAACCGAAGCTGGCCGAGTGCACCAGCACCCGGTCCATCGAAGAGAAGACCTTCTTGAAGATCCAGTCCCTGCCGAGCGTCGCCCCCACCGGCACGTATCCGCCGGACAGCGCCTTGGCGACGCACACCAGGTCAGGCTCCACCCCCTCCTCGTGCTGATACGCGTAGAAGTCGCCGGTGCGGCCGAGCCCGGTCTGCACCTCGTCGACGATCAGCAGTGCCTTGTGCCGGTGCAGCAGCTCCTGCGCGGCCCGCAGACAGCCGGGCGGTGCCTCGAGCACGCCCTTGCCCTGGATCGGCTCCACGATCAGGGCGGCCACGTCGCCCCTGCGCAGCTCCCGCTCCAGGGCGTCGAGGTCCCCGAGCGGTACCGCCGTGTCGGGGAGCAGCGGGGCGAACCCGTCCCGGAAGCCGGCCTCGCCGTTGACGGAGAGGGAGCCGGTGGTCAGGCCGTGGAAGGCGTGCTCGCAGTACAGCACGCGCGGCCGGCCGGTGGCGTACCGGGCGAACTTCAGGGCGCCCTCCACGGCCTCCGTGCCGCTGTTGCCGAAGAACACCCGGTCCAGGTGGGGGCTGTGGGCGAGGAGCCTCTCGGCGAGCAGGCCCGGCAGCGGCTGGCAGTCGAAGCGGGTGAGGTCGGCCAGGGACAGGTCCAGCACGTCGTGCAGCGCCTTGCGGACCACGGGGTGATGGCGGCCGAGGCCCATCACCCCGAACCCGGCGAGCATGTCCAGGTGGTCGTTGCCGTCGGCGTCCCAGAAGTGGGCGCCCTCGGCCCGCTCGTAGACCTTGTCGAAGCCGATGGTGTGCAGCATGCGCGGGAGCTGCGGGTTGAGGTAGCGGTTGTGCAGCTCGTAGCGTTCGGCCCCGCGCTCGGCGAGCAGCGCGCCGAGGTCGAACGTCCCGGCCAGTGACGACTCCGACGCGGACTCCGCGGTGGTCATACCTGGTGCTCCTGTGCGTCCTGTGGCTGTTTCACGAGTTCTTCCCCGACGGCGAGGCTCGCGCTGATGCGCCCGGCGATGTCGACCGGGGTGAGACCGATGTCGGCGAGCACCTCGCCGCGCTTGGCGTGCTCGAGGAACTCCTCCGGGATGCCGAACCGCCGTACCGGCACGTCGATCCCGGCGTCGCCCAGTGCCAGCGCGACCGCCGAACCGACCCCGGCGGCGCGGCTGTTGTCCTCCACGACGGCCACCAGCCGGTGGTCGGCGGCCAGGTGCGGGAGGGCCGGGTCGACGGGCTTGACCCAGCGGGGATCGACCACGGTGCAGCCGATCCCGCGCGCCTGGAGCAGGTCCGCGGCCTGGAGGCAGACCGGCGCCATCACGCCGACCGCCACCAGCAGCACCTCGGGGTCGTCCGCCCGGTGCAGGACGTCCAGCCCGCCGACGCGGTCCACCGCCAAGATCGCCGGGCCGGCGGACTCCTTGGGGAAGCGCAACAGGGTCGGCGCGTCGTCCACGGCGACCGCCTCGCGCAGCTGGGCGCGCAACTGGTCGGCGTCGCGGGGCGCGGCGATGCGCAGGCCGGGCACCACCTGGAGGACGGACAGGTCCCACATGCCGTTGTGCGAGGGCCCGTCGACACCGGTGACGCCGGCCCGGTCCAGGACGAAGGTGACCCCGCAGCGGTGCAGGGCCACGTCCATCAGGAGCTGGTCGAAGGCGCGGTTGAGGAAGGTGGCGTAGACGGCGACGACCGGGTGGAGTCCGCCGGTGGCGAGGCCGGCCGCGGACACGGCCGCGTGCTGCTCGGCGATACCGACGTCCCACACCCGGTCCGGGAAGCGCTCGGCGAAGGCGCCGAGGCCGACCGGGTGGAGCATGGCGGCCGTGATGGCCACCACGTCCTCGCGTTCCTCGCCGATCCTGACGATCTCCTCACCGAAGACGGAGGTCCAGGACGGCCCGCCGGAGGGGGCGAGGGGCGCGCAGGTGAGGGGGTCCATCACACCGACGGTGTGGAAGTGGTCCTCCTCGTGGGCGAGGGCCGGTTCGTAGCCGCGGCCCTTCTCGGTGAGGCAGTGCACCAGGACCGGGCCGTGGAAGCGTCTGGCCCGGCGCAGCGCGGACTCCACGGCCTTGATGTCGTGGCCGTCGATCGGTCCGACGTACTTCAGCCCCAGGTCCTCGAAGAGTCCCTGGGGGGCGAAGGCGTCCTTGAAGCCCTTCTTCGCGCCGTGCAGCGCCTCGTAGACGGGCGGGCCGACCACGGGGGTGCGCTGGAGGACGTCCTTGCCCCAGGCCAGGAAGCGTTCGTAGCCGTCGGTGGTGCGCAGGGCGGCGAGGTGGTTGGCGAGTCCGCCGATGGTGGGGGCGTAGGAGCGTTCGTTGTCGTTGACGACGACGATCAGGGGCCGGTCCTTGGCGGCGGCGATGTTGTTGAGCGCCTCCCACGCCATGCCGCCGGTGAGCGCGCCGTCGCCGATCACCGCGACGACGTGCCCCTGCTCCCCGCGCACCTGGCGGGCCTTGGCGAGCCCGTCGGCCCAGCCGAGCGCGGTGGAGGCGTGGCTGTTCTCGACGACGTCGTGCTCGGACTCCTCCCGGCAGGGGTAGCCGGACAGGCCGCCCTTGCCGCGCAGCTTGGAGAAGTCCTGACGCCCGGTCAGCAGCTTGTGCACGTAGCTCTGGTGGCCGGTGTCCCACAGGATGCGGTCGACCGGCGACTCGAAGACGCGGTGCAGGGCGATGGTGAGTTCCACCACCCCGAGGTTGGGTCCGAGGTGGCCTCCGGTCCTGGCGACCGCGTGCACCAGGAACTCCCTGATCTCGTGGGACAGTTCACCGAGTTCCGCCTCGGACAGCGCCTTCAGGTCACGTGGTTGCCGAATGTTCTCCAGAATCGTCACGCTCGGGCCCCCTTCGGTTCCGTGCTGTTCAGCTCACGGTGACGGCCGGCTCCCCCGACGCGATACCGTCCTTCTCCATCTGCTCGGCGATCTTCATCGCCTCCTCGATCAGCGTCTCCACGATCTTCGACTCCGGCACGGTCTTGATGACCTCGCCCTTCACGAAGATCTGCCCCTTGCCGTTGCCCGACGCCACACCCAGGTCCGCCTCGCGCGCCTCACCCGGACCGTTCACCACGCAGCCCATCACCGCGACCCGCAGCGGCACCTCCATGCCGGTCAGACCCGCGGTGACCTCCTCTGCCAGCTTGTACACGTCCACCTGCGCGCGCCCGCACGACGGGCAGGAGACGATCTCCAGACCCCGCCG